>CAINWP010000215.1 GCA_903854475.1 uncultured Verrucomicrobiota bacterium
AACCATTCGACCGTGAGCGAAGCGTGCCGTTGGAGTTGGCCGGCGACGGCAAGGTCCGCAGTCAGGTCGTCCAACTCGGGAGCTCACCGAGCTACAGCGGATTAATCACCGGCCTAGCAATCGAATTGGGCCCACAATCACTACCTGGCCAAACCCTGACCCTCCACTCGATCGAACTCGTGCGAGCGAAGCTGCGGAAGTGAGGTCATTCCTTTCGCAGCGAATCTGCACGGACTCCCGCTGTCACAACTGTGGGCAACCCACCCTGAGTAGGCGGCAATTCCAGCCTCCCTTTCCAATGCCAGGCCAGCGCCAGCTCTCCAGAGATTTTCTGGCGCGCCTGCTCCACACACATTCCCAGCGGTTGCACTCTTCGGTCATCGGGCCGGCGCGGTGTACACCGTGCTCGACTCCGCGAAGTGACTGGAGCGCTTGATTCCAAGCGTCAGTCGGGATGGCTCGTTGACACCGCCACGGGCCGTACCCTTCTTTTGCCGAATGCCGCTCTGGCTCCATGTCGCTGTCGTGCTCTTCGCGGTAGCCACCGTGCTTGCCCAGTTCGACAGCCCCTTCAAAGACCGTCCCCTCGGTCATCTGGAGAACCGGGCGCGCGTCGGCCGCATCCATCAGGACGAACTCCGCCAGTTCGCCGGTGATACCAACCTCCTCGTCCTCCCCGGCCTGATCGCCGATCGACGCAAACAACGCGTCGAAGTGCGCGTGGAACGCTCGGCCGTGGGAGCCAATGCCTCCTGCGAGTTCCTTGTCGTGAGCGAGTCGAGCGACCATGGCTACGAGTCCCTGCTCATCGCTTTCGCCAGGCCCAGCGACATCCACGCCGCGCTCCGCTTCATCGGGACAGAACCCGGCGAATCGTACCATCCACCGACCCATCGGTTCTGGGCCAAGGGCGAACGTTTCAAACTCAGTGTTATCGGCACCAATGGCCATGTCCTTCGTGTCGAAAACCTCCTGATGGATCGCCGCACCGGCTCTGCGCTTCCACCGGAGGGTTTCCTCTTCACCGGCTCCCGGCGAATTCCTGCCCCAGACAATCCTCACCGCCTGGAGTACGTCGCCGACACCGTTCAACCGATGGCGATTGCCTGCCTCTTCAGCACGCCTTACGCGGTGCTCGAAGTGCCAAGATCGGTGTCCAAGGAAACGATTTACCGGAACACCACCGTAAATCCCGACTTCAAAATCGCCGAAGGAGCACTCCTGACTCTGGCCATCGAACCGGTCCTTCCGCTGGGTTCGAAGAGCGTCCAGGATCTGGTCCTGCAGATTGACGCGGCTCCCGGCACCGGAAAACCGCCGGGATCCAAGGTCGAAGCCTTGGCCAACCTCCGGGTCCAACTACGGGAGGGTTCCACCGTCCTGAACCCCGATGGAACCTTGGTCTCCGCGGTCATCGCGATCGCGGCACTCGACCGCCAGAAGCGCATCCCCTTCCTCACGCTCCACTGGTCGCCCGCGATCCAACTCGCGTCCGTCCAGGCGCTGGCCGAAATCCTCGATTCATTGGATAGCGAACAAGGGATCCGCATCGAACCTCCGCTGCCCGGCGATCCCTACTACCGTGCGTTCACTCCAGACCGGCAACTCCTCAATCGCACCGAACGCCGAGCCCATCCGCCCGAACTGGCCCTGCACCAGAAGGATGGCCGGATCTCTGGCCACCTGCTGCTCGTCGAATCCGTGCGGAGGGAGGGCGCCTCTGGCTCGGAGCTGGAATGCATCGAGCGTCCCCTCTTGGATTCCGCTGATTTGGGCCGGGAACTAGAGGCCGATCGGGAAAGGCACCGCAGCCCGAATCGTCGCCCCCGCCCCAACGTCTTACTCGCATTCGTGCCACCCGACCTTACCTTGGGTCAGCTAACCACGTTCCTCAAACCTGCCCTGACAAACCAGACAGCGATCCACCTCCTGCTCGACGAGCCCATGCCGCCCGCGCCACCGAAGCCATCCGCCCCATGAAGACACCCATGCCCGCAGCCCTCAGATGCCTTTTGCTGGCTTTGAGCCTCCTTGCCGGTCCAGCGCTGGCCGCAGACAACTCGAAGACCGTGAAGCCCCCGTCGCCCATCGACAGTTCGTTGGGTCACGAGATCCAAAACGCCATCGACCGAGGTCTGGCCTCCCTCCTCGCCAGCCAGAACACCAACGGCTGGTGGTCCACTCAAGATCACGTTGCTCCCACCGCTCTGATCCTGACCGCATTCATGGGTGAACCCACCCGACGCTTCCAGACGAACCTCCCTGCGTCCCTCTCTAAGGGATACGCATTCGTCCTCGGGGCCGTGAAGCCCGACGGCAGCATCTACCGAACGTCCCTCATCAACTACAACACCTCCCTGTCCATGGTGGCGTTGGCCGCGTCGGGCAATCCGGCCCATGACGGGATCCTCGGTCGCGCCCGGACCTTCGTGATCCGCTCGCAGATGGATCTGGGTGAACCGGGGAAAATGGACTCACCGTTCGACGGAGGAATCGGATACGGCGACAAATACGCCCACTCCGACATGAACAACACGCTGACGGCGTTGGAAGCCCTGCACTACACGCGATATCTCCAGGCAGGCGAATCCACCGTCCCCAAGCAGGACGTGGACTGGAAGGCTGTCCTTCAATTCGTCCAGAACTGCCAGAACCTGCCCAGTCACAACCGCCAACCTTGGGCCTCGGACGACGTCCGCAACCGCGGCGGATTTGTCTATTATCCCGGGCACAGCATGGCCGGCGGCGAGACCAACGCGCTCACCGGACGGGCGGCTTTGCGGTCCTACGGCAGCATCAGTTATGCGGGGTTGCTCAGCTACATTTACGCCGATCTCCAGCATGAGGATCCGAGGGTGGTCGCTGTGCTCGATTGGCTGCGCTCGAATTACACCCTCGACGAGAATCCCGGCATGGATCTCCAGGGCCTATACTACTACTTGCATCTCATGACCAAGGCCCTGAACACCGCCCGGGTCGACACGCTGGAATTGAAGGACGGCCGGAGGATCCACTGGCGTCGCGAGGTCGCCCTGCGCCTAATCAACCTCCAACGCACGGACGGATCATGGGCCAACACCAACGCACGCTGGTGGGAAAAGGATCCCAATCTGGTCACCGCCTATGCGGTCCTTTCGCTCGACATCATCCACCGCGGCATCCACTGACCCGCGACTCCACCCCTGTGAAACCCCTGCTGCAATCCATCCTACTGGCGGCGTTTTTCGTACTGCCGGCGTCCCTCGTTGCGGCAGGTAAGAGTCGCGAATTGAAGATCCCCGATTTCACCCAGGGGGATAAGATCCCCGAGGGCGCCCAGCACGACTGGAATCTGGGGGCCACGGGTCTGCGAGGTTGGATCTTCTGCGACCAACTGGTCACTTCCGATGCCCGTCAGATCGCCATCACACGGGTTGAAACGGGTTCTCCGGCCGAAGGTGTTCTGGCGGTCGGAGACGTGATTCTCGGTGCGGGCGGCAAGCCGTTTTCCCACGACCCACGCACCGAACTCGGCAAGGCCCTGACACTGGCCGAGTCCGAGGCGGGACACGGCCAACTCACCCTGACCCGATGGCGCACGGGCAGTTCGACGGAGGTCGCGTTGAAGCTTCCCGTCCTGGGAACGTACAGCGCCACCGCCCCCTTTGACTGTCTGAAGTCCAAACGCATTCTCGAAGCTGGGTGCCGAGCCCTGGCCCAACGGATGGAGGATCCCTCCTACGCCCGAAGGATCGATGCCATCCCCCGATCTCTCAATGCACTCGCGCTGCTGGCCAGCGGCGACACCCACCATCTTCCGCTAATCCGGAGGGAGGTCGCGTGGGCGTCGCACTACGAGTCCAACGACATGGCAACATGGTATTTCGGCTACGTCATGTTGCTGCTGTCGGAGTACCAACTAGCAACGGGTGATACCTCGTTCATGCCGGGGTTGAAACGCCTCGCATTGGAGGCCGCCCGCGGCCAGAGCGCCGTAGGCTCTTGGGGGCACAAGTTCGCCCGGCCCGACGGACGCCTTTACGGCTACGGCATGATGAACTCCCCGGGCGTACCCCTCACGATCTCTCTGGTGCTGGCACGGAAGGCGGGCGTGAAGGATCCGGCCGTGGACCTCGCCATCGAACGCAGCGCACGCCTGATGCGTTTCTACATCCACAAGGGCGCGATCCCCTACGGAGACCATCATCCATGGATCGAAACTCATGAGGACAACGGCAAATGCGGGATGGCCGCGGTCCTCTTTAACCTGATCGATGAATCGAAGGGCGCGGAGTTCTTCTCGCGGATGAGCGTTGCTTCCCACGGTTCGGAGCGCGATTGCGGGCACACCGGCAACTTCTTCAACCTCCTTTGGGCCATGCCCGGCATCGCCCAGTCCGGACCCAACGCCACCGGCGCATGGATGACCGAGTTCGGCAGTTGGTACTTCGACCTAGCCCGACGCGGGGATCACAGCTACCGGCACCAAGGCCCGCCAGAGCCCGAACACGACAGTTATGAAGGCTGGGATGCCACGGGCTCCTACCTGTTGGCCTACGCCATGCCGCTGAAGAAACTCTACCTGACCGGCAAGGTGGAAGGATCGGTGCCGCGACTCGACGCCGCGGCGGCCCAATCGCTGGTCCTCGACGGCCGCGGTTGGAACAACAAAGACCGCAACGGCTTCTACGACGGGCTGAGCATCGCGCAACTCATGGAACGCCTTCAGAGCTGGTCGCCCATCGTGCGCGAGCGGGCAGCCATGGCCCTGGGCCGCCGGAAGGATGTCCCCATCGCGCCCTTGGTCGAGATGCAGGGATCTCCCAACCTCAACGCCCGCTACGGCGCCAGCCAGGCGTTGACCTTCCTGCGTGGACGAAGCACCCCCGCCATCGAGGCCCTCGGGAAGTCCCTGTTGCACGAAGACCTCTGGCTCCGCATCAAGGCCGCAGACGCACTCGCTGCTATCGGAAAGCCCGCATCGAACACGGTGCCCCAGCTTCTCGAAATCATGGCGCGTGTGGATACGGCCAAAGACCCTCGTGGCATGCAGCAGCGCTACCTGGCTTTCGCCCTCTTCAACCGAGAAGGCATGCTGGGTCGGTCGTTGGAGGGCGTGGATCGCCCGACGCTCTACAAGGCCGTGCAAGCCGGCTTGAAAAATGAAGATGGACGGGCTCGCAGCAGCATGGGTTCCGTCTATCGCCACCTTTCCCTCGACGAGATCAGGCCTCTCCTGCCCGCCATCCACGAGGCGATCATGCAGCCCGCTCCCAGCGGCGAGATGTTCGCCGACGAAATCCGTCTCGAAGGCCTGCGCGTCCTCGCCAAGCACCACATCGAGGAAGGCGTTGCCGCGTGCGTGAAATACACCCGTGAACAGAATCCTTGGGCGAGCGAACTCCGGACACCGGAGATCATGGAAGTCCTCCTCAGCTACGGAACGCACGCCAAGGTCGCCATTGCGGACCTGACCCGGATCGCAAACTACTTCGAGAACGATGAGCCGGACTTCCCGAAAAATTTGATGCGGCAAAAGGCCAAGACCGTGCGCGAAACGATCGCGGCCATCCAAGCCTCCACCCTCTCTCCGAGCCTCATCCGGCTCAACCGAGACGCACGATGAAGCGGGTTCTCCTCGGACTCATTTGCCGGACCTTCCAAATCCAGAGCCCAGCCAACGAAGCAGACAAACAGGGTCCTCGATCCCTGTTGCCGCATGGGTCCGGGCGAAATCGCACGTTTGAGGAAGGCCTAGCACCCGGGGCCGGCCACCCACCGGGCCAGCGGATAGGTATTGGATTTTTTGCACCGTGATAAAGTTCCCCCAAAACAAAATGACCTTGTGGGTTTCATCGCAAACAGTTCTGGCTGCAATCTTAAGACTAAAATATCCAACCGCTAAATGACCATGAAACCAACTGTCTTTCTGGCTGCAGTATTGATGTTCGCCCTCTCTCCATACGCTTTGGCAAAGCCCTTGAAGGTGTTTATTCTCGCCGGACAATCAAACATGGAGGGTCATGCCGCAATCAGCACCTTTGACTACATCGGCAAAGATCCACTCACGGCACCCCTTCTCAAGGAGATGCGCAACTTGGATGGAAGCCCACGCGTCTGTGATCAGGTCTGGATGTCTTATTTGACCGGACCTTACGATGGCAGTGCCAATGGCGAGGGGTTGGGGAAATTGACCGCCGGTTTTGGAGCACGTGGGGATCAACCCACCAAAATGTGTAGCAATATTGGTCCTGAGTTCACCTTCGGAATCTATATTGAAAAAGAGCTCAATGAACCCATTTTGATCATCAAGACCGCCTGGGGCGGCCGATCGCTCAATACTGAATTCCGTCCACCCAGCGCCGGGCCCTACCTGCTGCCCAAGGTAATTCAAGAGGAGTGGGACAGACACCCTCAGGGCGCACATGGGATTCCCAAACTAGAGGACCGCAAGAAATGGAGAGATGAAAAGGATGCCGCCTCAGGCGTGTTTTACCGGATGATGATTGACCATGTGAAAATGGTGCTGGCAGATCCCAAACGGGTCTGTCCGGCCTATGACGCGAAGAATGGCTATGAGCTGGCGGGTTTTGTCTGGCTTCAGGGATTTAATGACTTAGTCGATGGGACGACGTATCCCGGCCCCGACAAACCCGGAAAATACGACGTCTATTCGGACCTGCTGGCCCAGTTCATTCGCGACGTTCGGAAAGATCTGTCCGCCCCGAAGATGCCGTTTGTCATCGGCGTGCTGGGAGTCGGTGGGATGGGCGATAATCAAGTTTTCCGAAAAACCATGGCTGCACCGGCAGACATGCCCGAGTTCAGGGGCACTGTTGTTGCGGTTGAGACGGCCCCCTTCTGGGATCCTGCCATCGAGGTCGCAGAATCCAAGCAAGGTAAGTACAACGATATCGTTAGCGTCGCGAAAACATTGAAAACCGACGGCACGATCAACAGAGAGCGAAAATGGGATGGCTACTGGAAGCCTGTCGGCAAGCCTCTGCCAGAAGAACGGATCTGGCGCTTCGCTTCGGTCGATGCCACCGAGAAGAAGGACAAACTGAAGAAATATGATGCCAGACGATTCCGTGACGTGACGCTGCCCGCCGGAATTGAAAATTGGCACCTCCCTCAATTTGATGACAGCAACTGGGCCGAAGGCAAGGCACCCATCGGGAAGGGCTCATGGAAACACAGCGGCATTACTCTCAAGAACGTTCCCTCAACCTGGGGAGAGGGCGAGTTTCTGCTGATGCGTACAACCTTTGAAGTCGAGGACACCCATTGCGATTCTTATCGCCTCGCGATTTTGGCAAGACAGGGATTCCATGTTTATTTAAACGGACAAAAGATACACACCTACATCTGGTGGCAGGACAAGCCGCAATACAGTTCTGTCGTCCTCGAGAAGGAAATGATCCAACATTTGAAGAAGGGGAAGAATGTATTGGCAGTTTACGCGAATGACCAGTACGACCCTGACTCTCCGGAACATTACGCCGCGCTGGATGTACAAATTGAGGGTATCACCCAAGCAGACCAAGAAAAGCTCGACCTCGCCTTGGAGGAAGTCCTTTCCACCAGAGATCGGGAAGCCCTCAAAGGCGCTTCCAATGGCGGATACCACTATTTTGGTAGCGCAAAGATTTTCGCCCAAATGGGCAAGGCGTTTGCAGAAGCTATTGCGAATCAGCTGAAATCTAAATAAACGTCCGCAGAACCATGAAAACACCGTCAAGACTTCGATAAATTCTGAACCGAATGCAACCAGTCAAGGGACGGGGTCAGGGAACAATTTCCGAATTTGACTCAGGAGAGGGTCAGTTACTGTCGCTCCAAGCCTTGGCAAGTGCCCATCCAGGTTTGGGAGCCAATTACCCATTTATTGACCAAGCAAATCTGTGCTTCCAAAATCGGAAATCGTGCCCAAACCCGTTCCAACAAACGCAACCCGAGTTTGACAAATGCATAGGACTACTTTGCGGTTAGGAATGTCTAAACAATATGCAGTAAACATATTACAAATGTGAATTTAATTAATGAGTATATTATTCGTTCCGCCGAGATTATTGGTGAACGGACGCGAGCTGAAGAAAAATATGATCAAGAGATTGTGCGATGGATCGAAAAAGGTAAGTCGATAAGGAAGGCGATTGATCGCGCTAATATAAAGTATTCTGATGAGGCGCTCCGAGTTGATGATTCTATGCTCCCAGACCTACAATCTCGATATGAGTATATGCTGGAGCATGAAAAGATTATGCGAAAAATTGAAGGTTCCTCGCGTCTCTCAATGAGGCGGTGGGGCTTGACGGGTGGCGGATGATGCCGAGAGGAGACACCAGAGCAGACCATTGAACAGTTGCAGTAGCTTGGGAACGGGGAACGGGTGTTGAATGACAATTATTCTTCCCTTGGGGAAAATAATCGTCGCCACACATCCGGGAGCTCAGGGCGTCATCGATCTTCCAGCCGGTCTTGCGGCGGAGACAAAGGCGGGACGCCGAAAGAGGAAGTGACTCATCTGACCCCGCTCGAAGTCGAGGTCCTTCACCCGCAACCGGAGCCCTTCCATCAGGCGCAATCCGGTGCCGGTCCGGAAAAGGGGTCAGAAAAGGGGTCGAAAAGGGGTCAGTTCTTGATATTGGTTACTCCCCGCCCAGCTTCCGCCGGCGATACAAGAGATGGTTCAGATAAGCGCGTGTGCCCATCGTTGGACACGCGGCGATCCACCCCACCGTCCTCGTCGTCTCCGACCGCAAGCGCGCCGCCAAAGCCACCTTCACTGAATCCCCCTTAGAAGCGTGCGGTTTATCCGAGATCGAAGGCCAAGATTTCCAACGGAAGCTTCAGAATTCAGAAGTCGTTCCCTAACCCCGTTTCCGTTTCTTGACCCATTCCCAAGCATTTCCTCGGGCCACCATCTTCAAACCCTGACATTTAAAGTTTTTGACCTATTACCCGTTTTTTATTTGACTATCTGATTACTCCACCTGCTCCTTAGGAACCTTGGCCCTTCCCGTATGCTCAATAAAATCACTATTCTGCAGCGAGTAGGCATTCCCGTGGTCGCCGACTGGCTCATGGTCGGATCAAGAACCAGCGCGATCCGCGAAATCCCCTCCGTCCAAGGCATTAAACTCAACCTGCGCCTGCACCGGATACGGCCCGGCCAAACCTCCAACTTCGCCATCATCCCCTCGACCGCCGCCGCCGGAGATATCCAAGCCGACGACACCAAAGACAGCGACTTATTCGGAGACCCACCCTTGAAGCCCTCAACCAAGCCTCCGTCCGGCCGAGATAAAACAACAACCAAACAACCCAACCCTACGCTCAACCGGACGTACAGCAGCGTTCTTCGCCGGCCACGCAACTTTTCTCCTGTAAAAGTGTCAAAGGCTGAATTTGGAGGTGAAGGTCGGTCGGTTTCTTTTGTCCGAAGTAGGCGAGAACCGACAGGGACTCTTGCCCAAGGAGACTTGGTATCTACTGAGAAACAAGCGCCGGCAGCCCCCAAAGTGAGTCCTAAACAACGTTAGCGATTCAATCTACAGAGTTAATGGAAAAAATGGCTTTAAAAAAATTACCCATTGAAGGGCATTTACTGGAAGAAATGATTATATCTGGTAACGGCAAGGACTGTGAGTTGACCATTAAAACAAAGGGTCAATCTCAATACGTGTATTTTGTCATGAGAGATCCTCGCTTAGTCGTGGATATCAAAGGAAATGTAATTACAGAGTCTTTTAATTACGGGGATTCTGATCTTGGAATTAAATATCTACCAAGCGAAGAAATAGTGATCGAATTGGCCGAAATCGACTTTCCGGGAACTGAAAATGAATGGATAGAATCGTTGAATAGATTCAAAAAAGGAGACAGTGAGTTTATCGAATATATGATTAGATTCGCGAAGATTAGATTAACCAGCTCAAGGCGACCCTGAAGAGTCGATGGAATTTCGAGTGACATGTACCGCTAACACTCACATCCAGCGAACTTCGCTTCGCTACGCCGCTGATGTGAAGCGTTCGCTGAAAAGATTGAGTCTGATGCCACGATTCCTGCAAAGAGAATATTTTCGGCACACCGCCAGCGACCCGACCGGGTCGGAATCAAGGATAAATGGATTGAGTGCGTCATCGAACATCCCGAATCAGAGAAGATTTAGTCAGATGGACGCATTCGACGATGAGCACGGATTTCTGACTCTCAGAATCGGGCATTACGAGTTATTCTTTTGGGAGACTCGCGGACCGTACACAATTCTTTCTTTGACTGTGATTATGAGGATAAAACCAAATGAAAATCAAATGTTTTGAAGATACCGACACCGCTCTCCTTGAGTTTGGGGGTGGCACTCCTGCCGAGACCCGGGAACTATCGGAGGACATTTATTTGGGCTTAGACGAGTCGGGCCATGTGGTTTCCATCACCGTAGAGCACGCAAGCATCCGAGGTGATTTATCTGAATTCTGCTTCAAGAGAATAAACAAAGCGGACGAGGTCGTAGAGCCAACGCGCTTACGCGCGCGGCTGACGACTGATGTTGGCCTCCGTAGTCCCCCCCCGGCGAGCCAAAATCACCTGTTGCGGGGGCAGCACGACATCGGCAATATCACCTCTATGCGACATGCCATCATTTATCCTGGCGAGGATGGTTTCTGGGTTGCGGAGTGTCCCAGCTTGCCGGGTTGCATTTCCCAGGGAGAGACCCGCGAGGCTGCGATCAGCAACATACGTGAGGCCATTGAGGGCTATGTCCGTGCGCTCCGGGAGGATGGTATCGAGGTTCCTGAGGAGCGATTTGAGGCACTTCTGGTCGCCGTATGAGCAAACTTCCTCAGGTGTCAGGCCCCGAGTTGGTCCTAGCACTTGAGAAGCTTGGGTTTTCGCTCCGTCGTCAGCACGGCAGCCACATCATTATGCGACGAGATGACCCATATGCGCAGACTGTAGTCCCAAACCACAGTCAGATCGATCGAGGCACTCTGCGCGCCATCCTCAGGCAGATCGGGATTACTCCTGAGCATCTCACGTCGTTATTGTAGGAAATAGTCCAACCATTGCGTCCTGCGAACGGCGGTTGAGCCCACTGTTCCAGGACTGACCCGATCTCCGCCGTCGCAGACCCAGGGGGTAATCATTATATTATGTACGCACGCTATCTAAGAATCCCGCTTGCCGCCGCGTTCTTTCTGTCAGTGCTTTATTTCATCCACAGAAGCGAGCCGCCGGCTCAGTGGAAGAAAGTCGATGCGAAGCGGTTTTCATTTTTTATTCCGCCGGACATGAAACTAGTTCCGACCCGCGGAATCGACTCCTACGTTGAGAGCTACCGCGGAACGAACATCGACTTGAAATTCGACTACGGGCCTTACTCTGATTCCCTGAACCACTATAAGAACCTGTCTGGTTCCGTCACGAAGACACTGAAACTCGACGGCAAGGAGGCGCGGCAAGTGTCATTCGCCAATCCGAGCGCGTCCGGATACCGTTTCGATCAGGTTATCGCAATCCACTTTCGCGACTTGGGTGACGGAGGAAACACGCTGACCCTGTGGGCGACATGCCGCACCAAAGAACATTATTCGGCAGTTGAACAGATATTCTCTACTCTTCGTTTTAACAAGTGACACAGGGAACGGGATCAGGGAACGATTTCCGAATTTGACTCAGGCGGGTGTCAGTCCCTGTCGCTCAGTGCCTCGGCAATTGGCTCTTTAGCTTGCGGAGCCCGTTACCGGGCCCGAGCTGAGACAACCTATGGGAGAAAAATCCGGAAATCCTTCCTTGCTCCCGTTCCCCTAACAAAGAACTGAGCTTAAACGTTGGTCGAAGTGTGTAAGAATGTGTGAACAACAAGAAAGTAGGAGACCAGAAGCAATGAGAAGTATCTTGGTGATTCTGTGTATATTGGCTGCGTGCGGTTGTACAGCCAACCAGCGGTTGGGTGTGAATCTCGATCAGCCTACCTATTGGCGTAGCCCGAACGGAGAGCGATTTGTGGCACGCCACGGATGGCTGTCCGATGACAGTCTCAGTTTTGTCAAAGTAACGATGCCCGATGGCCGGCAGTGGACGTTACCACAAGCGGCGTCTGCTTCCGGTGTGCGATACACCGATGAGCATACATTAGTGTGGTGGGAACATCAGGGCACGGTGCGTGTGGATGTCCGACGTGACGATGGAGAGTGGGAGGAGGGGCGTTGGGAATTGCGGCCCTATCCGCAGATAAACTAATCTGCCCAACAAGCCGTGGATGGCAACCCCCACTAGCTTCTTAGTTCTCTATGTTTTCCCGCTACTCCAACCTGTACACCGTGTTCAAATTTGGCTCTCGCTAGTGGGGTTGCCATCACTTTGACATAAGCGATATTTTATACGCATGGACGTCCATCTCGCAATTCTCTGCATTCTCACATTCGTGATCCACCTGATAGGCACGCTTGCCTACGCGGTTCGGATTGCGGGTGTGCGCACGAGGCGAATTGCTGTGTCCTTCGCGCTATTCAACATTCTTGTCCTTATCTCGCGCACGTCGAACTCGTTTCAAGGCCCGTTTCTCGCCAAGAGAATTGAGCAGAATATTCACCACGGCGTCGCACATGGTTTGCTCGGTGACTTTCGCTGGCTGCTGCTCTCCGCGACCCTTGCAACCGCCTTCGGTGCATTCCTGATTCCGACATTTCAGCGCATCTTCAGCCGCGCAGTTCAGCACTTCCAGGTCAATCGATCTATTCCGCAATTGCTAATGCGCGGACTCTTCAAAGGTGGTCTCACCCAACTCAAAGATGTTGCGAGCCTACCGGCTTCTACGAACGTCACTCAAATGCGAGTGGGTCACGGCCTCTCGTACTGGGTCATTCTTCTAAACGTCGCTGCAGTCGCGCTCTGGACCATTGGCGTATTCGCTTCGCTCTATGCCGGGTACTTGAACCCCGAGCTTCGCGTCACTTCAAGTACTCTGTCGTCGGTGGTCAACGGCATGGCCACGATCATAATGTTCGTATTCATCGACCCACCCATGTCTGTCATGACAGACGATGTCGTCGAAGGCAAAGTATCAGAACCCCAATTCAGAAAGGCCATCGTTTGGTTGGTCGGCAGTCGCATCGCAGGGACCTTGCTTGCGCAAGCCCTGCTGGTTCCGGCCGCTCTGTTCATTGCGTTCGTAGCCAGGAGCATGTAGCGCACGCGATGGCTAACCCTTTCTTCAAACGGGAACGGGGTCAGGAAACGATTTCCGAATTTGACTCAGGCGGGATCTAGCTCCTTTTGACCGATGCCTCGGCCGATCCGCATCGAGTTTGAGGGGGCCCTTCACCACGTGATGGCACGTGGCAATCAGCGCTGTCGCATCTTTGCCTCGCCCGACGGGGCCGATGAGTGCCTGTTCTTGGAGACCCTGGACGAATGCTGCGAGCGTTCCGGCGTACGAATCTGGGCATGGGTCCTGATGGGCATCATTATCACCTCCTCATCGAGACACCCTCGGCCAATCTGGTCGCCGGCAGGGCTTGGCTCCAGAGCCCCTACACGCGACGCTTCGACTCCCGCCACGGCCCCTGGGGATGCCTTTTCGGCGACGGCTGCAAGTTGGTCCTCATTGAATCCGGCAGACCCGACGAACGGGCGGCGACCCATACCTGCAGACCCTTCTCGACTCCATCCACCTCAATCCAGTTCGAGCCGGGTTGGTGCCGACCGAATCATTCTAGGGGCTGATGGACTGTAAGCGTCACCCGGAGCACCACTACCGAGGGATGCGTTGATCAGGGTAAGTTGGCGGCATGGACACGAATGCGAGTGTATCCCTGCTGAAAGAGGACTTGGCTGGCCGGATCCGAGTCCCGGCTGCGAAGAGGCTGCAG
>CAINWP010000216.1 GCA_903854475.1 uncultured Verrucomicrobiota bacterium
ATCCGCAGCGTGGTCACTTTGGCGATCAGCTATCATCGGCCAGCCGAGCAGGAGGTTTTGGGTCGCGCGGGCTCCGAGGTTGTGGGCTTAAACCGGGCGCCCAGCGGCCCGGCCAGCGTCAATCCCGACCCCGAGATGGCCAGTTCGTTATATCCCTCTCTGTCCGGAGTCGTCGCTCGCTACGCGCAGCATCCCGACTACCACGATCTGCTCAAAGAACCCTTGCGAGCCCTCACGGAGTTTCTCGACACCGAGGCCCGCGTGGCGCAGCGCTCGCTGTGGTACGTCGACACCGGGCCCATCCTGGAGCGCGATCTGGCCCAACGCGCGGGCATCGGCTTTGTCGGAAAGCACACCAACCTGATCTCCCGGAGTCTGGGCAATTGGTTCCTCTTAGCGGAGATCTTGACGACGGCCGATCTGGAACCCGATGCGCCCGAGCACAACCACTGCGGGTCCTGCACCCGCTGCCTGAGCGCTTGCCCGACCGGGGCCCTGCCCGCGCCCTTCACGCTGGATGCCCGGCGGTGTATTTCGTACCTCACCATCGAGCATCGGGGTTCCATTCCCGAAGACCTGCGCCCCGCGATCGGCACACGCATCTTCGGCTGCGACGATTGCCTGGCCGCCTGTCCTTGGAACCGCTTTGCGCGCGCCGGAGCGATCCTGCTCAAACACCATCGAGCCGATTTGACCCAACCCGATTTGCTTGAACTGCTGTCCCTCGACGAAGCGACGTTCAAGTCGCGCTTCGCGGGCACGCCCCTCCTGCGGACCAAGCGGCGCGGGCTGCTGCGCAATGTGTGCGTCGCCCTGGGCAATGTCGGAGACCCTCGGGCGATCCCAGCCTTGACGCTGGCGGCCCAAGATCCCGAGCCCCTCATCGCCGAACACGCGGCCTGGGCGCTCCGCCGGATCGGATCTGCCTCACCCGCTCCCGGCATTGGGCGCTGATCCCCCGAATTCAGGGGAGCATTCGGGGCACCCCGCTGCTTCCCTTTTGCAGGCCAATTCCCGAGGCTCTGCGCCTCAATGAGTTCCTCACCGGTCCTCGACATCACGAACCTAACCATTCTCCGCGACCGTGTCCCCATCCTCACCGACTTGTCTTGGCGGGTGATGCCCGGCGAGCATTGGGCGCTCCTGGGAGGCAATGGCTCGGGTAAGACCAGTTTGTTGTCGGCACTGGCGGGTTACCTGATGCCCACACGCGGCGACATCGCTCTGCTCGGTGAACAGTACGGCCAGACCGACTGGCGGGAGCTTCGGATGAAGCTGGGGATCGTCAGCTCGTCGGTGCGACAGATGATGAACGACACTGAGCCCGCCCTCGACACCGTGGTCAGCGGCCGCTACGCGATCATCGATTACTGGGGAACGCCAAAACGCGCCGACGCCGCGAGAGCCCGTGAACTGATGGAGTCGGTGGAAATCGGCCACTTGGCTCGTCGCCCTTGGGCTGTACTTTCACAAGGCGAACGTCAACGGGTGCTCATCGCGCGGGCCATGATGTCGGACGCCCGACTCCTAATTCTCGATGAGCCGTGCACCGGGTTGGACCCTGTGGCCCGAGAGCTGTTCCTAGAATTTCTGAACCGTCTTTCACGCCGGCCCAATGCCCCGACGCTGGTGCTCGTGACCCACCACGTTGAGGAAATCACTCCGATCTTCAGCCACGCCCTACTGCTTCGTGGCGGCACTGTGCTGACCTCCGGCCCCATCGGCCGGTCGCTCACCAGCGGGTCGCTGAGTCGGCTTTTTGACCACCCGGTTCGGCTGACTCGGAGCGGAGGCCGGCTTTCCCTGCGGGTGAGCCTTAGCGCGGACCGGACCTCCTGATTTTTCCACGGGAGACTCTGCTGCGCTCACGGGCCGACGCGGACGATTCCTAAATTCTTCCGGCACCAGGAGCGGATCGTAGCCATAGCGGCGGCAGAACCCCTCCGTCGGCGCGATGATGAGCGTCGATCGGTGCAGGAAGGGGTCGGGGTATTCTAAACGAAAGGCACGCAGCGCCAGTCCGTGGAAGTCCTTACGGCCGTACAGAATGTCGCCAGCGACCGGGCATCCGGCATGCGCCAAGTGCAGTCGGATCTGGTGGGTCCGTCCTGTGATCGGCAACGCCAACACAAGCGCCCTACCCTCGCGAGAGCCCAGCACCCGGAAGCCTGTCTCAGCCGGCTTGCCTTCAGGACCATGATCGACCCGGTGCTTGCCATGCTCAACCAGATCGGGCCCCAGCGGCTCGCGACACACCCATTCACCCAAGCTAGGAACGCCGTCGGTCACCGCCAGGTAGGCCTTTTTAACAGTCCGCTCAGCGAACACCCGCGACAACGCAGGCATGGCACCTTGGCTCTTGGAGAACAGCAGCACCCCTGTGGTCGGCGCGTCCAGACGGTGCACGAATCGCAGGAACTTCAGGTTCCGGGATCGAGCCCACCAATCTCCTGCCTCGATGGAATCAACCAAAGCCCGATGGAGACTACGGTCGACATGGTCACCGTCATCTGGCCCCAGCATCCAGCCGGCCGGCTTATCGATGGCCATCACCCCACGATCCTCATAGAGGATGTTCACAATCGACCCATCGTGCAGTTCAAAGCAATCCGGCTTAGCCACGCCCGATAGAACCACATTCCGCCGCCAACCTCACGCCATTCTTAATCCGTTTTGCCACCGAGTATCAGCCCAATTGAGAACAGATCGAGCCCCATGCCGAGTGTCTGCTCGGGCGACTGATGAAGTCGCGCATGGGGAAAGAAGTGCCAAATTGCAGGTTTATGAGAAATGATGAAGTGGCCCCTTTTGTGTAAATAGGTGGGACCGACCCCTTTTTGCTCCCTTTTCTAGGAAAAATCCTGATGGCAGATGGCCAGTTCGCAGTATCGTTGCGCCGTGCAAATCGAGTCCTTCAAAGTTTTCTGCGACCTCGCCGAGACGGAATCGTTCACCAAGGCGGCACTGATCAACAACATCACTCAGAGTGCGGTCAGCCAGCAAATCACCTCTTTGGAACGGCAGCTCAAAACTCTTCTCATCGAGCGGAGCAAGAAGAAGTTCCGACTGACCCGCGAGGGCGAGATGCTCTACGAACAAGGCAAACAGATTATCCTGACTTACGAAGGGTTGGTGAACAGCCTCCAGGAAATGCGGAACGTCATCTCAGGTACCATCCGCATTGCAGCCATCTACAGCATCGGCTTGCACGATCTACAACCGTACGTGAAGCGCTTCCTCAAGCTGCACCCGTCGGTGAAGGTCCACGTCGAATATCAGCGCGCAAACCAGGTCTATGACGATGTCTTGGGCAACGTGGTCGACATCGGTCTGGTGGCCTACCCACAGAAGGAATCCAAGCTGGAAATCCTCGCCCTTAAGCCCGAGAAGATGGTCCTCATCTGCGCGCCCGGACATGCTTTCACCAAGTCTAAGGGGCTGAAATTCTCACACCTCGAAGGACAAAAATTCATCGGTTTCGAGGCCGATATTCCCACACGGAAAGCCATCGACCTTGAACTGAAGGAACACGGAATCACCATCAAGCACGTTATGGAGTTCGATAACATCGAAACCGTGAAGCGGGCCGTGGAGATCGGCGCCGGGGTGAGCATTGTCCCGGCCGGAACGGTCGCCCAAGAAGTTTCAAAAAACACCCTGGTGGCCATGCCCTTCATCGACATCGAACTCGACCGGCCCATTGGACTCATTCACAAGAAGTCCAAGGTGTTATCACCGGCCATGAAGCAGTTCATCGCCTCCCTCCAAGCCATCCAGCCAGTTAACTGAGAGCCAGAGTCTTCTCAGTGGGTGCTCAACGGGGCTGGGCCTCCAGTCGTGCCACCACCACCCGTCCGACGATCGATGAGGAAATCGATCCGCTGGACGGGTTAGGCCTCTGGGGAGTTGGCAGCGATCAGTGTGGATCGGTGTACCCAGTGCTCGACGTGAAACTCCGATGTGCGGAGCACCTCGGCAATCCAGACAAACTCGGACTCGAACGGAGGGAAGACCGCGTCGCCAGTCACGGTGACCGGTACTCGGGTCAGGAAGAGGTCACTGCATCGGGGCAGCAGCAGTCGATAAATCTCGCTCCCACCGCAAACCCAGACCGGACGAGGGTCACTCCGGAGTTCTTCCAACAAGGGTTCCACCTCCGAGGCTGTCCGTACTCCCGGGATGGAGGCCGAGCTCCGAGTCAGGACAATGGTCTGACGCCCCGGCAACGGCTTTCCGATGGACTCGAAGGTCTTTCGACCCATGAGCAAAATTCCTCCCAATGTTACCTGCCGAAACCAACGAAAGTCAGCCGGAAGGTGCCAAGGAATACGACCCGAGTCTCCGATGACCCGGTTCTCAGACATGGCAGAGATGGCACGCAAACGGCCCATGGTTTCAGGCTGGGCGATCGGCAAGCAATCAGGTCAACACGCGCATCACAAAAAAAAGCCCGAAAAAGCGAAGCTCTTAACACGGAATGAGGCTTGGGTTTTGGACCCTAGCCTCGATCCCAATGTTTAGCCTTCTGTCGGAACCGACAGGCTCGAGAATGGATTCTGCCCGAAGGAGTCGGATTGCGAGGCCGCATCGGTTGCTACCCTCACCGGCTCCGATTTGCCATTGGAGGCCGGCTTGACTATTTCCTTGATGGGCGGCTCCAAATCAACCTCCTTGGGATTCTTGGCCCTCTTGTTCTTGGGAAGGGGGCTAATCATCACGTTGATTGCCTTACCCACCAGCTTCGGCGGGAAATCGGGATGTCCCCAGGGAGCCAACTGCTCCAGGAACTTGTTCATAACCTCCTTACCGACTTCCGTGTGCGCCATTTCACGGCCGCGGAATCGCAGGGTTGCCTTGACCTTCATGTCTTCGCAAAGGAAGCCGATGGTGTGCTCTCTCTTGATTCCCAAGTCATGGGGATCGATACGAGGAGACAGCTGGACCTCTTTC
The DNA here is from genome assembly GCA_903854475.1 of uncultured Verrucomicrobiota bacterium. Taxonomy (GTDB): domain Bacteria; phylum Verrucomicrobiota; class Verrucomicrobiia; order Limisphaerales; family UBA9464; genus SXXZ01. The sequence goes on from CAINWP010000216.1 coordinate 4,951, forward strand.
ACCAGGTTGACGGCCTGATGCTTTTTACTGTCGCGTTCCTTCTTGGACAGTTCGTATTTAAACTTTCCGTAATCAACGATGCGGCATACCGGAGGAACGGCGGTCGCGGCAATCTCGACCAAGTCGACAGTACTCTGTCGGGCCAAGTTGATGGCGGCGGCCAGATCCATGATCCCGACCTGCTGTCCATCAATGCCTATGACACGAACCTCGCGGGCTCGAATCTTTCCGTTGATCCGGTGCTGCGGCTGACCCGGCTGCGGGCGTGAAAACGGGCGGCTCAAAGTACCGCCTCCGATTGAAAATGCATCATGCGTACGATCAAACCAACTCGCTGCTTAAGGAGACGTAGGTCGCTATAGGAAGTACCGGGCATTCAGGCAAGCTGAAAGTCTGACTTTTTCAAATAAACCCCTGAAAACTTGAAAACAAGGCTCTTCATCGATGTAAACTCTCAGGTTGAAGCACCTCAAGGATGTTGACCCCCCGGAAGTCAAACAATCGCTTGATGGTGTCCTCAATCAAGTTGTTGGGACAACTCGCACCCGCGGTGATCCCAACGGTGAGAGGCCCTTCGGTTCGGTACCAATCGGCGGTGGTCACCTCGGCGGTAATGTGCTGATTCCAGTGCCGGATGAGCGCCGGAGAACCCATCATGGCAGCATTCTTAATGAAGTAGGTCGGGAGCACCTTCTCGCCCATTTCTGCCAAATGGGAAGTGTTTGAGGAATTGTACCCGCCGACCACGATCAAGAGATCGATGGGTTCGCGAAGCATCTTTTCCAAGGCATCTTGACGGTCTTGAGTCGCGCCGCAAATCGTATCAAAGAAACGGAAGTGCTCGGCCACCTTTCCGGAACCGTGCTTCTGTTGCATGGCTTGCTGGAAACGCTTCTGAACCTCTTCCGTCTCGCCGCGCAACATCGTTGTCTGGTTAGCAACGCCCACGGCCACCAAGTGCAGATCCGGATCAAAGCCCGGAGAGTAGGCCCCCTTAAAACGGTTCAGAAACTCATTCCGGTCGCCACCGTGAAGGATGTAATTGCAAACGTAGTCGGTCTCAGCGAGGTCGAACACCACCAGGTAATGCCCGGTTCCGTAGGCGGTGGCCTGCGAGGTCGTCGCCTTGGTCTCCTCGTGCTTGGCCTTCCCGTGGATAATACTCGTCACGGCCTCTTTGCTGTACTGGCGCACCCGCTTCCAGACCGTCATGACGTCACCGCAGGTCGTATCGACTGTCTGACATCCGAAACTCTCGATGCGGTGGCGGGTGGATACCTCGGTGCCAAACGCCGGAATAATCACCACGTCGTCGGCATTGAGTCGTAGGCCGGACAATTCCTCATCACTGGGCTTCGGCGAAATACTGACAATGCCCATGCCCCGAATTTGATCATTCACCTCCGGATTATGGATAATCTCCCCCAACAAGAAGATGCGGGTCGGTTCGGGGAACACCTTGCGGGCCGCGTAGGCCAAATCAATGGCACGCTCGACGCCGTAGCAGAAACCAAACTCTTTAGCCAAACGGATGGTCAGGCCACCGTAGGAAAACGCGCCGCCGTTGGCCCGGAGTCGTTCTACTAATTCGCTGCGGTAATGGGCCACTACTTGGGCCGAGACCTCCTGCATAACATCCGGCCTGCGGAGATTCACTTTCTTGGGTGCGCCGAGGGGCGCAGGCCCCGACGGGGCGTCGTTAAACATGACGAACCCGACCGTACCGGGAGCCCGCAGAACGTCGAGAGTGGAGTAGTGAGGAAAAGGTTGAGGGATTTAATCTCAGGCAAACCCTCTCCCTTCCTCGACAGCGAGGTTCCAGGCTGGCCACCTGACGCCCAACCCGTAACGTCTGATCCGTGTCTGCCGACTTCGACCTCGCCATCGTCGGTTCCGGATTTGCCGGAACGCTTCTGGCCATGATCGCCCGACGTCTTGGGCTCTCAGTGCTCATCATTGAACGCGGACGGCACCCACGTTTCGCTATCGGCGAATCCTCCACACCGTTAGCAAATTTGTGGCTGGAGATACTGGCTGACCGCTACGACTTGCCCCGCCTGCGACCTCTTTCCCAATGGGGCACCTGGCAGGCCACCCACCCGCACCTGGGTTGCGGACTCAAACGCGGCTTCAGCTACTTCCATCACTCACCGGGAAAACCCTGGAAAGCCTGCGACGACCGTTCCGATCAACTGCTCGTGGCGGCCAGCCCCAACGACTTCGTGGCCGACACCCATTGGTATCGACCCGATTTCGACACCTTCCTGGTCGAGGAAGCCATTCGGCTCGGCGTGGAATACCATGACGAGACCACACTCACCGCCTGCGATATCGAAGCCGATGGCATTCAAATGGCAGGGACACGTCACGGAATCGCTTTCCAGGCACGCGCCGGTTTCTTGGTCGATGCCAGCGGTCCGCGGGGCTACCTGCATCAAGCGCTGGGTCTGCCTGAAGCTCAATTCGAAGACTTCCCTCGAACCCGGGCGCAATTTTCGCATTTTACCGGGGTGGGTTCCTGGGCCGAGGACAACCGGGTTTTCAATGATGCTCCCTTTCCTCCGGATGATGCCGCCCTACACCACACCTTTGAGGGCGGCTGGATGTGGGTGCTGCGCTTCAATAACGGGGTCACCAGCGCCGGTTTTGCAGAAGTGGCGAATCGCTACCAGCCCCGCACCGTCGAGCCGGCCGAGGCTTGGCGCCTTTTCCTTGAACGCTTTCCCTCGATCGGGCGGCAGTTCGCCCCCGCTCAACTCCTCCGCCCTTGGGCACGCACCGAACCTCTGGCCTTCCGAACCTCCCGATGCGTCGGGCCTCGATGGGCGCAATTGCCCATGGCCGCCGGATTCGTAGACCCACTCTTTTCCACCGGTTTTGTGTTGTCGCTCTTGGGGATCGATCGGCTGGCTCGGGCTCTAGAGGCCGGTTGCCCGGAAAGCGCCTTGACCCAGTATGAGGCCGACACGCTGGCCGACCTCGATGCTACCGCCAGGCTCATTGGCGGGGCCTATCGGGTGCTGGGCAAGCCCGATGCGTTCGAAGCGCTCACCATGCTTTATTTCGCCAGCGCCAGCTTCTCCGAAACGGCCCTCCGGTTAAACAAGCCCCACCTCGCCCCGGGGTTCCTGCTGCGAAGCCACCCGCGACTGGGTCCCGCCGTGCAGTCCCTCCTTGCCGAGGCCGGCCGACAACCCACCGCTGACTGGATCGCCCGGGTATCTGAAACGGTGGCACCCATCAACATCGCCGGGTTGTGCGACCCAAAAAAACGCCATTGGTACGGGGTGGAAACCAAGGATCTGCTGGCCGGTGCCGCCCAATTGGAGTCCACCCCAGAAGCCATTCAAGCGATGCTGCAAAAGTGCGGCCTGTGAGCTGCGCTCGACCCACCCACGAGCCGGAGACGCCTAGAGATTTCCGTCGCCGGCCGAGCAAGGACCGTGTTTCATCCGCCAGATTTTCTGACCATGCCGAAGCGCACCGACATCCACTCCGTCCTCATCATTGGCGCGGGCCCGATCATCATCGGACAGGCCTGTGAATTCGATTATTCGGGAACCCAGGCCTGCAAAGCACTGCGGGAAGAGGGTTACCGTGTGATCCTCGTCAACTCCAACCCGGCCACCATCATGACCGATCCGGAGTTCGCGGACCGAACCTACATTGAGCCGGTGACCCCGGAGGCGGTGGAGAAAATCATCGTCCGCGAGCAGGCCGAAATGAACCGCCTGGGGGCTACCGGTAAGCTGGTTCTGCTGCCGACGCTCGGCGGCCAAACAGCGCTGAATACGGCCATGAAACTGCACCATTCAGGGGTGCTCGAGCGGCTCAATGTGGAAATGATCGGCGCCAAGGCCGACGCCATCGAAAAGGGCGAGGACCGTCAGATTTTTAAAGACCTGATGTTGTCCATCGGTCTGGATGTCCCCATCAGCGGTACGGCTCACACGCTAGAAGAAGCCCGAACCATCGCGGCCCGGATCGGTCGCTATCCGCTCATTATCCGGCCGGCTTACACGCTGGGCGGCACCGGCGGCGGCATCGGTTACAACCGCGAGGAGTTCGAAGAGATCGCCAAGCGCGGACTCGACCTGTCCCCGGTCAGCGAAATCCTTGTGGAAGAATCGCTCCTCGGCTGGAAGGAGTACGAGATGGAGGTCATGCGCGACCGCGCCGACAACTGCGTCATCATCTGCTCCATCGAGAACTTCGACCCGATGGGTGTGCACACGGGTGACTCCATCACGGTGGCCCCGATCCAGACGCTGACCGACAAGGAGTACCAAATGCTCCGCGATCAAAGCTTTGCGGTGATCCGCGCCGTGGGTGTCGAGACGGGCGGCTCGAACATCCAGTTCGGCGTGCATCCCGACACCGGGCGCATCGTCATCATCGAGATGAACCCCCGGGTCAGCCGCAGCTCGGCCCTGGCGTCCAAGGCCACCGGGTTCCCCATCGCGAAGATCGCCGCCAAGCTGGCGGTGGGCTACTTGCTCGACGAGATCCGCAACGACATCACTCGCGAGACCCCGGCCAGCTTCGAGCCGACCATCGACTACGTGGTGACCAAGATCCCGCGCTTCGCCTTCGAGAAGTTCCCGCAAGCAGATCCAACACTCACCACGCAGATGAAGAGCGTCGGCGAGGCCATGGCCATCGGACGCACCTTCAAGGAATCCCTCCAGAAGTGCCTCCGTTCGCTGGAAATCGGCCGCAGCGGCCTCGGCGGCGACGGCAAACCTTGGCGGGTGGGCACCCACAGCTACGGCGATCGGGAAATCCTGCCCAAGGACCTGATCTCTCGGAAGCTCAGCTCCCCGAACGCCGAGCGCATTTTCTTCATCCGCCACGCCTTCCGCGCCGGATTCAGCATCGAAGAGGTGTTCCACCTCACCAAGATCGACCGCTGGTTCCTGATCCAAATCCAGGAGTTGGTGGAGTTCGAGGAAGTCTTGGCCCAGTCGGTCAACTGAGTCGGGCAGCCCGACGATCGGTTCACGGCTCCGGGTTGCGAGGGCCTCCCGCCGGGACTCCGAGTGCTGAGAGCAATTCCGCGGGCAGGCGACGCGGTTTGTCCTCGAGATTGGTGCACACATGGTGGGTGTACCCCTCGGCGTGCACCTGCCCTTCAGAACCCACGACTCGGTAGCCCACGTTCAAACGCACGCCCCGCGCCTCGAGCACCCCCACTTCGATTGTCAGCACCTCGTCGTAGCGGGCGGGACTCCGGTATTTCAGCTGAACCTCGAGAACAGGGAAGATCAACCCCTGGCCGTGGTGCCACTCATCGAAGGATTTGCCCATCGAGCGGAACCACTCGCCACGGGCCGCTTCGAGGAGGTCGAGGTAGCGGCCGTAGTAAATGTGGTTCCCGACGGTGCAGTCGGCATAGGTGACCCGGTGGCGATATCGGAAAGGCTCCATCGACCTCCAGCCTGTCGAAGAATTTCCGCCAACTCAAACCGACAAGCCTGTCCCCAAGAGGATTATGCCTCACAAAAGTCCCCCAAAAGGGTCTCAAAAGAGCCTGTCCCCAAAGGGTCACCTCAAGCGACCTGTGGGCAACGATCCCCATGAGGCACACCGCCCCCGATTGCGAACCAGCAACCCTTTGACAGTCGGCGGGTTCGGGTCAGGCTATTTCCCAATGGTCCCCGTTCAGACGATCGCGACAGTTCCTTGTGAACTGTGTGGAAGCCAAAACGTAGAAATCGTAGCGACCCAAGACCGGGACGCCTCTCCCCTTCAGGTGGTACTGTGTCCACAGTGTGGACTGGTCTGGAATGATCCAAGACCTAGCGCGGAGGCCTTGGCGGCCTACTACCGGGAAGAATACCGCCAGGACTACAAAGGAACCCTGGAACCCAAACCCCGTCATACCTTGCGGGCCGCTCGCGTCGCCGTGGAGCGATGCCGCCAACTTCGGGGAGATTTGCCCCCTGGAGAAGCCGTTCTGGATCTGGGAGCGGGTGGAGGGGAGGTTGTGTATGTGCTTCGTCAGTTGGGATTCCCAGCAAGCGGCATCGAGCCCAACGCCGGCTATGCGCGATTCGCTCGAGAGCGTCTGCACGTTCCGGTGACCTCGGGCAGTTGGCAGGAGGCATCGATTGATCCGGGCTCCCTCTCGGCCGTGACGCTCTTTCACGTGATGGAGCATTTGGACAGTCCTCTGCAAGCGATGCACCTGATCCGGGGATGGCTCCGCACGGGCGGGCTGCTGTGGATCGAAGTCCCGAATGTGGAGGCGGTCTGTCAGGCCCCGTCCCACCGATTCCATCGGGCTCACCTCTACAACTTCAACGACGCCACGTTGGCCGCCCTAGGGCGCCAGGCCGGTTTTGAAGTAGTCCGCACGTTTACTTCGGCCGATGGCGGGAATGTCACAGCCGTGCTCCGAAAAACAGAACATCCTGTCGCAGCCACACCGTCTCTGCCGGGTAATGCCAACCACATCCGAGGGATCATCCAAGCCCATACCCAACTCCGCCATTGCCTCTCCGCGGCCCCGTTCCTCCGACCACTGCGGAAACTGCGCCAACGGGTGTCCGAGACGATCGGGCTCCTGGGCAAAAAGACACCCAAAGAGCTCATGGATCGAGTCATCCGAGAAGCCTTCCACTCCGGAGTGCTTTCAGTCGTCATCGACCTCAGTGAACTGGCGGCCGCTGCGATCTGAACCTCATCGCTTGCGATTGCAGCACTCGCCGCGCAGCCCAAGATTCAGACTCCTCTCAAGGCGCAGCCACAGGCCGCGGGCGCTGATCTTTGGGTCGCGGACCCACTGTGCTGACATCAATGGGCCGGAATCCTACCGCATAAGCCGGTGAGTTTTTTCGGAGTCCCATCTCGGGATGCGCCTCATCGACCAGCAACGGATCAGCAATCCGCGAATGGACCTCTTGCCCGCGTTGCCGCCATTGCTCCCACGTCTGACCAGCAAATCGATAGGCCGCGACGTTGGTGCCCTGGCGACGGTCGAACCATAGGTTGCCGTCGCTCGTGAATTGGTTCGTGCCACCGCTCCAGTCGCTCCCGAGCAAAGTTCCCGACTGGGTGATGATCACATTGTTGGTGAACCAGAAGGACCGGTGCGGCTCCGACCGGGTGCGCATGACGGAGTGGTTGGTATTCCAGGCCAGCAAGTTGTTGCGAATGAGGTTGTCGCGGCCGTAGTGCTGGTGGAATCCGGCATCGGTGCAACGGGTGGCGATGTTATTTTCTACGACGATGCCCGTGCTGCCTTCATCGGTGTACAGCGCCCATCCGCCATAGCGGTAACTCTGGATGTCACGGAAGATGTTGTTGCGGATCACCGTGCCGGGCTGGGGCCCGAGGGTGTAAAATCCGCCCATGTCACTGAGCCGACCCTGCCCCACTCGCTCGACGAGGTTGTACTCGATCACGTTGGCGCGGCACGGTGTCTCTTGGTAGCCCCAGTTCCAACCCACCGAGATGCCCGTGTAATACAAATCTGCGATGTGGTTATGGGCGATGTGGTTGGTGCCCGACTGGAAGACAATCACCCCGCAACCGGCCGGGAAGACTCGGCCCAACCGAAGGATCTCGTTGTCGGTAATTTGGTGGGAATGACAGGCGTCCCGGGCACAGGGCTGAGTGTCGCCCGGCTCTCCGATGCGCAGTCCACCCGCACCGATATCACGCACCAAATTACCGGTCACCCGCCACCGTTGAGCCCCCCGCCCCAGCTCCAGCGCATACCCGCCGAGGTTGGCGAAGGTGCAGTCCTCAATAACGCAGTCTGTCGCATGGGTAGCCCGGAAAGCGCCCCGAATCGGAACCGCCGACTGGGGCGATTGGAGTCCTTCACTCGGGATACCGTCATCGGTTTCGGCGAAGGTGATTCCCGAAAACGTCACCCCTTGAACCTGGCTTCCCAATTCTTCATCTCCCTCGATCCGGACTAATTCGGTGAGGCGCGCGACAACGACCGGCACCCGGTTCAGGTTAACTCCCCGAGGAGCCAGATACCTCAACCAGCCCGTCTGGGTGTCGAGATACCATTCACCCGGTTGGTCGAGGGCATCGGGTACGTTTTCCACCCAGTAGCGGGCGTCCGGCTCGTCCATCCACGCGGCTCGGGGGCCACCCAGGAGTTCCGCGACTCCCTTGTCGGTATCCACAGCTACCAGGGGCAGGTGCCAGTCGGTCCACTTCATGAGCAGCACCACTTGGGCCTCTGGATATCGGGC
>CAINWP010000217.1 GCA_903854475.1 uncultured Verrucomicrobiota bacterium
CACGGCTGCGGCCAGGAATGCGAGGCTTGCTCCCGGCATCTGAGCCCAAATCTCCATCTGGAGACTCGGGTTTGTCAGCAATCCACTCCATTTCACCAGCAGGACCAGCACCGTTCCGATCACGGCCCAAGAGGCTAGACTGGGCTGCAGGGAAACTGGCTCCAAGGTCTCGGGGGCCATCATCCAGCCCAGCCATTGACCGGCCGCCGGGGCCATCACCAGCAGCGCCAGCGGAATGAGCCGGGCCCAGGGGCTGCGCCAAGGAATCCTTGCGGCGATCATTGCCGACCTCCCGATTTCGCCACTTCCATGAAGATCTCCTCCAAGGTCAGCGAACTCACCGTGAGGTCGCGGCCGCCCAAGTCCTCCAAGCGTTGGCGCATCGGGCCAGGCTCACCTTCGAGCAGCACCTCCAGGGTCCGGCCCCGGCGTCGGATAGAACGCGCCCCGGGCAGGGCCGAGTCGGGCGGTGGGTCTTGGGCGAACTCGGCCTGCACGCGCAGGAACCGTGACCGGGCCTCGTCGGCGTCGGCGGTCATGACGGCCTTCCCGGCATCCAAGATGGTGAAGCGGTCGATGAGCCCTTCGAACTCGCTGATGAGGTGGGTGGAAACGAGCACGGTGCGCTCTCCGGGATCGGCGTCTTGATAGGCGCCGATGACCGTCTGGATAAACTCCCGGCGGATCAAGGGGTCGAGGCCCGAAGTGGGTTCATCGAGCACCAGCAGTTCGGGCTCGGCGGCGATGGCCCCGATCAAGGCCAACTGCGTGCGCTGGCCCTTGCTCAGCCCGCTGGTGGGCGCGGCGGGATCGAGTTGGAAGCGCTCCAGCAGGCGTTTCTCGAGGTCCGGGTTCCAGCGCGGCCGGAAGCTCGCCAAGTAGTCGAGCGCCTCGCCCACGCGCATCCACGGATAGAACGCTACGAAGTCGGGCACATACGCTAGGCGGGCCTTCACGGCCTCTTCTTCACGCACCGGATCCAGCCCGAAGACCCGGATCGTTCCCTGCTGAGGGCGCAGCAAGTTGAGCAGGCACTTGAGGGTGGTGGTCTTGCCGGCACCGTTGCGGCCGAAGAAGCCGTAGCAGCGGCCTCGTTCCACGGTCAGGGACAGGCCGTGGACCGCCTCGGTGCGGTCATAGCGGAGGCTCAGGTCGCGGATCTCGATCGCAGGAGTGCTCATAGGGGGCGTCGGTTCGAAGGTTCGGAGATTCAGTGGCGGGCAATGGTGCGGGCGATGGGGCGGGAGAACTCAATCCCGCGGGGCTTGATGGTCTTTCTGGCGCAGGTGGAAGGCTTCCAGACGCTCGATCAAGAGCGACTGGAGTTCGGGATCTGGAATTTGCAGGTGATGCGCCTGGATGATCACCGCGTCGAGCGCCTCGGCCAGTCGGCCTGAGCGCACTGATTTGCGCAGTGGCGAGGCCCCGCCGTCTTTTAGAAAACAGCCCGAACCCTGGCGGGTTTCGATGACCGACTCGGACTCCAGCTCGGCATAAGCCCGGGCCACGGTGTTGCGGTTGATACGCAAGTCTTCGGCTAGGGCCCGAACCGAGGGCAGCGGGTCGCCGGGGCGGATCAGCCCGGTGGCTGCGGCCACCTTCACCTGCTGGACAATTTGCAGGTAGACCGGGACACCAGATTGGAAGTCGATTCGGGCGATCATCGGGGGGCGTGGTTATAAAGTGTCCTAGGACACTAGGACAGTCAAATTAAAATCGTTCGAATGCCGCGCACGGGGAACAGCGTCGGACAGAGACATGCGTTGGATTGCCCTTTTGTCGTCGCTCCCTGCTTGGGTTCTACCCTTGTCGGCGGCCTTCCTGGTGGTCCGACCGGACGCTAATATCGGAGGCAATGGCGCACCTCATCACCCGTTCCGAACCTTGCCCGAAGCCTTGACGGCGGGTGCCGTCATTCGGGCCGCCAATCCGGATGAGCCAGTGACGTTGCTATTGCAGCGCGGGCGCTATGAATTGAAGGAGACGCTGAAAATCGGCCCGGCCCACTCGGGAATCACGCTGCGGTCCGCGGTCCCCGGTCAGGCCGTGGTGAGCGGTGGCCGCCGTATTACCGGTTGGAAAGAGGCTCCTGGAGGTCAAGGCCTCTGGGAGGTGCGCCTTCCGGAATTCACCAATGGCCGGCCGGCCTTCCATCACCTCTTCGTCAACGGCCAGCGGGCGCAGCGGGCGCGGACGCCGAACAGTGGTTTTTTCCAAACCCGTGCTGCTCTGGGAACTCAATCCCCCATCGACCTCCCGTTTCGCCCCGGAGACCTGAAGCCCGAATGGGCCCGATATCCAGAGGCCCAAGTGGTGCTGCTCATGAAGTGGACCGACTGGCACCTGCCCCTGGTAGCTGTGGATACCGACAAGGGAGTCGCGGAACTTCTGGGCGGCCCCCGAGCCTCGTGGATGGACGAGCCGGATGCCCGCTACTGGGTGGAGAACGTGCCGGATGCCCTTGACCAACCCGGTGAATGGTATCTCGACACCCAGACGGGCTGGCTGAGGTACTTGGCTCCTCGGGGAGTTAACCTGAACCGGGTGCCGGTCGTTGCTGCTCGCCTCACCGAATTAGTCCGGATCGAGGGAGATGAAGAATTGGGAAGCCAGGTTCAAGGGGTGACGTTTTCGGGAATCACCTTCGCCGAAACCGATGAC
>CAINWP010000218.1 GCA_903854475.1 uncultured Verrucomicrobiota bacterium
ATGGAGCGTGGTGGCGGGCACTTCGGTCACTTACTCCCGACGGGAGTTCGCCGACCGGTTCCTTGCCGACGGTGATCAAACCGACACTCAAGACTACCTCGGATTCAATCCCAAGCTGGGAGCGATCTGGGAGGCCGCCAGCGGCGTTCAGATCTTTGGCAATGTGAGCCGCAATTTTGAACCCCCCACTTTCGGTGAGTTAAGCCGGCCAGCGACCCCGGGTGCAACCAATGGGCTCGTGCAATTAAACGCCCAAACGGGCACCACGCTAGAATTTGGAACGCGGGGGAAATTGGGCCGTTTCGACTGGGACGCATCGTTGTATCAGGCGTGGTTGGAGGATGAACTTCTGAGCCTTCAGGTGGGTAATTTTAATCCCCCCATCACCCAGACCTTGAATGCCGGACGGACCATCCACCGGGGCGTGGAGTTGGGTGGGGGTTGGCGAGTGGTCGATGGTCTTCTGGCGACGGGAGCCGAGGTTCCGAACGACGGTATTCGCCTTCAGGGCAATTACTTGTTCAACGATTTCCGCTTCGACGGGGATACAACCTATGGCGACAACCGTTTGCCGGGTGTTCCTCGGCACTACCTTCGGGGTGAGTTGAAGTACCAGCACCCGAGCGGATTTTATTTCGGCCCGAACGTCGAATGGGCTCCTGAGTCCTACGCCATCGACTTGGCCAACACGGATGCGGCCAATGCGCCGGGATATGCGATTCTTGGACTCCGTGTCGGATACCAGACGCGGCGTGGAGTCTCGCTGTTTTTCGATGCTCGGAACCTCACCGACAAGGCCTACATCGCCACCACCGGGGTCCTGAATCGAGCGACTCCGGCCAGTGCCGCCTACAACCCAGGAGACGGGCGATCCTTCTTTGGCGGGGTCGAGATCCGCTTCTGACCAAACGCTGTATTCTCGAGATTCCATGAACCCAAAAACTCTTCGTCAACTGCATCGATGGCTCGGATTGGTCTTCAGTCTGAGTGCGCTACTGGCCTCCTCCAGCGGCGTTATTCATCAGGTCATGACATGGACGCAGGATCCGCCGCCCAAGGCGATTCCTAGTGGCCCTGAAATACCGGTGAACACGGTGCACATTTCGCTGGCACACGCCGTCCAAGCGGTGCCCGCGGCGGCGAGTGGGGTTCGGGCCGTGAACTTGAGGATGATCGCTGGAGAACCCACCTACGTGGTTTGGGCGCGGGAGGCCAAGGCCCCCGCTTATGTCAGCGGCGCCACGGGCAAGTTAGTTCCGGAGCGCGATGAGGTCTTCGCCGCTGAGATTGCCACACGATTTTTTGGCGGTGCGGCGGTCCGGAAAACGGCTTTCCTGACGGCCTTCGACTCCGAATACATACCAATTTTCCGCATGCTCCCGGTGTACCGGATGGAGACGGGGGATCCGGCGGGACGGCGAGTTTACGTGAGCACGATGACCGAAAGCGTGACCCGCTTTACCGACGACGGTCGGCAATGGGAGGCGAACATTTTCAGCAACTTGCACAAGCTGTCCTTTATTCCCAACAAGGTGCTGCGCGATGGAATTCTCGTTATCGGAACGGCCGGTATCTTCGGGTTGAGCCTGTCCGGGGTGGTCCTCTTCGTACTTACCCGGCCGCGCGTCTAATTTGTCCCTGAGTGATCGATTTTCTAGAGCTTCCATGGCCGTAAACACCCCTGAGGCGACAGCAAGATCCGATTCGTCCGGGTCGCGCCTGCCAACTCTGGTAATAGCAGGAGACCCGGGCCAGGCCGAGCGGGTCCGGGTTGCGTTGGAATCTCAAGGCCTGCGGGTTCGGCAATGGGATCAACAGTGGTGCAATCCGGGAGTTACTGGTTCAAAAATTCCCAGGGTAGAAGGCACGGTCGCTGCGCCCGAGGTTTGGATGGTGGGTGCCGACGATGCCTCCCAAGCCTTGGCTGAGTTGAGGCACCTTGGGCAAGTGAAGCGGCCTCCAGAAGATTCAATGCAGTCGTTGCACCGACTCGAGTGGGTTCACATTCAGCGCGCCCTGAGTGACTGCGATGGAAATATCTCCGCGGCGGCCCGTCGGTTGGGCATCCATCGCCGTTCCCTGCAACGCAAACTCTCGAAGGTGCCACCGGTCCGCTAGCCAGCGGGCTATAAAAAGACCGAGGTCACCCCACGGCGGTCCTGTGTCCGGATCATTAGGGGCGATTTTCTAGGGCTTTTAGGGCGTCGCGGATGCGCGCCTCTTGAGGGCCCGTCGGCACGGTTTCGAGAACCGCCCGGAGGTCGGCGGCGGCGCCCTCACGATCTCCGATCTGGGATTTGAGCCGGGCTCGATCGACCCGTTCCGCCGCCGCACTGCGTGCATCTGGGGCCAGTGCGACCAGTAGGTCAGAATAGGGTAGAGCCGCTTCGATGCCCGAGCGCTCCATCGTGAAGCTTCGCAAATTGTTGATCATGCGGATGAGGATGGATCGAGGGCTGGCTGCTTCGAGAAATTCGCTGCGGATGGGCACACCGGCACTTTCTGTACCCAGTTCGTCGGCCTCGGAAAAGGTGATGGGGATGCCCCCATTGAAGGGGTCATAGAGTCGGGCGGGTTCTCCCGGCGGTGCATGGCGCACCAGAAAATGACCGGGCAGGGGCAGGCCCTCCAAATGCTCGATACCGGCTGCGTTGCCCACCTCTAAGAACACAATGCTCAGGGTGATGGGAATGCCTTCGCGGTCTTCGAGCACGCTTTGCAGGTGGCTGTTGGCCGGATTGCGGTAGTCGCCCCGACTCCCGTGGAATCCTTGCTCTTCGAACAAGAATTGACGGAGGGCTGCGATTCGGTCCGGCCCGGTTTTGGCCTGACTGACCAGCAATCGAGCTTCCGTGCCCAGTTCTGCGAGTTGGCGCTCGGTGTCGGGGATGTCCAGCCCGGGGTGATCGTGCCAGGCCAGCAGTAGTGTGGCGTGGGTCAGACGAATCTCAGAGGCCGCGCGTGACAGCTCCGATACCAAGGCTTCACGGGCAATTTCGCGGTGCAGATCCTTCGCAAGTTTGCGCAAACGGGTCGCCTCGCTCTCCAGGCGCTGAGCACGTTCTTGGAGGAATCGATCGGCGGGCCCCGGGTGGGCTTTGAGGGCTTCCCGTGGCTCGCGGCCGGCCGTGAAGCTGGCCACCACATCGGGCGGTAGCTCTGCCTCTGTAGTGGTCTTGCCCACACGAAAGTCGCGGAACTCGGCGGCGGTGTTGCGGAATTTGCCCAAGCCGACCCGAGAGCCATTGAGCGCACTGTCTTTGCTTCGGAAAACCACCTCACCATTGACGGAGCATTCCCAAACTCCGTCCGCTCGCCGCACTCGGAGGCTGTTCCAGTCGCCATTGCGATACGCGGCTGAGGGCACCGTGCCTAGGATCCTCCACGAGAAGACATCGGGCCCCTCGAAGGCGGTTAGACGGAGTTCTCCGCCGGTCGGGTAGAAGCCGTAGTGCCGACCCTTCTCGTCGCCGGAGAAGATTAATCCGGCGGCTCCGGAATTGTCGTCGAGGCGCACGGAAACCTGAAGTTCGGTGCCTTCCGGAGCGGCGTCGCGTTTCAAGAGATAGGCACGACCGCCAAAACCTGCGCCCGCGCCCTCCACTAAAATGCGGCCGCCTTTCTGGCGCCAATGGGATCCGAGGAAGGATTCCCACTGGTTGGTGTTGAGAGCCCCCTGACGCAACCAGCGATCCATGGCCATGGGGTTGGGTTGCTTGAGTAGAGCCTTGAGGTGATTGGCGGGCGTGGCAAAACCGAGGTTTTGGGTCAGCAGGCTCTTGGCATTGACGATGCCGTGGACGCGCCCTAATCGATCGAGCAAAGGCCCCCCGCTGTTACCGGGTTCGATCGGCATGGCCAACTGCAGCATGGGTCGCCCTTCGAGATCCCGACGCGCAGAGAGAACTCCTTCTACGACGCTCTGGTTGAGACCTAGGGGATGGCCTAAGGCGATGACCGATGCCCCCTGAGGCAAAGTGTCGCTGTCGCCCAAAGGCAAGGCGTTCAGCCCGGTGGCCCGAACCCTAAGGATGGCTAGATCATGAGGCCGATCCCAGGCGTGAATGCCGATGACCTCCGGAGTGCTGCCGTCGGCCAGGCGTACTTGCACCGATCTCCCTTCGCCGATGACGTGCAAGCTGGTGGCGATGAGTCCCTCCGCATCGATGATAAACCCGGTACCGACGCCCTCTTGGGTGCCGTCGCGGCCCCGTCCGTCGATCCGAACAATGCCCGAGCGAGTCTGCTCCACCAATTGTGCCGTGGTTCGGGCGGTTGGTTCCGCAGAGAGCTTGGCGCTGCGGGCGGGCGATTTACCAACGGGCTTCTGCGGCGGAGACTTGGGGTTCAGCGACGCAGCTTCTGCCGAGGCCAGTCCCAGAAGGCAGAGGAAGAGCAGGGTGGAGCGCACGCGCGCAGTTTACTGCTTTTCGGGACGGATGCGAGCGCTCGAGAGAAACCGCTGAAACCCACCGCCCAGGAGTTCGGTGACGTCGCGTTGGATCTCCGGATCGGTGACTTCCCAGCCCGCCGTAGCGGTTGCTGTGTATTTTTCAGCCAAGACCTCGGCGAGGATTGCCCGAGAGTGTTGCCACTTGTAGAGCACCTGATCGAGGACGCGGGCGTCGGAATGCTGCGGCGTGAAGGAGGTCCCTAAGAGCTCCAGGCGCATCGTGGTGATTTCGCGGATGAGTTGGGGGGTGTTGGTGAACCACCAGCAGCCGAAGGGATGAAGGTTTGAAAATTTTCGAGCCAAGACGACGAGCTCGTGTTGGTTCTCACGCGCGAGGCAGGTCACCACGAAGCGGTTTTCCGGATGCGCGGCACAGAGGGCCTGAAGGGCATTTAAATCGGCCAGACCGACTCCATCTCCAGCCATCCGAAGACGCGGATTCACCGCTCGTTTCACTCCCATCATTAGAGCAAAGGCCTGTCCCTGATCGCGGCAATGCGGCAGGACGGCTCCTTCAATTAATCGGGCGATTTCGGTGTCAGCGGGCCAGGCAAAGGACGGAGGTAGCGACACCATGCAGTAGCGGCTGTTAATTCGAGCCGTCCAATCGGCCAGAAATCGGCGGACTTCGCCGAGGGTCTGAGGGGTAAGTTCGCGTGAAACGGCGTAGCCTTGATCTCGGAGCCAAACGGAGGTTTCGGGCCAGGCGACGAGGAGCGGATCGATGCGTAGGGCAGCGACGAAGCGGGGGTCTCGGGCGAAACCTCGGTCCCAGGTGGGGCGTTCGATGGGATCGAACGGAGAGTTCGTCATGCAAACCGATGCCAGATTGGCGGTCTCTAGGACTCGGTTCATGAACTGGTCGGGCTTTTGGGCAGCATACCAACTGCGCAGGCTCGACAGGTCGTTTTTGCGGGCGTCGATACCGAGCAAGTGGAGTGTGGTGAGGACTCCGCGGCAGGCTTCCGAGATGGGGGAATGTTCGGTGAAGAGCGCCTCCCAGACGTAGGCTGCCTGTTCTTGTTTGGAAGCACTCCAGAAACGTTCGAGTGGGACCGTCATCTGGCGAGAGGCCTCGCTCACGAGGTAGTGGTAGACTAGCAATTCGTCGATGCCCCACAGCAGCATCTCTCCCTGCGCGGGGTCGTAGAGATGAGTATGGATGTCATGGACCGGGGTGGCCTGGACGATGCGGGAAACCCGCGTTTGGAGCGATTCAGCCATGGACGTGGGACGATCAAAGTGTAGGCGGCTGGGTTATGGCAACCTCGGATCCGACTTGGGGTGACCTAGCGCGGAAGGGAGGTTCGGGGTGGTTGGGTTGTGGGTCGTGGATCAGGGGGGCAGGAGGGCTGAGGAGGTTCGCTGTGGGTTGTCGTGGGTTGGATGGTGTGTCGGCGGGTGGGCTTCGCTAACGCTCGGTGGGTCGTCCCTCCTTTGCTCCGGTTTGATGGACAAACAGTGCCGGCGGAGACTGCGAGGAACTTGCGGCTCCGACCGCTGCGACGCAGAGTTGTCTTAATGAACGCGACATTCACCTTGGATGATGCGGGGCAGATTCATCTGCCGGACACACTCAAGCGGGTTTTCGGAGCCCAGCCCGGTATTCGCGTCCGGGCGGAGGTCACTGCGGATCGTATTGAGATCGTGAAAGTTCTTCCTGAGGTGACCGAAGGGATGCTGGAGGACGGAGTGCTCGTGCTGCCGAGATTCGGCATCAAAATGGACGCCGCAGCGGCCGTTCAGGCTGATCGTGAGGAGCAGGCCGAGCACGCCCTGCGTCGATGAGTGTGCTGCTGGACAGTTCGGTGCTGATTGCGGCGCTGGCACCAGGTCGCCGTTCTGGTAGGGTGCTTGGCGCAGGGTTTTGACCTGTCGTCGTCATGGTCAGCAAATGTTTTTCAAGGCGGTGCCAATTGGGCGCGAACACCCGGTAACACGGGTCACCAACCAGCATAAGGGGACGGATTTCATCACCTGTCCGGTTTGTGTCTCGTAGAGCCGGATGCACGGAGACGTGCTCGTCCGGTTCGAGAGATGCTTTTGGCAGTAATCCCGGGAACCGCAGTGGGTTCGGAGTCATCGCCAGTTTTCTATCTTTGGGCCGGAAACGGCGTGGTTCGCGGGCGACGGTAAAAGCCCCCTCTACGCCAGCGGCACATCTGTGGGGAAGAGGGGTGTTGGGGGGATTTCTGTCTGTTGATTGGAGTGATCCGTGGTCTTGTGTCAATGGGTTTTAATGTCTCCGGATTTGGTTTTGAAACTTGGAAGGTGAGAGGATTGGGATTTCAGTGGGTGGATGAGCTTGTGGTCGCGTAGAGAATTTTTGGGTGCTTCGTCCTGGGCGATGGCTGGGGTAGTGCTGGGGGCGGCGGAGACGAAGGCCGCTGGGGTGGTTGGGAGTCAGCTCTATGGCTGGGGGCAATACTACCAGCGTGAGGGCAAGGATATGAACGCCCACCTCGATGAGGTGTTTTCGGGTCTGCGGGATGCCGGCTATGATTATGCCGAGGGTAATCTGGATTCAGTGCACCCCGAAAAGAACGCTGAGTTTGCGTCCAAACTCCGGGCCAAGGGATTGCGTCCTGTGAGCTTGTACACGGGAGGTGCTCTTCACACAGATGGGGCGGACGGCGTTGTTGAGCGCTTGGTGGCAGGTGCGAAGGTGGCCGCCAAATCGGGGTTCGAGGTGATTGTGTGCAACGTGGATCCCATTGGTCGCGAAAAGACCGATGCGGAGTTGGCCACTCAGGGGCGGGCGCTAGGCCGGTTGGGTCAGGAGCTGAAGACTTTGAAGCTGCGACTCGGCGTGCATCATCACACTCCGGAGTTGGGCCGTCAGGGGCGTGAGTATCATCACAATTTTGCGGTGACCCGGGCCGGTGAGGTGGACTTTTGCATCGATACCCATTGGATGTACCGGGGCGGGATTGTGCCGATGGATGCGCTGCGACAGTACGGGGAGCGAGTAGTGTCTTGGCATTTGCGTCAGAGCCGGGGGCAGGTCTGGTGGGAAGACCTCGATCAAGGCGATATCGACTATTCCGAGATCGCGGCCTTCGCCAAATCCCGGAGCCTGCCTCGGCGTTTTTCCGTCGAACTGGCGCTGGAGGGAGGGACTAAGATTACTCGGAGCTCTGTTGAAAATCATCGCCGCAGCCGTGAATTTGTCCGGCGCGTGTTTGGGGTGTAGCAACGGCCTTAGAATACCCAGGTTCAAGGCTTGTCCTTAAGCCGATACCCAAGCCCTTCGTGCGGGTTGAGTTCGGGAGTCTAGGGCGGGAAGGGAATGATCGGCGTCCACGTGGGTCGAAAGATTCCGCGAACCTGGGCCTACAGAAGGATGGGATGAGGGGTTTAGAAGGCGTTTAGAGAAAACGCGCAATGCCCCCCACTCGGCGCCCCCGATGCTCTGGGGCTCACTTGTCGGCTTTTCGGGCGGCTTTCTCGGCCTTGGCGTTTTCTTCCAGGATGCGGGTGAGGCCTTCCGAGGGTTTGAGTCCCAAGGCCGTGGCCGCGTTCTTCACTGCGTCAGGTCCGAACTCTTTGGATTTTTTGGACACGGCCAGGCGCACCGGCCAGTTCCGCGACCCATCCTGCTTTCGGGCGATCCAGAAGAAACCCTCGACTCCGCTGGGCCACGGTTCGCCAATGGACATCCACAACCGAACGGGCGTGTTGGCGCCGATTTGGGTTCCCAATGGGGGTAATTGCCCGGCGGTGAGTGGCAACTGCAACAATTGGCAACGCAGCGCCGTTGGGTCGCGCGGTGAGACGCCGGCTGCCACAAAGGATTCGGATTCGCTCAGCAGCGCGGTGAGTGCGTTGCCACTTGAGTCGGTCGGCCAGGTGAATCGCACCACGTCGATGATGTTGGTTTCGAAGTCTCGTCCATCGCCGGGCAGGGTGACTTGAAGCGGTGAGCCTTTGAGCGGGATTTGAGGCAGACCCGCCACTTCTGGGGCGGTGGGGCTTACCGAGGAAAAGGATTCGGGATGGTGATCTAATTCAAAACGCATCAGGGCCACGGCGTCATCCAACGAGACGACGTGGTGGACACGGCCGGTCACTGGGGTAGCGGGGTAATTGCGACGGGCAGGAGATGCTCCAAAAAATTGGTCGGCCGTGCTGGTGCGCGAGGCTCCTCCGGCCAGACGAATGGCGTGATTAAGGGCTTTGGCTAGGGCCTGGGCTTGGGTCTCGTCATCGACAGCGATCCAACCTGAGGCAACAGAGCGGGCGGGCATCTCTTCATTGGCATCTTGCCATCGGCGCACCCCGCTGACGCGACCGGCATCGGTCATCCACACTGCGAAGGCCTGACGTTCACCGGCAAACCACAACCGCACATGGGTGGCATCGGGATCTAAATCGGCCAGGGAGAATTCGGTCGACTCGATGCGGTCGAGACTGCCCGGAATTCCATCGGTGGCGATGGTCCTGAAGCGCAAACGACGCCCCAGGACCTGGGCCAGTTTCACCCGGATGCGGCCGCCCCCAGCAATGTTTCGAAACTGACCGTGCTCTTCCACCGTGCGGCGGATAAAGTCGATGGTTTCGTCGAACGTGGGTTCAGCCTGAGTGGTAGGTAGGCTCACCAAGACCGCCAGCATCGCCAGCAACCAGGCCCCGATGGACGACCGAACGCCGGTGCGGGATGGTTGCATGGGATGCCAGTACGGTGTGTGGTGCGAACGAAACCTCAGCGCTTGAAGGCCAACGGAGTGGACTGAGGCGCAGCGGATCCTGAGGCCCCGGGCATTTCGTGGGCGCAGGGTTGATTGATGGGCACTTCGGGGATCCGACTGTTGGGGCCAACGATACCATTCTGAAGCATCCAAGCTTCTACCTCTTCGCCGGAAACGTCGGCAAGGATCTTGCCATTGATCTCGATGGTGGGCTGCTTGGTTTGGCCCGTTTTTTGAACCATTTCGTCGAAGAATTCAGACCGATTGATGATGTCGCGCTCTTCGAAAGCGAGGTCGTACTTCTTGAAGACGGCACGGACACCCGCACTCCATCCGCACGAGGGTTTCAAATAGGCAGTAATCGTAGGCTTTGACATAAAAATTCTTCGGGAACTTGGCAGTTATACTCGCAGGCGCAATCTGGGAAACGCGGGCTCAGGATCCACGAGACGAATCGTAGGCGAGCCAAGGTCCTAACCAACGTTCCATCTCGGTCATGGGAACAGACTTCCGGCGAGCCAGATCGGCGACTTGATCGCGCCCGAGTTTGCCCACTCCAAAGTATTTCGATTGGGGATGAGCAAAGTAAAGTCCACTGACGCTGCTGCCGGGCCACATGGCGCAGCTCTCCGTGAGTCGGATGCGAGTGCGGGCCTCCACATCGAGGAGTGACCACAGTGTCCGTTTCTCGGTGTGGTCTGGGCTGGCAGGATAGCCTCCGGCGGGCCGGATCCCACGGTAGCGTTCTTCGAGAAGGTCTTCGGCGCTGAGTTGTTCTTGAGAACCGTAGCCCCACTCTTTGCGGACCCGTTGGTGCAAGTACTCGGCAAAGGCTTCGGCAAGGCGGTCGGCCAAGGCCTCGGCCATGATGGCGTTGTAATCGTCGTGCGCGGCTTTGTAGGCGGCGACCACTTCGTCCAGTCCGAAGCCCGTGCTGACCGCGAAGCCGCCGACATGGTCTTGGGCTCCCTTGGGGGCCACAAAGTCGGCCAACGACCACTGGGGTGTTCCATCTTCTTTGACCACTTGCTGACGCAGCATGTGGAAGGTGGTTTGAACGCTGGAGCGGGATTCGTCGGTAAAGACGTTAACGGAGTCTCCGTCGCGATTGGCCGGGAAAATGCCGTACACTCCGCAGGCTCGGATGCGCTTTCGGGCGATCAAGTCATCGAGCAGCGCTTGCGCATCGGCGAAGAGTTTTTGGGCCTCTTCGCCATACTTCTCGTGCTGCAAAATGGCCGGGTAGCGCCCGCGCAGTTCCCAAGTGTGGAAGAACGGAGACCAGTCAATGTAGGGCCGGAGAGTTTCGAGCGGAACGTCTTCCAAGACGCGGATTCCGGTGAATTCCGGGTGAGGCAGGTCCGAAAAGTCGAGCCGGGCTCCCTGACTGCGGGCCTGTTCCAAACTCAGCAGTGGCGTATTGGCCGCGGCATGGCTGCTCCGAAGGACTTGGTACTCCTCGCGGATTTGAGCCACGTAGGCGGGCTTCAGGTCCGGGTTGATGAGGTTGCTCACCACCGGCACGGCGCGGCTGGCATCCAGAACGTGGATGACCGGCTGCGAATATCCCGGCGCGAGCTTGATGGCGGTGTGCGCTTTGCTGGTCGTGGCACCACCGATGAGAAGGGGTTGGCGCATGCCCAGGCGTTCCATTTCGCGGGCAACGTGGGCCATCTCATCCAGCGACGGAGTGATTAAGCCGCTGAGACCGATGACGTCTACCTGATGCTCCTGAGCCGCCTTGAGAATGTTCTCGCAGGACACCATGACGCCCAAGTCGATGACCTCGTAATTATTGCACCCCAAAACCACTCCGACGATGTTCTTGCCGATGTCGTGGACATCGCCCTTGACGGTGGCCATGAGCACTTTGCCTTGGGTTCGAACTTCGCAGCCGCCGGCCACCGCAGCCGCCTTCTCGGCCTCCATGAACGGAGTGAGGTAGGCGACCGATTTCTTCATCACTCGGGCAGACTTCACCACTTGCGGGAGGAACATTTTGCCAGCGCCAAAAAGGTCGCCGACGTGGTTCATCCCATCCATGAGGGGGCCCTCGATGACCAACAGCGGTCGCCCAAGCTTTTGGCGGGCTTCTTCGGTGTCCACTTCCACAAAGGCGTCGATGCCCTTGACTAGGGCGTGCGCCAAGCGCTTCTCAACGGGTTCCGATCGCCAAGCCTCGTCGGCTTTGGCTTCGGCAGTGCCCCCGGGACCTGATTTGCGACGCAGCGCCTCGCCATAGGTCACCAAACGCTCAGTGGAGTCCGGACGGCGATTGAGGAGCACATCTTCCACCAGATCCCGAAGCTCCGGCTCGATCTCCTCGTACACTTCGAGCATCCCGGCATTGACGATGCCCATGTCGAGCCCGGCCTGAATGGCGTGGAAGAGGAAGGCACTGTGCATCGCCTCCCGAACATGGTTGTTGCCCCGGAAACTAAAGCTGATGTTGGAGACGCCGCCGCTGACCTTGGCGAAGGGCAGGTGGGTCTTAATCCATCGAGTCGCCTCGATGAAGTCGACGGCGTAGTTATTGTGAACCTCGATCCCGGTGGCGACGGTGAGGATGTTCGGATCGAAAATAATGTCCTGCGGCGGGAACTGTGCGCGCTGGGTGAGCAGGTCATAACTCCGTTGGCAAATCTCGATGCGGCGCGCAAGGGAATCGGCCTGTCCCTGCTCATCAAAGGCCATCACCACGACCGCCGCGCCATAGCGACGGACGAGTCGAGCCTGTTCTAGGAATCGCTCCTCGCCTTCTTTAAGCGAAATGGAATTGACGATGCCCTTGCCTTGGAGGCAACGCAGGCCCGTCTCCAGCACCGACCACTTCGACGAATCGACCATGATCGGAACCCGGGCGATGTCGGGTTCGGCAGCGATCAAATTGAGGAACTTCGACATCGCCGCAGCGCCGTCGAGCATTCCTTCGTCCATGTTGATATCGATGATCTGGGCCCCCGCCTCGACCTGCTGTTTGCAAATCGCCAACGCGGCATCGTAGTCGCCAGCCAAGATGAGTTTGGAGAATTTCGGTGAGCCCGTGACGTTGGCGCGCTCGCCAATGTTAATGAAGTTGGTCTCCCGAGTCTGGTTGAAGGCTTCCATGCCACTGAGGCGCAGGAGCGGTGCAATTTGAGGTGTCTGACGCGGAGGCAAGCCCTTCACCGCCTCAGCGATGGCCTGGATGTGCGGCGGCGTCGTGCCACAGCAGCCGCCCACGACGTTCAGCCAGCCTTCTTCGGCCCAAGGACGGATTTGAGGAGCGAGGGTCTCCGGTGTTTCTGGGAAACCCGTCGGGGACAACGGATCGGGCAATCCGGCATTGGGATACACGCAAATCTTGGTATCGGCGATGCGGTGGAGTTCCTGGACGTAGGCCCGCATTTCTTTGGGACCGAGGGCGCAGTTAAATCCGATGGTGATCGGTTCGGCGTGGCGGACCGAGTTCCAAAAGGCTTCGACCGTTTGCCCCGTCAGCGTGCGGCCAGACAAGTCAGTGATCGTGCCCGAGATCATCAGCGGCAGTCGGACTTGCAAGCGATCTTGCACTTGCTGGATGGCCAAGAGCGCGGCCTTGGCGTTGAGCGTGTCGAAGATGGTTTCTACTAACAGGACATCCACGCCCCCCTCGATGAGCGCCTCCACCTGTTCGGTGTAGGCCGTGACCAATTGCTCAAAACTCACGGACCGGAATCCGGCATCGTTGACATCCGGAGAGATCGAGGTGGTGACCGGCATCGGCCCAATGGCCCCGGCAACATACCGGGGGATGCCCGTGGCTTTGAACACCGTATCGACCGCACTCCGGGCCAGTCGGGCCGAGGTGAGATTCATTTCCCGCGCCAGGTCGCGCAGGAACGGATCTTGGATCACATCGTTGAAGAACGCCTGATCTTTGCGGCCCTCGGCATGACGAAAGAAAAAGTCGTGTTGGCCGATGGTGGTCGCCGAAAACGTGTTGGTTTCAATGAGGTCGGCCCCGGCCTCCAAATAGTGCCGGTGAATTTCTTCGATGACCTGCGGTTGGGTGATTTGGAGCAACTCGTTGTTGCCCTTGAGGTCCTTGCCCTTCCAATCGCTGAATCGCTCACCTCGAAATTGGGCCTCGCCCAGCTTGTAACGCTGGATGACAGTTCCCATTGCGCCATCAATGATGGCAATGCGCTGATCCAGCAGGTCTACAAATCCCTGACCTCGCGTCCATGTATTCCGAGCTTCGGAACGATTCGACATGCACTCAGGTTATCCTCCCACTGGCTGGGTGCAAACAGATAAATCAACGCATCCCGATTCGTTGATATGTATCGTCCGTCGGCAGACGCTGACGCTGCAGCCTATTTGCAGGCGAAGCGGGGTGCGGCTCGCACGGGATGGCGTTTTTGAGCGTGGGATTCCTGACGTCGTTGTTGCGGAGCCGTCATGCGACTGTCACATCCCAGATCAAACATTTAAGTATGAACGTGAGTCCTGATTCGAGCCGGCGTGATAAGGACGCGAGCTTCCCGGAGGGGGACCGGTTGCGACAGGTCTTCGAGGCCGTCGGTGCCGTCGGGTGGCCTGCTCTCGGGTTTCAGATGGAGGCCGGTGGCAGTTTCTTTGCGACACGGATGCTGGCCAGTGTTTTGGTTCACGCTTACTCGGGTGGCCGGTTTGCTTCTGAAGAAATCGAAGAAGCCTGCCGAAACGAGGATGATTTTCGGTATTTGTGCTCGGGCGACGCACCCGAGGCTCGGGTCCTTCGCCGCTTCCGCCGGATTCATGCCGCAGCGCTCATCGAAACGTTGTCTCAATTGTGGGCAACTCCGGCGTCCTCACAGCCTGAAAATTCAAAGCAATCGTGCGATTTGGTGCGAGCGCGTCGCTGTCTCGAAGCGGCCGTCGCGGCCGACAGCGTGGCCTTGGACTTCTGAAAGCCGGTCTAAACAGTTTAAGCGGGAGGCCTGCCGGTCTGGTAGGGATGGTGTCTCACCGTCCACTCCGGTCTGGTAGGGATGGTGTCTCACCGTCCACTCCCTAGGCTGCCGGTCTGGTAGGGATGGTGTCTCACCGTCCACTCCCTGGGCTGCCGGTCTGGTAGGGATGGTGTCTCACCGTCCACTCCCTAGGCTGCCGGGCGAGGAGGGGATGGCCCGAGAGACTCGAGCCCTACCAGGGAGGGGATGGCCCGAGAGACTCGAGCCCTACCAGGGAGGGGATGGCCCGAGAGACTCGAGCCCTACCGAGGTGGGGATGGCCCGAGGGACTCGAGCCCTACCGGGGAGGGGATGGCCCGAGGGACTCGAGCCCTACCGAGGGTGGGGATGGCCCGAGGGACTCGAGCCCGGGCGGGGTGGGGATGTTCCGAAAGCACTGAGTGCGGGTTCCTGCCTTGGTGGCTCGGGTTTTTCGAGTTATCCTCTCCCACTCATGAAGTCCAAGGGGATGGTCTATTTGGTGGGAGCAGGTCCGGGCGACGAAGGTTTGCTGACCCGACGCGGTGCCGAGGTGTTGGCACGCGCCGATGTTGTTGTCTACGACGCGTTGGTGGAGCCCGGTTGTTTGGCGCTGGCACCCGCCACTGCTGAGCGCATTTACGGGGGCAAGCGGGCCGCGGCGCATGCGATACCGCAAGACGACCTCAACAAATTGCTGGTCGAAAAGGCCAAGGCCGGCCGAAGCGTTGTTCGGCTCAAGGGAGGAGATCCGTACTTGTTCGGCCGTGGGGGCGAAGAGGCCAACGAATTGGCGGAGGCGGGGGTTCCCTTTGAGGTGGTACCCGGTGTTTCTTCGATCACCGCTGCGCTCAATTACGCAGGGATTCCGCTGACCCATCGCGACCACTGTTCGGCATTCACAGTCATCACCGGGTACGAAGATCCCACCAAGCCGGTGACTTGCCTCGATTACGGGGCCTTGGCGAAAATGCCAGGCACTCTTGTTATTTTGATGGGTGTGGAGCGTCTTCGGGAGATTTCGAGTTTGCTCATCGCGGCTGGCAAGGATCCGAAAACGCCCGCGGCGATGGTCCAATGGGGAACTACCGCTCGGCAGCGTTCGGTGGATGCGACCTTGGCCACCCTCGCGGAGGCGGCCGAGAAGGCGGGTGTTTCGAGCCCGGCGATCATTGTCGTCGGCGCAGTGGTGTCCGAACGCACGCGTTTGAATTGGTTCGAGCAACGCCCTCTCCATGGCCGTCGAGTGGTGGTGACCCGAACTCGAAGTCAGGCGTCGGAACTGGGCCGTCGCCTTCGGGAACTCGGGGCCGATGTTCTGGAGATCCCGACGCTGCGAATCGAGCCACCGAAGGCGCTGCAGCCGCTGGTCGAGTGCATCGTGGGTATTAACGAATACAACTGGCTGGTGTTCACGAGCCCTCATGGTGTCAGCACGTTCTTTGACACCTTTTTCAAGGCCTATCCGGACATTCGCAGCGTGGGCAATTTGCGCATCGCTGCCGTGGGGCCGGCGACGTCTGCCAAGCTCACCGAACTGCACTTGCAGGTGGATGCCATGCCCGAGCAATTCGTGGCCGCCAAAGTGGCCGACGCCATCGCCAAGGTGGAGTCGATTGAGAACTTGCGCTTTCTGGTTATTCGTCCCGAAGAGACGCCCTCAGAACTCGCCCGCTTAATTGAGGAGCGCGGGGGTATCGTGGACGAGGTGGCGAGCTATCGCACGGTTCCCGAGACGGCCGACTTGAACGGCGCCGCTGCCCGTTTTCGGGAAGAGGGCGCCGACTGGATTACCTTTGCCAGCGGATCGGCCGTTCAATATTTCCACGAGCGCTTCGACTTGCCGGGGGCGCTCCGAAAGGCGGGGGCACCGCGAACGCTCAGCATCGGACCGGAGACGAGCAAGGCTCTGGAGGCCCTCGGACTGAAGCCTACGGCCGAGGCCCGGGTGCATACGATCGATGGGTTGGTCGAGACACTGGTCCGACAGGCCGCTCGATGACGGTGTTCTGACCGGTTACATCCTCCGGGGATGACAAGATTGGCTGGAAACCGAGCAAAATAAGGAAAAAGCGGCTTGCACCCGAGACTTGCTCGGTCGATAAATGACTCCACTTTTTGATTTATGGCTGACATTGCAAATCGGTATTCAGAGAACGTCACGGGCAAGTACTTTGTCGACAACCAATGCATCGACTGCGACCTGTGCCGCGAAACCGCACCGAAGAATTACACCCGCTGGGATGATGGCGGCTATTCGTACGTTATGAAGCAGCCGACGACCCCCGAAGAGGAAGCCGCCTGCAAAGAGGCCATGGAAGGCTGCCCCGTCGAAGCCATTGGCAACAACGGTTGACCCGAGATTTAGCGAATCCGATGGAAGCACCCATCGGTCGTTCAACAAAATTCTGACTACAAAAACGCCCGGCTTCGGCCGGGCTTTTTGCTGTTTCGGTGAGGTCGATTGGGCTCGATTGGGCTCGAGTTCTTCTCCACAGACACTAAGACGCACAAAGGGGATCCCATGAACTGGGATCCCCTTTTGCGACGTTCGTCGGTCTTGCCGAGCGGAAGACGATGATCAGCCCTGGAGCAGCTGCAAAGCGCTCTGAGGCATTTTGTTGGCGGCCGCCAACATCGAAGTTCCGGACTGCACCAAGATCTGGTAGCGGGCGTAGGAGGTCGCTTCTTCGGCCACGTCCACGTCGGCGATGCGCGAAATAGCGGCGCTGAGGTTTTCCTTGGTCACCGTGAGCTGCTCATTGGTGAAGTTGAGCCGGCTTTGAACGGCACCCAGTGAGGCGCGATCTTGAGCCAACATGTCGATCGATGATTTGATTCTAGTCAGAGCAGCCTGGGCTCGCGGAACAGAGGTGATGTCGAGTCCGGTCTTGACGGCTCCAAACTCAGAGGCGAAGGATGCGTTTACTGTCCCTCCGGTGGTGGTTGCCCAATTAGCAGATACCGTACTGCTGCCTGCTGAGTCCAATGTGATTTCACCGGTGCTACTATCAATAGCTGATATTTTCCACACCCCATTAGCCTTGGACATCTCGTTGGTAGTAGGCGGGGTGCCAGTGGGACTGCTGTCAACCATATCTGCTAGCCGAATACTATCTCCAACCTTGTAGTCTCTGAGTGGATTTGCTGCGGTGGTGGTGCCTGTCCCAGTGGTCGCTGGCACCGTGAGCTTTATGATTCCATTAACATCTCGGGATATAGCGGTAACGCTACTAGTTGTTCCAAGGGTCATGGCAGTGTCTACCATCGAAGTTAGCGCTGCATTCTTAGTGGAGCTTTGCAGTTTTACAGTGTTAGTTGCGGTATCCACTGAATTGATGTCAAATGTCCCATTGAGCGTCTCGGTAGCCAAACCTCCCAGAGTGAGAGATCCACCAGCCGCCGCTTTAGATATTTGGTCAGGGTTCAATTTAACCGAGATAACGCCATCGGCATCGCGAGTGATGTCCAGAGGGTTGAGCGTAGCAGCAATGTTCAGTGACGAGGTGTATGCACTCTTGCCCAAGTCGATGGGTGCCATGTCAAAGGTCGTGCCGCCGGAGTCGATGGTGACCGACAGCGGATCGGTAGAGAACAGCTTTACCGAGTTAAAGGTCTGCTTAACGCTTTGGGAGACGTAATCCTGAAGCTGGCTGAACTCCAAGGAGTAAAGCTCTTTATCGCTCGAACTTTTGGTGGCGTCCTGAGCAAACATGGCCAACTCGGACATACGACGGAACGCCTTGTCGATCGTCTTTAGGAATCCGTCTTGGGTCTGCGTAAAGGAGACCGCATTGGTCACGTTGCTGATGGCAGCATCTAAACGCTTGAGCTGTGATTCCAACCGGCTGCTCACCGCCAAACCGGCGGCATCATCCGACGGAGCAATAATCTTAGAACCAGAGGACAATCGACCCAAAGACTTGGCGAGACTGTTGGAACTAGTATTGAGGGTGTTCGCTGTCTGCAGCGCCTGGACGTTTGTATTAATGACCATATTTTTCTGAGTTAGATGTTAGTTATTTCGGTTAGAGTTTATGTTTGGCTTGAAGTTGTTCGGTGGCTTCGGCTTTGAGTTGCCGGAGTCGCAAAGATAGTTGTTCGGGCTTGGCCGATTCGGCGGCAGCAATGTTACTCTCGACGATTTCGAGGAAAATTTCCTCGCGGTGGACACCAATGTCCTTCGGGGCAGAGACCCCCAACCGGACACAGTCTCGATCGATGCGAACCACTCGTATGGAGATGTCTCCACCGATCCGGATCGCTTCGTTCAATTTTCTAGAAAGGACCAACATGGGCTGGTTTCGGTGCGAAATATTAGTTAGCGACAGGAAAATTGACGGGCAATTCAGCCGCGTTGATGGGCACCACCTGACGGGCTTCGCCCGTTAGTTTATTGTAGACAATGGGTCCCTTGAGATTGACAGTCAGCGATCCGTCTCGACGGAGTGTCACGATGTTGAGAACACCGGCGTCACTGGCGCGGGTGAGGTTCAGGCTGCGGCAATCGGTGCTGCCGAGTTCAAACCGGTAGGAATCGGTCACGCAGGCTGGGGCAACCACCAAAAATGATTGAATGGGTTCCCCCTGAAATTTTAACCACGAGAAGGGCGTTGCATCTTCGATGGGCTCCAAACCGGCTGCTCTGAGGGTTTCAAAACCGAGCAGCCCTTCGGGGAATGCCAGCGAGACTTGGATGTCCGGATTCTCCGGAAGCCCACCTCTAACTTTTTGTTGAGATTCGATGACCAGCACAACCACCCCGCAGCAGAGGGCATGCCAAGAGGTTTTCAGTGGTTTTTCTGAGGTTTCCGCTTAAGATGCTCTTCAATTCGACGCAAGTCTAAGGGTTGAGCATCCTTGTCAATCCCGTCGTGGCGTCGGCCATCCGAGTGGGTTGAAGCGATTTTCAGCACCGAAGCCCATGAGCCTCAGAGCATATCCAAAATTCCAGTCCGTTGGCAGGGGTCGCCTGTGTCCTTACTGGCCGGCCCTGGGGATGGCTTTGCTGTTGGCAGTAGCCACGGGCGTGGAGGGGAAGTCTCTCTCAGGAATCCATCAGGAGTTTCTTAAAACCAAGCTCGAAGCCGTCAAGGGAAGCCCTGAAAATCAACACCGTCTGGGGGTTCTTTACGAACGGGGTTTGGGAGTCGCAAAAGATGAGGTTGCCGCCGCCCAGTGGTTTCAAAGAGCCGCAGAGTTGGACTACGCTCCGGCCCAGTATGCGCTTGCTCGCTGCTATCGAGCTGGACGCGGCGTTGCTAATGATCCGGAGCAGGCGGTGAAGTGGTTCCGCAAGGCTGCGGATCATGGCTTGGCGGATGCGCAGAATTCCTTGGGTTTCAGCTACCAAATGGGTTTGGGAATCCCGGCCGATCCGAGCCAAGCGATTGTTTGGTTCCAGAAGGCCGCCGATGCCGGGAATGCGGCGGCCCAAAATAATTTGGGGTACTGCTACAAGCATGGGCACGGAGTGGGTGCCGATCTGGTGGCAGCCGTCACTTGGTATCGAAAGGCAGCGATCGGAGGAAATCACTCGGCTCAGAACAGCCTGGGCGAATGCCTTCAGGCCGGACTGGGAGGGGCAAAAAGTCCCAGTGAGGCGGTTACCTGGTACAAATTAGCGGCGGACGCCGGGTTGGCGGACGCGCAAGACAATCTCGGCTTTTGCTACTTTCTTGGCCAAGGCGTGGAGCGGGACTACGCGGAAGCGGTCCGGTGGTTCACCCTCGCCTCAGATCAGAAATTCCCGCGGGCCTGGGCGAATTTGGCGATTTGCCACGCCAATGGATATGGCGTGCCCAAGGACGTCGTGGAGTCGTACGCCTGGTGGAACTTAGCTTCCACCGAGATGGAGCGGGCGGCCCGTGCTCGAGACGATCTGGAGCGCCTGATGTCTCCCGCTCAGGTGGCTGCCGCCCAAAAGCGTGCCCGGAAGCTCAAGAACCGTCTTGGCGGCCACTAGACTGAGGATGGTTTGTGGGGGAGGGGCTCCCGGATGTAGTCGGAAGACTTCCGAGGTAGGGACCGATCTCCGAGCGGTCCGCCCCGGCGGCGGTCAACTCGGGCGCAGGACTGCGAGGATGCGCTCGAGCCAGCGGGCGGAGCGCTCGAGGCCGCCGGGGCGGGAGGATTCGAGCCAGAGTTCGCGGTG
>CAINWP010000219.1 GCA_903854475.1 uncultured Verrucomicrobiota bacterium
GGACCGATCTCCGAGCGGTCCGCGTGTGCCGACTAGGCTCCTAGGTAGGGACCGATCTCCGAGCGGTCCGCGTGTGCCGACTAGGCTCCTAGGTAGGGACCGATCTCCGAGCGGTCCGTCCCCACCTACGCGGCGCTTTCGGAGAAATCGCCCTACCTCGGAGGTGCCTGGGTTAGGTGGGGTTTTGGGCCACCCGGAGGTCGCCCGAGGATCTTCTAGGTAGGAACCCCTCTCCGAGCGGTTTTCACACCGTCACTGACACCAGTATCGCTGTAGGGAATGAGACCGCGATGAGTAGGGATCACCGAGGAGGGGAAGCCAGCA
This sequence comes from uncultured Verrucomicrobiota bacterium, assembly GCA_903854475.1. Classification (GTDB taxonomy): domain Bacteria; phylum Verrucomicrobiota; class Verrucomicrobiia; order Limisphaerales; family UBA9464; genus SXXZ01. The sequence continues at coordinate 325 of CAINWP010000219.1, forward strand.
TTGTCTCTTCGGCGGGGAACGGCGGCTTCCGAGGCGAAGTCAGTGCTTTTTCGACCAAACGACGCCAGGCGGCGCGATCGTTGGGGCTCATGGCCTTCCAGCGCTCCGCCCTCCGCAGAAACTGCTCCCGCTCGGCGGGACTCAGGGCTTCGAATTTCTGAAATCCACGCACACACCGCTCTCGAGCATCCGGTGTCAGGGCAGCGAAGTCGCTCAAGGCCCGTTCCATTTGCAGACGCTCGGTTTGGGACATGGTACCCAAGGCGGCCTGACGCTCGTCGACTGTGAGGTCGAAGAACCGCGAAAAGGCGGCCGCCTTTTTACTCCGTTCAGCCAAAGGCAGAGCCAACCATCTCTCCATCTGTTCACGGGCCACCTGCTGGGCAGACGGCGAAAGAGTGGCCATATAGGCTTCGACACGCTGGCGATCGGAGGACACCTCGGCTTGGCGGACAAACCACGACAGGCGTCGCTCACTTTCAAGAACATCGCGCCGCTCGGCCTCGGGGAGCAAATCCCAGGCAGCCAAACGCTCCTCGATCCAGGGGATATCTTCCTCAGGCACCGCGGCTATGAGCGGACCGCGCTCTGTTGGGGTCAATGGCAGGAGGGTTCGCAAGGAATCCTGAAACTGAGCCAAACGCAGGCGGATCTCACGCTCGTCGGGTCGGAGGGCTCCGAACTCCAGAAGCTTAGCCTCAATGAGCGTTCGGGCCGCTGGAGTCTTTCGCGATAACAATGCCTCCCGTTGTTCGAAGTTAGCAGCCAGAAGTTCCCGAAAACGGTCGGTGGGGGTCCGAACTTTAGGCACCGGAGGCAAAGTTGCCTGTTGAGGCATGGGTGGACCCGATCGAACTTGGGGCGTTTTCGATATCCCTAAGGGATGCGGAACCGAAGGAGCGCTGTCCGTATCACGAGCCGTATCACGACGCACAGAGGGCTGAACATCCTGCTGAACAACGGATTGCCCAGATTCAGATTGAAGCCCCAAAGACTGCCCCAATACCAAAGGAACCGCCGCCGAAGCCACGACCAGAAAAACCAGCCACCAAAGACCTCCTATAAGAATTTTCTTAGGCAACTTCGCAGACACCTCTTTGATGAGCCTCATGGAACCTCCTCGCGGAGGGCCTGCATGAGCGTCACATCGTCGGGGGCTGAGCGGGTCTCCAAAAGTTGGACCGCCTCGAAATCCTGCAGAACAGCCACCCCCGGCATCGCGGCAGCGACAGACAATTCAGCAGCCGTTCGGGCCATCGTACCATGTCTGTGGACCTGAACCCGTTGCCAACCCCAGTTAAGGGGAATCGCCACGCAGACCAAGGCGACAACTATGGGGATCGAGTCCGCCCAAATTCGACCGGCTACCCCTGAAAAAAAACCAAACCCTTGCGAAACTCGGACCACGCTCTGAGCAGACCATCGGGAAATCCACGATCGGGAAATCCACGGCTTTTGTTCAGGAGATTCCTGAAGGCCGGAAAGGACTCGAGCAGTAAAGTTGCTAGAAACTCTCGGCCTGGGCTGGGAATCCAAAAGATGATTCAGCGCCAATTCCTCTTCCAGACGCCGCGCCTCGGACGGACGTTCAGACAACTGATGGCGCCATTGGGCTGCCTCGTCAGCCGTCAAACGGCGTTGGGCTACCTCATCCAGCCAGTCTTGGTTCAGCGGAGAGAGCATTGAGTGGTCTACTTTGAGTCAAAACCGATATTTCCGGAAAGTTGCGCAGCGAGTTTTCCCCATGAGGTTGGTGCGGCAGATATCTGAATGACTGACAATCGGCAAAGATACCCTTAATATGCCCTGTTGGTCGTACCAATTGCTTCCAAGATGCAACCCTTGTCCCCGGAAACAGTGGCTCCTCATCCCGGCTCCTGCTGGTTGATCGGAGGGTTGGCCGTGCTGGATTCACAAGGGCTCATCCTCTCGGTGAACGAGCCCTTGGCCAAATGGTTGGAAGAGACATCCGAGGGGCTCATTGGACGCGACTGGTCCCAAGTACTGAGTCAGCGCCGCCCAGAATGGGAACCAGGAATCCGGGCTTGGACCGAATCGACGGCTGAATTTCGAACACAAGAACTACCAGGCCCTCCCGACCAGCCCGACGGTTGGATCCGCCTCACCGGGGGCCGCAGCCCTGGCGGACTTTTTGCTCACATTGAATCCTCGGTTCCACCTCGACCTCGCCTAGAGGAGGAGTCTTGGCCGACAGCGGGTCGTGGCGGTGAGGCAAACCAGCGTCTGCGTCTCCGGTTACTGCAGGCCGAAGCACAAGTCGACAACCTGATGCGACGCTGGCCCGGGGTGATCTTCAATCAACGGATTGACATGTCCTTCCACTACGCCAGTTCGCTTCTGGAAGAACTCACCGGAATCCCTCTGTCGGAGTTCCTGCACCGATCCGACGTGTTCTGGAATGTAATCCACGAGGCGGACATGCAGGAGGTCCAGAGTCACATCCGCCGCGCGAGCCGAAGCGAGGTGGGCCTGAGTACGCATTTCCGCATCCGCCATGCGCGAACCGGACGAGTCGCCTACATCTTGGAGCGGCGTCAAGCACTGCGCACCGAGAGCGGGCTTTTGCTTGGATTCGAGGGAACATGGCTCGATGTCTCCCGGCAGACGATCGCCGAGCGCCGGCTCAGTTCGGCCGCTTGGCGGGACACACTGGCCACCCTCACCATGGGCATGGCCCACGATTTCGGAAACATCCTCGCTGGCATCCACGCACTGGCTGAGACGTTGGAACCGGTTGAGGGCGTCGATGAACCCCTTCGGGAAAGTTTGGATCTAATTAAGCGCAATGCCATGCAGGCGAGCGCATTGGTGCGACGGGTCTTGAGCCTCCATCAGGGGCGCATCGGCGAATACGGCTACTCCGACCTGAATGAACAAGTGAGTGATCTCTCCGAATTAGTCCGGAAGATTCTCCCTCGACGCATCCGCTTCGAGTCGGTGCTGGCCCCTCTGCCGCTCGCGGTCTACGTCGATTCCGTCGAACTACGCCAAGTGTTCCTGAACCTGGTGATGAACGCGGCGGACGCCATGCCGCACAATGGACAACTCTGGTGCTCGACCCATCGAATCACCGAGACAGAGCCTCTGCCCCACCTGCAAGGAAACTTCCCCAGACTGCCGGCTGTCTGCGTGAGCATCCGAGACAACGGAATCGGAATCCCGGAACGCCATCTAGGGACCATCTTCGATCCATTCTTCACAACCAAGCCGGTGAACAAAGGATCCGGACTCGGCCTCTACAACGCCCGACTCTTCGTCGAGAAACATCACGGAGCCATCTCCGTGGAGTCGATGGAAGGTCAGGGGACCACCTTCCGACTTTGGCTACCCGAGGCTGACTTTACAGAACAGGATCGCGTCCAAGAGGGAGAAGAGCGGCGGCGGCGCACATTACTGGTGGTGGGAACGGCCGGCCGATCCCTGGACACCACGGTTGATTTCCTGCGACGGGGCGGATTCTTCGTCGTCGCCGAGAGCCGGGAAAATCAGGCGCTCGAAATTCTAGATTCCCTCGATTACGAGTTCGATGCGGTGCTGGTGCAAGTAGCCGCCGACACTTCGGATCGCATCGGTCAATTGCTTCGTGAAATCCGCCAACGCAAACCTCCGGTGAAGTCCATCCTGCAAATCATTGGCAAGAATGAAGATGAAGTGCACAGCGCCTGGCTCAAAGATGCCACACTCACCCTGCCTTCAGACCTTCAGGAGAGCGAGTTCCAGCGCCAGATCGATGAATTGTTCGACCCCTCCACCAGCCGATGAACTCACCCCACGCCTTGTTTGAGCCCTCTCTCAAGCGAATCCTGGTCGTTGATGACGAGGAGATCGTTCGCATCGCCCTGCGGGAGACGCTGCGGCGGGAGCACTACGGAGTCACGGCCTGCTCATCACCCGAGGAAGGCCTCCAGGTTCTCAAGACAGAGGCGTTCTCAGTCATCATCTCCGACTATCAAATGCCGGGGATGACTGGCCTCGATTTTCTAGCTCAAGCCAAGCAGCTCCAACCCGACGCCACCCGCATCCTCATCACTGCCGTGCTCAGTCTCGACACGGTGATCGAGGCCATTAACAAGGGAGAGATTTACCGCTTCGTGGTGAAGCCATGGATCCGCGAAGAACTCCTAGCAACGGTGCGCAATGCCATCCAACGGCACGACCTGATCGTGCGTAACACGGTCCTGCAGGCGACCACGCTAGTGATGAACGAGCAATTGGTCTCACTCAACAAGACGCTGGAATCTCGCGTCTCTGTGGAGGCCGATCACCGTCAGCGGCTCTCCGAGATGAACCAAGCGCTGCAACTCAATTTGCATCACTCGGTTCAGCTTTGCCTGAAGGTTCTCCAGTCGTTCTATCCCACTCTAGGCACCCAAGCCCGTCGGGTGCTCGGGCTGTGCCGAGCGATGGCCGACCTCCTGAAGCTCTCCGAGACCGACCGCCAGACGCTCGAGTTGGCCGCGTGGCTCCACGACATCGGGCTGGTGGGAACCTCCCGCGGACTCATCCGCAAGTGGATGCAACACTCCGAGGCGCTCAGTCCGACCGAGCAGGCCATCATCGAGCAACACCCAATCCTCGGTGAGGAGTTGGTCGATTTCGCGGCGAACCTGAAGCACGTGGGTCGGGTCATCCGCGGTCATCACGAACAGTTCGATGGACGGGGTTATCCAGACCGACTCGCGGGCAAAGAAATCCCCTGGCTTGCTCGGGTTCTCGCAGTGGCCGTGGCCTATGCCGAGCAGCAGGCACCCCACGCCGCCGCGGTCGAAGTGCTCACCTTGGGCAGTGGTTGGCGCTTCGATCCCGAGGCGGTGCAAGCACTGCTCCGCGCGTTGCCCCACGCGTCACTGCCACGCCAGGAACGTGAAATCACCGTGTTTGAACTCAAACCCGGCATGACGCTGGCGGCCGGAGTAAAGACCCTGTCCGGAATGCTTCTGGTACCGGAGGGCCAAGTCTTAAACGAAGCGCAGGTGGAGGCCATCCACAACCACCACCGCATGAAGGCAGTGAACCCCGTCTTTCTCGTCTTTAGAGACTAACCTCACCCGAGAAGTCACAACTAAAACCACGTACCAATTCCCCCCGCCGCTCCAGGGTTCGCGCTAGAGCTTACGGAGGCGGATGAACAGCCCGGGAGCGGCATTGGCGGGAAGCTGAATTGAGGTGGGGGCGTTCGTTCCCTGAGTCACAACCTCGGGCACC
>CAINWP010000220.1 GCA_903854475.1 uncultured Verrucomicrobiota bacterium
CTGCTGTCGCCCACGGCCATCGCCTATTGGGCGGCGCCGTGGTTGGTGACTCCCGCGGTGCGAGTGCCCCGGGTGGCGGCGGGCTCAGCGACCGTGGTCTCTGAGGTTTCGCACGTTGTCGAGCCGGTCGGACTGAAGACCGCGACGCCCGCACACCCGAAGCTCGAATTGGCCGGCGGGCTTCTGCTGGTTTGGGTCGTCGGTTGCGGTGCCTGGGCAATCTGGGTGCTGGTGCGGAGCCGGGAGGTGGCCCGGCCGGTTCGGGATTCGGACGAGGCACCGGAGGCCTTGCAAACAGTGCTGGCCGAGACCGCGGCCGGGCTGGGGCTGCGGTCGAAGCTTCCGCGGCTGTGCCTTACCGATACGGCGCAGGGGCCGGCGCTGTGTGGACTGTTCCGGCCGGTGATCTTGCTGCCCCGGGGGCTCAGCGAGCAGATCGAAGCCGAGTCGCTCCGGCAGGTGCTTCGGCATGAACTCATTCATTTGCAGCGGTGGGACCTCGCCTGGAACTTGCTCCAAGTTTGCGTTCAGATCGCGTGGTGGTGGAATCCGCTGGTGTGGTTTGCCAACGCCCGCATCCGGTCCTTGCGCGAGGCCGCGGTCGATGAGGCGGTGATGCTCGAGCCGGGTGCCGACGACTACCCGGCCACGCTGGTCGCCGTGGCCCGCTACTGCGCAGTTCCCCCACGGATGCCCATGGCCTTCCTCGGAGTCCTCGAATCCGGTAGCCGGCTTGAGGCGCGAGTTCGACGGTTGTTGGAACGTCCATTACCCCGTAGTGCCCGATTGGGCTGGGTGGGCTGTGTGACGGTGCTCGTGGCCGGCGCGCTGTTCCTGCCGATGGGATTTGCCCGGGTCGAGACCCCAGCTCTGCCCACGCCGGTAGCGAAGGCACCGACCGATCCGAAAACGCTCCCGGTGGGTGGTTCGACGGCGAGTTTGAAACCCATCCCGGCCGCCGCCGCGGAATTAAACTCCGCCTCCAAGGTTGAGCCGGCCGCGCCGGACAGCCCGCGGGCCACCGGCGGTTCCGTCGTCCCAGCGATCGATGCGCCTTTGCAAGTTGATATCCAAGGGCGATTCGTCGAGATCCACGGCTCCCTGCCTCCGGAGTTGGTCGGCGTGCTTTCCTCGAACCGTAGTTCCGTTCGGCTTACGGCGACGGCAGCCCGTGTTCTCATGAAGGTCTTCGAAGAGCACCTTGGCACCGATATCCTGGCCGGGCCGCGTGTAATCACTCAGGTGAATTTTCAGGCTGCAATTTCGGTGTCACAGGACAGAACGGTGATCGACGGCAAGATTCCGCAATCCCGGCTGAGTCCGTCGGCCGACCCGGATCCCTTCACGGTTCGAAAGGTGAGTGTGGGCCCAACCTTGCGGGTCATGGCGAACATGTCTCCGGCCTCGTCGAACCTGGTCGAACTCGTCGCAGATGCCTCCATCGTTCAAATGCTGGGATACGAGCTCGCTTCGAACGGAACCTCCGAACCGCTGATCCTCACCAACCGCGCCTCGGGCCGGGAGCGGATCTGGGATGGCCAGAGTGTGCTCATGGATGCGGGTGCGGTCACCAACCGGGTGCACTTCGTCGACAAGGTGGTTCACCTGGGAGATCTGCCGCTCGTCGGCCGGTTCTTCCGCAAGGAAGGCACCCAAGATCAGGTGAGTCGACTGTTCGTCCTGGTGACCCCGACGCTCATCGACGCCGCCGGGCGCCCCATCCACGACCCGGCGCATCCGCCCTTCGATCCTGCGACTTTCCCGCCGAAGCCCTGACGACCGGCCCGCACCGTCCGCACAGGACTCACTTCCAGGTCCATGAGGTCAATTGGTAAGGCTCCGGCTTGCGCCAGGTCTGCCACCAGACCAACGCCTCGGCTGTCTTCTTCTCGCCGTCGAGGGTCACCCACAGCTGCAGTCGGTAGTTCATCCCGGCCACCACCTGGTGTTCGGCCCCCACGATCCGCACCAGTGCCAGTCGAGGGACGGGCTGCGTTTTGGCCTTGGGATCGTCTTGGCCAGAGGCCGGCCTCCGCAGGGCCGCCTGCTGGGCCTTCACGGCGAAGGTGGCTGCGGACTTCACTTCGTGTCCCGTGGTGGAAACCACCGAGAACCCGCCGATCTTTCGATCGGAACTCTCTGAGCCTGCCGAAAGGGGCGGAGGGTCCAGTGGACCCTGAGCGCCCGTGCCCGCCCGCAGGCCTGTGGCACCCGACATCCACAACAAACACCCGCCCAAAACAGGGACAGATGGGAGAAAGCGAGTCATGCGATCGGCTGTTCCTCAACAAATCGCCACGTCCAACACTCATTATCCACGGACGACCTCCGGGCGGATCCATTGGCTGCGGATTCCGCGGCCTTCGCGGGTGATTCCAGTCATGGCCATGAACCGGGTAGGATGTGGCAGCACTCCGCCGGGGATCGGACCACGATCGGGAAGTTCATGCAGCAGGTACGACCACAATGGGTGGGTGGGTTCGATACTCCGGCCGATCTTGGCCAGTTCACGAACGAGGGTTTCAGCACGTTCCATTCGGGCCAATCGCAGGAGTTTACTCGGGTCATTGTCTCGGGCGCCGAGCATGGCGGCTCCCATCCGCAGTGCTGCCGGTGACCATTCCCAGCTGCCATGGAGCAATCCAATCGCGAGTTCCTCGTTGGGCACCCTGTCCGTTCCTGGGTCCACTACGGTTCCCGTCACGGTGTCGCGATAATAGCGGCAGCCTCGTTGGACCGCCAACCGCATGAGCGACTCGGCGTCCTCGAGCCCCGATGCCGTGAGACGTCGTCGGAGCGGCGAGCAATGGCTCGTCATACCCAGCCGGCGGAATAGAGACGGCATGGATGGAAACTATCCCTGCCGCGCACGGAGTTCAATGCGCAGAACCATGGTGACCGAGCCGGCGGCGGGGGAACCGAGGACATGGCTACGTTTCTAACATCCCCCGATCTTGCCCTCGGGGTGGCCAGAGAGGGCTTGTCCTTGTTCGAATGGCGTCTAGCGCCGGATCGTCGGCTTGCCTAGATTCTTCAACAGTTCTCATGAAGCCATCCCACTCCGCTGCGCGTGTCCTCTTCGGGTCAGTCTCGGCCTCGGCCTGGATTCGGGCCGCGCTCCTTTCCGGAGGCCTCCTTGGTGCCTCCGCTCGCGCCGCCGAACCGGTGGGCTTCAACCACGACATCCGGCCCATCCTCTCCGACGCCTGCTTCCACTGCCATGGCCCGGATCCCGGCACCCGCAAGGCCGGCCTGCGCCTCGACACCCGGGAGGGTTTCTTTGCCGCCACCGCCAAGCGCGGACCGGCCGTCGTGTCCGGTGACCTCGGCAAGAGCCCCCTCTGGCAGCGCCTGGTCTCCACCGATGCCGACGAGGTCATGCCTCCGCCCGAGGCCCACAAAGACCTTACCGCGGCCCAGAAGGAGGTCGTGAAGCGGTGGATCCTCGAGGGCGCCCAGTGGCAACCGCACTGGTCGTTCCTAAAGCCCGAGAAGGCGACCCTCCCTCCGGTGAAAGACATTGGTTGGGTGCGGGGCGGGCTCGATGCGTTCATTTTGGCTGGGCTCGAGGCCAAGGGGCTTCAGCCCAATCCCGAGGCCGACCGCCGCAGCCTGGCGCGCCGCTCCGCTCTCGACCTCACCGGCTTGCCGCCCCGGTCCGAATGGGTCGAGGAGTTCGTTCGTGACACGCGCTCAGACGCCTACGAGCGATGGGTGGATCGTCTCATGGACACGCCGCAGTGGGGTGAGCACCGGGCACGCTACTGGCTCGATGCGGCCCGCTACGCCGACACGCACGGGCTGCACTTCGACAACTACCGCGAGATGTGGCCCTACCGCGACTGGGTCATCGGGGCCTTCAATCGCAACATGCCCTTCGACCGGTTCACCGTAGAGCAAATCGCCGGCGACCTGCTGCCCGGAGCCAGCGAAGACCAGCAAATCGCCACCGGCTTCCACCGGTGCAACATGACCACCAATGAGGGCGGCACCATCGAGGAGGAGAACCTCGCGAACTACGCCAACGACCGGGTGACCACCACCTCGTGGGTCTGGCTCGGGCTCACCGCCAACTGCGCGGCCTGCCACGACCACAAGTTCGACCCGGTCAGCCAGAAGGACTTCTACTCTATGGCGGCCTTCTTCCGAAACACCCAGCAAGGTGGGTTCGATGGCAACGTAAAGGATTCCAATCCCAGCATCGTCGTGGTGACCGACACTAAAGACCGTGCCCGGTGGGATGCCCTGGCCGGGGTCATCGAGTCCGCCAAGAAGACCGTTGAGACCTGTAAGAAGGACGCGGAGGGGGCCTTTGATCGATGGGTTGGTGGGTTGAAGTTCCCGGAACTCGAGGCGGCGCTCGGGCGAGATCTCACCTTCAAGGCCCCATTGAACGAAGGCTCGGGCACCACCGTTTCCGTCACAGCTCCCTCTGGCCCGAAGACCTTCCCGGCCACCGGCGAGCCGGCGTGGAAACCCGGCGGTCCCCTCGGAGCCTCTCTGGTCACTGACTCCGGCAAGACCATGGCCTTTGCCGACGCAGGCGACTTCGAGTTGGGCAAGCCGTTCTCGCTGGGCGGTTGGTTCTTCGTGCCTGAAAAACCACCGGCCACCGGATCACTGCTGGCCCGCATGGACAACACCCAGGCCCACCGCGGCTGGGATTTGTGGTACGAGAACGGATCGTTCGGCTCCCACTTGGTGAATCGCTGGCCCGAGAACGCCCTCAAGGTTCGCACTCGCAAGGCGTTGGCCAAGAAGGGGCAGTGGCAGCACCTGTTGCTTACTAGCGATGGCTCCGGCCGGGCCGACGGCATGCGTTTGTACGTCGATGGAGTGGCCGCTGATCTCGAACCGGGCCCGTCTACCGTGACGGGCACGATTCGCACGGGTGTGCCGTTGAAATTGGGTCAGCGCCATGAGTCCGATGTGCTCGCCGGCACCTCCGTGCAGGATTTGCGCAGTTATTCCCGCGCCCTGAGCGCGCCCGAGGCCCGCACCTGGGCGGCCCCCGAAGCCTTTCGCACCCTCCTGGCCAAGCCCACGGCGGACTGGCCTAAGGAAGAGCGCGCCGGGTTGTTGTCGGGTTTTCAGGCGGAGTTCCTGCCCTTGAAGCAGGCCCAGTCTGCGATCGTGGCCCTCGAGAAGGAGCGCTCCGAAATTCGCGGCCGGTATCCGGTGACCCACATCCAGCGCGAGAAGGCCGACACCATGCCCATGGCCTATGTGCTCAATCGTGGGCAATACGACCAGAAGCGCGATGTGGTGGGTGGGGCGGTCTTCAAGGCTCTCAACCCGTTGCCCGCTGGGGCACCCACCAATCGTCTGGGTCTGGCTCAGTGGCTGGTGTCGCCCGAAAATCCGCTGCCCGCGCGGGTTACGGTCAATCGATTTTGGTCCGAAGTCTTTGGGGCCGGCATCGTTCGCACCTCCGAAGACTTGGGCATCATGGGTGACTTGCCTTCCAATCAGGCCCTCCTCGACTGGTTGGCCGTGGACTTCATGGAGCACGGTTGGGACGTGAAGCGTTTCTTCCGCCAAATGGTTTTATCGGCCACCTACCGCCAATCGGCCACGGCCTCGAAAGACGCCCTGGAGAAGGATCCGGCCAACCGGTTGATGAGCCGGGGTCCGCGCTTCCGCATGGATGCGGAGATGGTCCGCGACTATGCCTTGGCCGCCGGCGGACTGCTCGTCCACAAGGTGGGCGGAGCCAGTGTGAAACCTTACCAGCCCGAGGGTGTGTGGGAGGCCGTGGCCATGCCCGAGAGCAATACCAAGCGGTATGTGCCGGACGCCGGTGAGAGCCTGTATCGGCGCTCGCTCTACACGTTCTGGAAGCGCGCGTCACCGCCGGCGTTGATGGATCTCTTCAACGCTCCGAGCCGCGAGTCGTGCAGCGTCCGCCGCGAGCGCACCAATACCCCCCTGCAGGCGCTGGCCACGCTCAACGACCCGCAGTTTGTCGAGGCGGCCCGTGTCTTGGCTTCGGGGGCCTTGCGCGATTCCGGGAACGACCAACCCGACCGGGTCGTTGATTTCTTGGCCCGACGGCTTCTGTCCCGTCCGCTGGACGCCTCCGAGGCGGTGGTGGTCCGCGAGGGCTACACCCAGGCCTTGGCGTTTTACCGCCAGCATCCCGAGGACGCCGGTCGCCTCGTGCGCGTGGGTGATTCCAAGCCGGATCTCTCGGCCGGAGAACCGCTTTTGGCGGCCACGACCTTGGTGGCCAATCAGCTCCTCAACCTCGACGCCGTTCTCAACAAGTAACCCCCAGAGACTTTCCTACGATGAACCTCTTTCAGGAATTCCGAGCACTCGAGAACCGCCGACACTTCCTCGGCCGCGGCAAGAATCTCATGGGCCATGCGGCGTTGGCCTCGTTGCTCGGTGGGGCGGCCGGCCGTGGTTTGGCCGAAGCGGGTGCGGGTGCCGATTTGCGATCTTCGCAGTTTCCGGCCAAGGCCAAGCACATCATTTACCTGCACATGGTCGGCGGCCCGTCCCAGATGGATCTCTGGGACTACAAGCCCAAGATGCAGGAGTGGTACGACAAGGACTTGCCCGAGTCGGTGCGCAATGGTCAGCGGCTCACCACCATGACCGCCGGTCAGACCCGATTCCCCATCGCGCCGTCGAAGTTTCGCTTCAGCCAGGTGGGCTCCAATGGCCTCTGGATGAACACGGAGATGCTGCCGTGGACGAGCAAGGTGGCCGATGACTTGTGCCTCATTCGTTCCATGCACACCGAGGCCATCAACCACGAGCCGGCCATTTGCGCCATGCAAACGGGCAATCAGGTGTCGGGACGTCCGTGCATCGGCTCCTGGGTGAGTTATGGCCTGGGGAGCCTCAACGAAAACCTCCCGGCCTTCGTGGTGCTGGTGGCTGAGCCCACCAACAAGGAGCAAATTCAGGCCATTTCTGCCCGATTATGGTCGAGTGGCTACTTGTCCGGTGAACATTCCGGGGTGTCCTTCCGGAGCGCTGGTGATCCCATTCTTTTTATCAATAACCCGCCGGGCATTCCGGACACGCTCCGCCGTTCGCAGCTCGATGGCCTCCGTCGCCTCAACGAAATCACCCATCGCGAGGTGGGCGATCCCGAGACGCACACGCGTATCCAGCAGTTCGAAATGGCCTTCCGCATGCAGTCCAGCGTGCCCGAATTGACCGCGGTGGCCCAAGAGCCGGACTCCACTTATCAGCTCTATGGCGATCAGGCCCGCAAGCCCGGTTCCTTCGCCTACACCGCACTCTTGGCGCGCCGGCTCGTCGAACGGGGCGTGCGCTTCGTGCAGGTGTATCTCAACAACTGGGATCACCATGCCAACACGGCCGGACGCATGCCTTCCCAGTGCAAGGACATCGATCAGGCGTGCTACGGGCTCATCACCGATCTCAAGCAGCGCGGCTTGTTTGACGACACGCTCATCATTTGGGGCGGTGAATTTGGTCGCACCATTTACAGCCAGGGCGGTGTTTCGAAGGAGAACTACGGCCGGGATCACCATCCGCGATGTTTCTCCATGTGGATGGCCGGTGGCGGATCTAAGGGCGGTACGGTGTATGGAACCACCGACGAGTTCTCCTACAACATCGTCGAGAACCCCGTACATATCCGGGATTTCCACGCAACGGTCCTGCACCTCTTGGGTCGCGACCACCGCCGCTTCACTTACCGACACCAAGGTCTCGACCAGCGCCTCACCGGTGTTGAAGAAAGTCGAGTGATTCGCGAGCTGATGACTTGAGCGGCCTTTTAGAATGAAAAAATTCTAAAAGCTTCGGTTAATTGTAAAAATTGCTGGTCGATGTATAAACGGTTGTCAGGTAGGTGAATTTTCGGTGAAGTCATCAAGCTGGCCGCAGAGGTTCCCTAATCCTATGTGGTCAGGTTTTGACGACATCGCTGAACTATGAACGTACCGAAAAACCTTTGGGTTTTTGCGGCCTTGGCGGCTCTGCAGTCTGCCCAAGCCGGAATAACCACGAATAACCTCCCCTCATCGGCTCAACTTCCCGTTTCGGGATCGACCGAGCGAGGTTTCATCATCCGCGCCCTCCAGGGGCCTGCCGAGCCTGCGCTCGCCAACAACGGCGTCCGTGCCCTGCGCCAAATCAATGGAACCCTTATGGATGCCGCCGGTGTGGCTGTGCCCAATGAGGCCTTATCCGGATCTCTCACCTCACCCGCCGGCGCCTACTTGGTAGACACCGTCAATTTCGAGTTGGACGGTTCTCCAGTCGATGTCACCGACATCGAGGGCACCCTCATCACCTCGTTTGCTCCCAGCGTGTTCCCCGGCGTCCCGGGCAATGGTTCGCACACCGATAACTTCGCTGTGGAAGTCGTCGGCTTCCTGAAGCTGCCGGCCGGTGTGACCACCTTCGGCGTCAGCGTGGGTGCAGATCGCACCGACGTGAACAACGACGATTCCTACTCCGTGTTCGTCGGCACCAACCCGCGCGATTTCTTCGCGACCAAGGTGGGAGAGTTCGAGCGGAATTCTCGCGCGTTCCAGAGCAAACAGCGCAATGAGAACCAGTTTGCGGTGAATGCCCCGGTGGCCGGCGTGTATCCGTTCCGCATGATCTACTGGCAGACCGGTCTCGGTGCGAACCTCCAGTGGTACACGGTCAACGAGGCCGGCGAGCGCATCTTGGTCAATGATCCGGCCGATACCCGTGCGATTCCTTCCTACACCGGTTCGACGGCGGCGTCCTCTTCCGGACCCTATGTGGCGGAAGCTACCCCAGGCCCCGGCTCCGATGGTTTGCAGGCCACCGCTCCGGTGACGGCGTTAATTCAGGATGGCACCACCACGGTGGCCACCTCCGGCGTGAAGCTCGACTTCAATGGCGCTGCCGTGACCCCGCAGAAGCTGGTCAAAACCGGCAGTCGCATCGAGTTGCAGTATGACCCGAATGCCTCCCGCACCACGGCCAACAATCTAGTGAGCCTCCGGTTCACCGACTCCGCCTCGACGACCCGGACCAACAACTGGTCCTTCGGTATTGTCACGACCGGCGGTTCTACCACCCGTGTCGCAGGCCAGTGGGACTTCGACAAGGGTGACCTGAGTGCGACCACCGGCAAGGCCCTGGAATACCTCGACGGAGCCACCGGCTTGACCAAGACCGGAACTGCGTTCGGTTTGGCCAGCGAGCTCGGTGTGCCGGCTCTGCCGGGCGGCGATGCGCGCGTCATGAAGGTCCCCGGTGACCTCTCTAACAAGATTGGTTACGTGATGACCCACGGCATCGCCCCCAACGGCGGTGGCACCCGGGTCAACCAGTACACCATTGTGTATGACCTCTTTGTCGGCACCGCCGGACCGGGTGCGGCCTCGCTGCTGCAAACCAGCTCGACGGCCAATACCGACGACGGCGACTTGTTCTGGCAGGGCAGCAACTTTGGCCAAGGCGGCGGCGGCTACAATGGCCGTGGCACCTTCACGGCCGGAGCCTGGCACCGCGTTGTTGCGGCTTATGACATGGCCGCTACCCCTCCGGTGGTGACCAAGTACGTGGACGGCATCAAGCAGGACGACTGGACCGCCAATCAAGGTCTGGATGCCGCTCGCCGCGCAATGGCCCCGTCAGCCATCCTCTTCGGTGACGGTGACCAAGACGAGCGCCGTGAGATGTTCGTTAATTCCATTCAGGTTCGCGCCGGTAAGCTGAGCGATGCTGAGTGTTTCGCACTCGGTGGCCCTTCGGCCGCCGGTATCCCGGCCACCATTCCGTCCAGCACGGTGACCGGTCAGTGGGACTTTGAGTTCGGTGATCTCGGTGCCTCCATCGGTGCGCCGTTGGACTACTTCGACGGGGCTGAGGGCCTCACCAAGACCGGCACCGCGTTCGGTCTGGCCAGCGAGCTCGGCGTGCCGGCCCTTCCGGGTGGCGACGCCCGCGTGATGAAGGTTCCGGGCGATCTGTCCAACAAGATCGGCTACATCATGAACCACCGCATCAACCCCAACGGTGGAGGCAGCAAGGTCAACCAGTACACCATTGTGTATGACCTCTTCGTCGGAACCGCCGGACCGGGTGCGGCCTCGCTGCTGCAAACCAGCTCGACGGCCAATACCGACGACGGCGACTTGTTCTGGCAGGGCAGCAACTTCGGTCAGGGCGGCGGCGGCTACAATGGCCGCGGCACCTTCACGGCCGGAGCGTGGCACCGCGTTGCAGCGGCCTACGACATGGCGGCCACGCCGCCGGTGGTGGTGAAGTATGTGGATGGCATTAAGCAGGACGACTGGACCGCCAACCAGGGCCTCGATGCCCCGCGCCGCGCCATGGGTTCGTCGGCCATCCTCTTCGGTGATGGCGACCAGGACGAGCGCCGCGAGATGTTCGTGAGCTCCATCCAGGTCCGTGCCGGCCGCTTGAGCGACGCCGAATTGGCCCTTCTGGGAGCCCCGACCGCGGCCGGCATCCCGGTGGCGTTGCCGACCACTACGGTGACCGGTCAGTGGGACTTCGAGTTCGGTGATCTCGGTGCCTCCATCGGTGCGCCGCTGGCTTACCTCGACGGTGCCGAAGGCCTCACCAAGGCCGGTACTGCCTTCGGTCTTGCCAGCGAGCTCGGCGTGCCGGCCCTTCCGGGTGGCGACGCCCGCGTCATGAAGGTTCCGGGCGATTTGTCCAACAAGATCGGTTACATCATGACCCACCGCATCAACCCCAACGGTGGCGGTAGCAAGGTGAACCAATACACCCTCGTGTTTGACCTCTTCGTGGGAACCGCCGGACCCGGTGCGGCCTCGTTGTTGCAAACCAGCTCGACGGCCAATACCGACGACGGCGACTTGTTCTGGCAGGGCAGCAACTTCGGTCAGGGCGGCGGCGGCTACAACGGCCGTGGCACCTTCACGGCCGGAGCGTGGCACCGCGTTGCAGCGGCCTACGACATGGCGGCCACGCCGCCAGTGGTGGTGAAGTACGTGGATGGCATTAAGCAGGACGATTGGACCGCGAATCAGGGCCTCGACGCCCCGCGCCGCGCCATGGGTCCGCTGGCCGTTCTCTTCGGTGATGGTGACCAGGATGAGCGTCGCGAGATGTTCGTGAGCTCCATCCAGGTTCGCGCCGGTCGCTTGAGCGATGCACAACTGCTGCTGCTCGGCGCCCCGGATGCTTCAGGTATCCCCATCGCCCTGCCGACCAGCACGGTGACCGGTCAGTGGGACTTCGACTTCGGTGATCTCGGCGCTTCCATTGGTGCTCCGTTGGCTTACCTCGATGGTGACGCCGGCCTGACTAAGGAAGGCACCAAGTTCGGTCTCGCGAGCGAACTCGGCGTCGATCTCATCGGCGGCCAGGACGTCCGCGTGATGCGCGTTCCGGGCGATCTTTCCAACAAGATCGGCTACGTGATGGCTCACCGCATTAATCCCAACGGTGGCGGCAGCCGCGTCAATCAATACACCTTGGCCTTCGACCTCTTCGTCGGAACCACGGGTCCGGGTGCCGCCTCGCTGTGGCAGACCAGCTCCGCCGCCAACACCGATGACGGTGACTTGTTCTGGCAGGGCAACAACTTCGGCCAGGGTGGCAACGGCTACAATGGGACCGGAGCCTTCACCGCAGGTGCTTGGCACCGCGTCATTGCCGCCTATGACATGGCTGCCACCCCTCCGGTGGTCACCAAGTTCGTGGATGGCATCAAGCAGGACGATTGGACTGCCAATCAAAGCCTCGATAACACCCGTCGCACCTTGTCCACCACCGCCATCCTCTTTGGTGACGGTGACCAGGACGAGCGTCGTGAGATGTTCGTGAGCTCCGTCCAAATCCGCTCCGGCAAGCTGTCGGATGGGGAAATGGCCGCACTCGGTGGACCTAGCCCCGAGGGCCTCCCGATCCTGATTGGCGCGGCCGCTCCGGCCCCGACCCGTCCGGTCATCAAGCTCACCCGCAACAGCGATGGTTCCGTGACCCTCTCTTGGGCGGGTTCTGAGCCGTACGTCCTGGAGTCCAAGGCTTCCCTCTCGGAGGCTGCTTGGTCACCAGTGAGCGGTGTGGCCAACAATTCCATCACCATCACCACCTCTGCGGCCTCGGCGTTCTATCGTCTGAAGCAGTAAGCGGTTGATTGGTTCTTACGAGCGGCGATCCTTCGGGATCGCCGCTTTTTTTGTGAATGCAACCGGGGCCATTGCGTTGATGATGACAACTGTAATGGATGTCCTCACCCCTGCTTACCACCCGCCGCGGGTTTCCCGTGCGGCGTTGGCCTTGGCGGCAAGCCTTCAAGCTTCTGCGGCGGTGGATCCGATGGTGAACGCCCCCACAGTCATTGCTTACCCGGACCATTCCCGCTTGCTCGAAGTGCGGGATGCCTCCGGCTCGGTTCGTCCGGTGGGTCCTATTGCCGACTGGGCCGAACGAGCCTCGCACATCCGGGCCGGCCTTCAGCAGGCCATGGGTCCGTTGCCCGGCGCTGCAGCCCGGGTTCCGCTCGATCTGGAGGAGTGTGGCGAGACTTCCTCGGGAAAATACCTGCGCCGCAAGATTCGCTTCACGCCAGAACTCGGAGATCGGGTACCTGCCTGGCTGCTCATCCCTCATGGGTTACGGCACCGGGCTCCGGCCATGCTTTGCCTGCATCAGACCACCGACAGTGGTAAGGATGAGCCCGCCGGCTTGGGCGGACGTGCGTCGCTGCACTACGCCCACGAGCTGGCCGAGCGGGGTTATGTGTGCCTCGTTCCGGATTATCCGTCCTTCGGAGAGTATCCCTACGATTTCGCCAAGCAGGGCGCGCATCATGCCAGCGGCTCCATTAAGGCGGTTTGGAACAACGTGCGAGCGGTGGACCTTCTCGAGTCGCTCCCGCAGGTGGATGCCGGGCGCATGGGTATCATTGGACACTCGCTCGGAGGCCACAACGCGCTCTTCACCGCTGTTTTTGATCCCCGCCTGAAGGCGATTGTGACCAGTTGTGGGTTTACGCCGTTCCACGACTACTACGGGGGCAAGGTGGCCGGTTGGACCAGTGATCGGTATATGCCCCGGATCCGGACGGTTTATGGCAATGACGCCAGTCGAATTCCGTTCGACTTCTACGAGGTACTGGGAGCCATCGCCCCGCGGGGGGTGTTCTCGAACTCACCGGTCCGAGATGAAAACTTCGATGTCACCGGGGTGCGCAAGGCGTTCGCGGCGGCAGCTCCGGTCTTCGCCCTGCACGGGGCGGAATCACGCCTAGTGCTCAAGACGCCGGATTCTGGGCACGACTTCCCCGAGGCCGAGCGGCGCGCCGCCTACGCCTGGCTCGACAGTGTTTTGCGCTGAGCCGGAACGAGAGAATTGGCGAGGAGTTCGGGGGGAGGGGATCCTGCTTGACCCAGGGGTGGCAGATCGCTGGGGATTGACTGCATGCCGTCCACCGATGACATCGCGCGGTTCGGTCGAAGGGTTCAAGATCTCCTCCAAGAGATCGGTTCGGCGGATCTAGTGGAAATTCTCGGCGTGTATCTCATCGATACCCGCGGTCGGATGGAGCTCCTGCCGCACCTCTTGAGCGCTCGGGATTTTCGGCATCTGGCCCGGTGTGCCCACTCCGTTCAAGGGGGCTCATCGATCTTCGGTCTGGACGATCTCGCACAGGCCGCGCTGGAGGTGGAACTGGCCGCAGGCCTGCCTGATAATCCTCAATTATTTCTGCTCATCGGTGCAGTGCGAGATCGGTACGTCGATTTGGAGCCCGAACTGCAGGCCACCCACGCCACCCTGCTGGCGAGTCTCCTGGGATCTGAACCGTCTGGATCCGAATCGTCGGCGGCATAAAAAAACCCGCCCCAGATCGGGGCGGGTGAGAGGGATCGATGGAGGTTTCGGTGGAAACCCAGTAATCTGAGTGTGCGGAGATTATTCCTCCACGAACCGGATCGAGCGCTTCTTCTCGGAGCGCTTGCGCATGTTCTCGTCGAGGATCTTCTTGCGGAGGCGCAAGTTCTTCGGGGTCGCCTCCACGTACTCATCCACGTCGATGTACTCGAGAGCGCGCTCCAGGCTCAGCTTCAGCGGCGGGCTGAGCTGGATGCCCTTGCCGTCGCCCTGGGAGCGCATGTTGGTGAGCTTCTTTTCCTTCACCGGGTTGACCGGGATGTCGCTCTCACGGGCGTTTTCACCGACGATCATTCCCACGTACACTTGATCTCCGGGTTCGATCATCAGGCGGCCGCGCTCCTGTGCCATGTTCAGCGCGTAGGAGGTCGCTTCACCGGTATCCATCGATACCAGGGAACCGTTCTTTCGGGCGGCGATTTCGCCGCGGTCTTCGCCGTATTCGTGGAACAGATGGCTCATCACGCCCATGCCCTTGGTCATGTTGACCAAGTCTGTTTCGAAACCGATCAGACCGCGCATGGGTGCCAGTGCTTCCACCGAGACCAAATTGCCCGCGTGGACCATGTTGGTGATCTGGCCCTTGCGGAAGGCCAAGCACTCCATCACCGCGCCGAGGTTCTCGCTGGGTGTCTCTACGAACACCTTCTCGATCGGCTCCAGGGGTTCGCCCGTCGGGCTCTTCTTCCAGAGCACTTCGGGGCGGCTCACGAGCACTTCGTGGCCTTCGCGGCGCATTTGTTCGACGAGGATCGCGATTTGCATCTCACCGCGGCCGGCCACGGAGAAGATCTTCGGATCGCTGGTTTGCGCGATGCGCAGGGCGACGTTGGTGCGGATTTCCTTTACCAGGCGGTCCCAGATGTGCCGAGCGGTCACCAGCTTGCCGTCTTGGCCGGCCAGAGGTCCGTCGTTCACCGCGAACTCCATCTGAATGGTCGGCGGGTCGATGGGGATGTAAGGCAGAGACGCACGCGCTTCGCTGTCGCAGAGCGATTCACCAATGAAGACGTTCTCGAAACCCGCCACGCCCACGATGTCGCCGGCGCCGGCTTCGGAGATCTCGATACGCTTCATGCCCTCGAAGTGATAGAGCATGGTGATCTTGCCCTTGGTGATCTTGCCGTTGCCGTGGCGGCAAATGGCTGACTCACCCACCGTGAGCTTGCCTTCGACGATCTTGCCGAAGGCGATACGACCCATGTAGTCGCTGTAGTCCAGATTGGACACTAGCAACTGGAATCCCTCGCCCGCCTGAGCACGGGGCGGGGGGATGTGCTTCACGATCGCATTGAAGAGCGGCTCCATCGTGTCGGTGACATCGGTGAGCTCGTTCTTGGCGTAACCCATTTTCGCCGAACAGTAAATGAAGGGGAAGTCGAGCTGCTCATCCGTCGCGTTGAGGCTCATGAAGAGTTCGAACACCTGGTCGAGCACCTTCTTCGGGTTGGCGTTTTCGCGATCGATCTTGTTGATGACCACGATGGGCTTGGCACCGGCCTCGAGTGCTTTGCGCAGCACGAAGCGGGTCTGGGCCTGAGGACCCTCGGCCGAATCGACCACCAGGAGCACGCCGTCGATCATGTTCATGATACGCTCGACCTCGCCGCCGAAGTCGGCGTGTCCCGGGGTGTCCACAATGTTGATGTGGTAATCCTTGTACTTGAAGGCGGCGTTTTTGGCGCGAATCGTGATGCCCTTTTCCTTTTCCAGGTCCATGGAATCCATCAAGCGCTCCACCTGGGTCTCAGCCTGGTTGGCGCGGAAGGTTCCGGATTGCTTGAGAAGGCAGTCGACGAGCGTGGTCTTGCCGTGGTCGACGTGGGCGATGATCGCGATATTTCGGATGTGCTGCATAATGGCCGTTTCCCTCCAATAGGGCCGTGCAGAATGGCGAGTGGATGGAAAACGTCAAGTTGCAGGAAGGGGTCAAACCCTGTCGGCCGCGTAACAATTTTATGACGGCGGATGTATAGGGTTGCGACGGATCGGGGCGCAAACCCCGATCAGGACGCCCAGTGAACCGTGCCAATCCCCTGCATTTAACTGTTGTCGCCATCGAGGAAACCGCCCAAACCACCCAAAATGGAGCCTTCTTCGCGACGGCTTCCACCTCCCGCCGGCGAGGCGGCGATGATTCGGTTGGCCAAGCGGCTCAAGGGCAGCGACTGGAGCCAGATCTTTCCGGGCCCCCGCAGCGTGGCGAAGAAAAGACCTTCGCCACCGAAGAGGGCGGTTTTGACCTTACCCACGTACTGGATGTCGAAGGCGACCGAGTTCTGGTAAGCCACCACGCAGCCGGTGTCCACGCGCAGGGTCTCGCCCGGGGCCAAGACCTTTTCCATGAGTGTGCCGCCGGCATGCACGAAGGCCCATCCATCGCCCTGAAGGCGTTGCATGATAAAGCCCTCTCCGCCGAAGAGGCCTGCCCCGAGCTTCCGTTGCAGGGCGATGCCCACGCTCACGCCTTTGGCTGCACAGAGAAACGAGTCCTTTTGGCAAATGAGTTCGCCACCGAGGTTGGCTAGGTTCACTGCGACGATCTTGCCGGGATAGGGCGCTCCGAAACCCACGCGGGACTTCCGGGGTGAGTGGTTCTGGAAGACCGTCATGAACAGCGACTCACCCGTGAGCAGTCGCTTGCCGGCGCCCAAGAGAGCTCCCATAAAGCCGCTCTGTTGTTGAGATCCGTCACCGAAGATGGTCTCCATTTCGATGCCTTCCTCCATGAACATCATTGCGCCCGCCTCGGCCACCACGGCTTCCATGGGGTCTAGCAGCACCTCGACATATTGAAGGTCGTCTCCGCGGATTTCGTACTCGATTTCGTGCATCATGGCTTTGGATTGAGGGTGGGGTCGCCGCCCTGCAAAGAGCCACCCAAACGCCAGTTGGCCTCGGGGTCAAGTGGAGGACTGGCCTTGAATCCCAAAGACATTCCGGCTCGGGCGGCTTTGGCCTGTCGGGAATCCGCGGTCGGGATTTGCCGACGGGCATCGGAGTAGGTACCGTCGCCACTCATGAAGTACCGTCGTTTCGGCCGGACCGGAATTCAGATGCCTGTCTTTTCCTGCGGCGGCATGCGTTACCAGCAGTCGTGGTCGGACATTCCGTGGGACCAAGTGCCCGCCGCCGGCCAAGCCAATCTCGAGGCGACCATTGCCCGCTCCATGGAGCTGGGAATCCATCACATCGAGACTGCTCGCGGCTACGGTTCTTCGGAGATGCAGCTCGGGCCGGTGCTGGCGCATTATCCGCGCGAGTCGATGATCCTTCAGACGAAGGTGATGCCCAAGCCGACCGCGCGGGAGTTCCTCGAGACCTTCGAGACTTCCATGGCCTACTTGAAGCAAGACTACGTGGACTTGCTTTCCATCCACGGCATCAACAACCGCCAGCACTTGGACGAAACGCTTCGCAGCGGTGGCTGTATGGAAGTTTGTCGCCAACTTCAGCGCGAGGGACGGGTTCGTCACGTGGGCTTCAGCACCCACGCCACGCCGGATGTGATTTCCGAGGCCATCCGCAGCGATGAGTTCGATTACGTCAACTTGCACTGGTACTTCGTGAACGACCTCAACCGCGTCTGCGTGGCGGAGGCGGCCCAGCGGGACATGGGTGTCTTCATCATCAGCCCGAATGACAAGGGTGGGAAACTCTACCTCGAATTGCCCAAGATGCGTTCGTTGTGTGCGCCGTTGACGCCCATGCAATTCAACGACCTCTACTGCCTGGCCCGTCCGGAAGTGCATACCCTGTCGCTGGGTGCGGCCAAACCGTCGGATTTCGATGAGCACATCGCCGGTCTCGAACATTACGAGCAGGCGGCTCAGGCGGTGGAGTCCATCGACCGCCGTTTGCGTGAGGAAATGGAACGCGTGCTCGGGGCTGAGTGGTGCCGCCGCTGGTGGGCCGGGCTTCCGGAATTCGTGGCCGTGCCGGGCGAGGTGAACCTGGTGGAGATCTTGCGCATCTGGACCTACGCCAAGCCCTTGGAACTGACCGAGTGGGCGAAGTTTCGCTACAACATGCTCGGCAATGCCGATCACTGGTTCCCGGGCGAACACGTCGAGAAGCTCGACTGGTCACGGCTCGATGAAGTGATTGGTCGCAGCCCGTTCGCCGATCGGTTGGCTGGGATCTTGCGCGAGGCTCATGACCTGTTCCATGACGTTCCGGTCCAGCGACTCAGTCAAAGCTGAGCCCAATCGGAGTCTAGTCGGAGTCCAGTGGGAGCCCAGTCGCAGTCCAGTTCGAGTCCGTCCCCGGGTGATCGTTTTTGACGCGATCCTTTGGGCGGGTCACTCGTACCGCAGCGAATCGATCGGGTCGAGGTGGGCGGCCTTCCAGGCGGGGTAGGTGCCGAAGACAATTCCCACGGCTGAGCAAATGGCCAGTCCGATGCCCACCCAGTCCCAGGGGATTACCGGCGGGGCTTTCACCACGAAGGAAATCAGGTTGCCGAAGAGGATGCCACCGACCACTCCCAAGGCGCCGCCCACTTCGCTCAACAACACGGCTTCGGCGATGAACTGGAGCATCACGCTGCGCTTGCGCGCCCCAATCGCCCGCCGGATACCGATCTCGCGGGTCCGCTCGGTGACGCTCACGAGCATGATATTCATGATGCCAATGCCTGCGGCGATAAGGGCGATGCTGCTGATGGCTGCCACGCCGAGGCGAATGGCCGAGGTCAGGCTGCGGAACTGGCTCACGGCCGATTCGTTGGAGACGATCTCGAAGTCGTCATCGTCGCCGGGCGGTACTTGTCTCATCGTGCGCATGACGCCCCGGGCTTGTTCGACCATCTCCGCATAGGTGTCGCGGTTCGGGGCTTGTACCTGGAGTTGAACCGACAAGTTCTCACCATACAGGCGTCGGGCCGAGCCGAGCGGAATGGCGATGAAGTTGTCGCGACTTTGGCCGAACAACGCACCGCGTTGGGCGAGCACCCCCACCACTTTGTAGCTAATACCTTGAAACTTCACCGACTCGTTTAAAGGCGAACCCCGCGGGAACAGTTTGGCGGCCAAGTCGAAACCAAGCACACAAATGAGTCGGCCGCTGTCGTCATCGGCGGCGCTGAATCCGCGACCTTCGCCCAAGGTAAGATTCTGGGTCGTGAAGGCTTCGGGAGTCATTCCGTTGCCGGGGATGTTGGGATTGGTTTGCGCGTAGCGGGAGGAAGCCTCGCCCGATCCGAAGTTGGCACTGGCCGAGACGGCTTGAGCCAGCGTGACCCGCCGTTCGAGCTGGCTCAGATCCACGATGCGGAAGCGCCGTCGACGCAGATATTTTTCCCAATCAGCGTCATCGAAGCTGATGGCTGGGAAGCGCTGGAACTGGAAGGTGTTGGCCCCGAGGCCGTTCATGGCGTCCTCCAGGTTTTGCTGGAGCACGCGGATGCCGGTCATCACGGCGATGATGGAGAATACGCCGACAAACACTCCCAGGATGGTGAGCGATGAGCGGAGGATATTGGTTTTAACGGCGTTGGCCGCCATCCGCACCATCTCAACGAGTTCGCGCCAAGGAGTCATCGTCCGGGGGTTCATGGCTATTCGCTTCGAAGCGCGTCGACCGGGTTCATGCGGCTGGCCCGCCACGCCGGGATGAAACCAGCCACCATGCCCGTGGCGGCTGAGACGAAGAGTGCCAGGGCCACGATCCACCAAGACATGCGTGCCTCGAAGACGGAGCCATTGGCTCGCGCGATCTCGCCGATTTTCCAAGAGATGGGCCAGGCGATCCCGACCCCGATGAGTCCAGCCAAGAGGGTGATTCCGGCGGCCTCCATGAGGAACTGCATCAGGATGGACCGGCGCTTGGCGCCCAGCGCCTTGCGAATACCAATCTCCTTGGTGCGCTCTGTGACCGACACGAACAAGATATTCATAATGCCGATGCCGCCCACGAAGAGGGACAGGCCGGTGACAAAGAACCCGAAGCTGCCCAAGACCGCCTTGAAGCCGTCGAAAAACTTGGTGATCGCCTCCTGTTGGTTGATGGCGAAGTCGTCAGGTCGGCCGGGCTCGATCTTGCGGATGCTGCGGAAAAGGGATCGCGCTTCTTCCAGGGTCTCGGAGACGGCCTCTGGTTTAAGCGCTTTGACCGTGATGACGTAGTCGGGCCGGCGTTGAATGTCGTCCTGGAAACGGGAGATGGGAATGACGGCCTGGTTGTCTTGGTTCCAGCCCAGCATGCTGCCCATTTTGTCGAGGACTCCCACGACCTCATAAGGCGTATCATTAATGCGGACCTTCTTGCCCACCGGGTTGTCGTTCGGGAAGAAGGATTCGGCCAAATAGGATCCGAGGACGCAAACGGGGCGCCCTGAACTGACGTCGGAGGCGCTGAGCCAACGCCCTTGGGCGACTGTGAGACCGCGAATGATGAGCGATTCTGGAGTGTTTCCGAGGAGCCAAACACCCTTGGCTCGGCGGCGTTCGTAGGCCACCGACGCTTGGAAGGCTTCGCACTGAGGGGCCATGACCGCGGCGGTGGTCATGCGCGACTCGAGCTCGCGGTACTGGGCGAAGGTGATTTCCCGCCGGTTCCGATAAATTCGGTAGTCTTCAAAACTCATCCACGGAAAGCGGCCGATGAAGAGCACGTCGGAGCCCATGGAAGAGACGGACCGGGTAAAGGCCTCACCCATGCCGTTGATCATGGTACCCACCAGTGTGGCCGTTAGGATGCCAATCACCACGCCGAGGGTAGTTAGGCCTGAACGCAGCTTGTTGGCCCGGATGGCCGCCACCGCAATGCGGGCCGATTCGCCCAGTTCGCTCCGGAGGGTCATGGTGCCGATACCGAGGCCACGACGGCCCTGGGGTGCGGGTTGGTCTCATCGGCGGCGATCAGGCCGTCGCGAATGCGGATGACCCGGCGGGCGTGAAGGGCGACCTCTTCTTCGTGGGTGACCACGATGATGGTGTTTCCACGGCGGGACAGTTCCTCGAAGAGGCTGAGGATTTCGACACCGGTCTTAGAATCCAAATTCCCGGTGGGCTCGTCGGCCAGGATGATGGATGGAGAATTGACCAAGGCCCGGGCGATGGCGACGCGCTGACGCTGTCCGCCGGAGAGTTCGTTCGGACGATGATGCATGCGCTCACCGAGACCCACGTTGACTAAGGTCTGTCGAGCGCGCTCACGCCGTTCCTTCGGGGGGACTCCGGCATAGATGAGCGGGAGCTCGACGTTGTGCAGGGCGTCGGCTCGAGCCAGCAGGTTGAAGCTCTGAAAGACGAAGCCGATCTCCCGGTTGCGGATGTCGGCGAGCTCGTTGTCGCTCATTCGAGCCACGTCCTTGCCGTTGAGTTCGTAGCTGCCCTCGCTGGGCGTATCTAGGCAACCCAGCAAGTTCATGAGGGTGGACTTGCCGGACCCCGACGGACCCATGATGGCCAGGTACTCGCCACGCTCGATTTGCACCGAGACCCCGCGCAGCGCGTGCACCGTTTCGGTGCCCATCACGTATCGGCGGGCCAGGTTCTGGATTCGGATGAGAGACATGGCCTTGGCAAGAGAGCGGCTCAGGGCTTCGAGTCTTTGGCCTTCTTCGCCTCCTCGAGTTGGACGAGCGAGCCGTCGTTCAACTCCTTGGAGATGGCTTTGAAATTCCCTGTGATGATTTCTTGGCCCTCGGTCACTCCTTCCAAGATCTCGTAGTGGGAGTCGTCGCTAATACCCCGCTTCACGGGCAGCATTTTGGCTTTGTCGATTTCTCGGACGAAGACCACCTCGATGGGTTTGATCACGTTGCGAGCCTTCTTGCCGGCCAGAAATTCGATTTGTCCCTTGTCCTCCTCCGAAGTGGACCCGGTCTTCTTTGGGTCGGGTTCGGTGGACGAGGAGCCGGGCATGCGTGTGGTGACGGCTTGGATCGGAACAGTAATAACATTGGTTCGGTAGCGCGTCTCGATGTCGGCGGTCACGCTCATGCCCGGCAAGAAAAGTCCTGTGTCGGCCATGCGGATACGGACCTCGAACTTGGTCGACTCTTGCTGGGTGCCAACGGCGGCGGTCTTGGCCGAACGGGCCACCTGGGTGACCTGACCATCGAACTTCCGGTCCTTGAAGGAATCGACATCCAGGCGCGCCTTGAACCCGGGCTGGATGAGCACGACGTCCATTTCACCGACCTCGACGCGGGCTTCCATTTTGGTCAGGTCGGCCACGGTCATGATGTCGGTACCGGCCATCATACCTGTGCCAGAGACGCGTTCGCCAAATTCTGAATTGAGTTTGGAAACAGTGCCGTCGATGGGGCTGAAGATAATCGTTTTGGCGAGATCCTCTTGCGAACGCTTGAGGCTGGCTCGGGCCATCTCGATGCGTTGGGTCGAAGCAATGGCGTTGGCTCGAGCAACCTCGGCTCCGGTCCGAATTTCATCGAAGAGCGATCCGCTAATGAGTTGCCGGGAAAAGAGGTCTTCGTTGCGTTTGAGCTCAGCTTCGGCCTTCCGGGCGTTGGCCTCGGCGGTCAGCAGGTCGGCCTGTGATGACTTCAGGCTGGCCTCTTGGCTGCGGAGGGCGGCGGCATAGAGGTCGGGCCGCACTCGGACGAGCAAGTCGCCCTTGTGCACGTGTTGCCCCTCTTTCACTGGCAGGTCGATGATCTCGCCGGCCACCTCGGAGCTGATCTTCACTTGCACCACGGGTTGCAGCTTGCCGCTGCCGGTCACCACCTCGGTGAGGTTGCGGCGTTGGGCCTTCTCGGTGGTCACCGTCACAGGCTTCTGGCGGTTGCAGCCCGCGCCGAAGAGGGCAGCGGCCGCAAGCAACGGGAGGAGGTGGCGATGAGACATTTGGAAGGAATGAAAACGGTTCGACGAGGGGTACTTGAAAGTCCTGAGAGGCTTGGGGCGGAGAGTCGTTCGGTTCAGAATGCGTCGAACTTGTCTCAGATCGGACACCGAATTTCGGAAATCTTTGGGACTGAAGACCGAGTTCATCGGCTGAAGAGTCCGGGCTGGGGAGTGCCTTCCGGGCTGTGATGGCCCCAATCGACTCAGGCCCCGCGGAATCATTCGACACGATCCGTCGGGGCCGTCGGGCGACTTAATGTTGGTCCAAGCAACCAAATTTCACGAACAGGCCGCCGAAGATCGCTGTGCCGCCCAAAAGCAGGTAGACACCATACCCTTTACCGCTGGCAGTGCAGGCGATGCCGGCACTCAGTACGGCCGTGGTCACGAGGAAAAAGGCGAGCGACGCGATGAACTTCATGTCGGACGAACATAGCCAGAACCCCATGAGGCTCAAGTCACGAATAGATGGGTGGGTGGGTCTGGTTACAGCAGACTGTGCGTTTAGCACATTGCCTCCGGCAGTGGTCCTGCCCACTGTATCCACTAGATCCCGCATTTCTGACCGCCTTATGAAGAGGACCCCGTCTGCCCTTTCGGCCCGCCGCGCCTTCACCTTGATCGAACTCTTGGTGGTTATTGCGATCATCGCCATTCTGGCCGGGATGCTCTTGCCCGCCTTAGCCAAGGCTAAGAGCAAGGCCGTTGTGACGAAGTGCTCCAGCAATTTGCGCAATCTGGGGCTGGCGGTGCGGATGTACGCGTTCGACAACCGTGATCAGTTTCCCGATTGCACGGGGGCTGTTTGGCCTTGGGATCTTCCAGCCAAGGCGGCCAATGCCTTCGTGGTTAATGGCGGCCAACGGAGCATTTTGTACTGCCCGGGTTTCGAAAAACAAAATAACAACCAACTCTGGTCGTTCACCACGGGGGTGACCAATGAGGTGGCGGGGGAAACGGCCAACGGATACCGCGTGATTGGTTATGCCGTGGCGTTCAAGGGCTCAGGACGCATCAAGGCCACCAATATCACCGAGGGTTTCAACCCCAAGCCCTGGACCATCGCTGGTCAGGAGTTCGAGCCAGGCCCCTCCTCGCGGGTCGTTGTCGCTGACGCCACCTTGTCGAACTCGGCCAATCGCACGGGGGGTAGCCGCAATTTCACCAAGGTGGATGGCGGATGGGCTGGCCACAGTTCGGCTCACCTCAATGGTTCGCTTCCGGCGGGCGGTAATGTGCTCATGCTCGATGGACATGCCGAGTTCCGAAAATTTGCCCAGCAAGAGGTCCGGACCGACGGATCCGTTCCGCATTTCTGGTGGTGAGCCGGTCGTGATCAGTTGTGAACCAATTCCTTCTGAGCGGAATTGTTTCGGCGCGCGCGGGTTTTTGTGAGTGTTGTTCCAACGTCCGCGTTGCGTCGGTAGGCTGTTTCTGTAAGTTTTTTCACTCTATCTATGGCTCTCGACGGCACTGACTTTGTGGATACTGACCTGCGCACCTCGGGCGGATCTTCCCCACGGCTGGCCACGGCCAGTTCGTCGATGTCTGGGGCCACCGGGCGGGCTCCGACTCGGGAAGAACTCGATAGCCAATTGACGGCCACCCAGCAGGACTTGGCCAAGTTACGCGAGGCTCAGGAGCAACTGGAGCGAGCCAAGGCAGCGATCGAAGAAATGCGCCGCCGCCGCGGTGAGTTTCACACGGGTCGCGAGGAGATGCTGCAGAACCTTCTCCGGGGAGTCGCCTTGCTGGAGCAGGCCGAGATGAATCTTCGGCGGGACGCTCTCCAAATGGGACGCACGCTGGAGGGGTTGCGAAGTGCGCTGGGCAATGTGCAGGGACTCAATGAGCAGGCTTGGACGGACACTACCTGGGAAACGGAATTATCCCGAGCCTTGGCGGCCATCGAAAATGCTCGCATGGAGTGGAATCAGGCCCGCTTGGCTTGGTCGGTGTTGGAAGAGGGGGCTGCCTCGGCCGGACAGCCCACTGGGTCCGCTACGCCCGTTTCGCTGCTGACCGGACTGACCACCGCTCAATTGGCTCGTCTGGGCTTGGCCTTCAATTGGCCGGTGGCCTTGCTCGGCCTGGGAGTCTTTGCCTTAGCCGCGGTTCTGGCCCTCAAGCGCTGAGGACGGGCGACGAAGACCATGGCTTGGTTTATCAAAGCAAAGGATCCGATGTCGGTCCGCCAGGCCGAGTTGGACCGTGAAATCGAGGTCATTCAGCGGCGCATCTCGGACCTTTCAGCTCGGCCGCTGCCCCCGGCTCGAGCGTTGCCGCCCCGACCTCGAGAAGCCACCCAGCCCTTTGGATCAGTTCCGCCGCGGGCCGTTCCGGCTCCAACTCCCACGAGTGTGGTGGGCTCGCGATCAGGGGCGTCCGTGCCTACCGATCGTTTTAATCTTGTTGAGGCCTGGCAGCGCTGGGTGCAGCGATTCGGGGGGCAGCCTCGCCGTCCCTCCGGTTTGGTTCATCTAATGGCGGCCGGTTCGGTTCACGGTTTGCGTCCCCTCCGCTACGAGCGCAAGATTGCTCGCCGCCGTTTCCTTCTGTCCTTGAGTCTCCTTCTCCTTCTGCTCTACGGCATCGCCCGCGAAGTTTTCTGATCTGCCGAGCTGTCGGTGTCCCCGTTCCCAAGCCGGAGGTGGCGCCGGGGAAGGTCTTTCTCGAGGATGAGTCGAGTGCCCCAGGGAGTGAGGTATTCGAGTGTGAGGGTTTCTGAATCGGCCCAGTGCTGCGCAGCCGACTGAGGGACAGCCACATTCCAACATCCCGATTCAGTGGTGATCTTCCAGTCGGGCCCGGGGTTCAGCTCCAGGCGATAGGCCCATCGATCTTGGGCTAAGGGGCCGATTTGGATCTCGCCGGCGCACTGCCCTGTCGCCATCCAATCTGCCACCTCCGGAGAGCGCATCCGGAAACGCATTGTCGAATCGACCCACCGTACCTTCATCGGCCAAACGCTGAACGGAACGGGGCCAAAGAGGAAGAGGGCTCCGCAGGCTCAGTGACAAGAAATCGGTGAGGATCGCTCCAGGAGAGTCCGGAGGGTTTGACCGGTGGGGCGGGGTCGCGTTGGATGAAGCCCATGCTCCCGTTGCGTTCCTGGAGGTGGATTCCCAAGCTCTTGATGGGTTGGGCGACGACCTTGAGTCAACGATCACCTGGGCGGGGGGGAGCCGATGTGTCTGCGTTGCGGGAGACGCCCGTGCGCCTCTGGTGGTTCCTAAAGGATGCCGATCTCTACGCGTTCCAATTTCCAGAATGAGAGTGAACCCATTGCTTATGCCGTTTTCAGATCAACCCACCGAAGGAGTCGGTCGTATTCCGTGCCAAAGCCTGCTTGTGAGTTCGGGAGGTTGGGCTCTGCTTGCCGCGTGGCTGTGCTTGAGTGCGATGATCCCGGTTGAGGTCCGGGCCGAGATTCGCACGGGCGCCGATTACTTGCTGGCTGACGAGGCGTCGCCGCTGCGGGGCAAACGGATTGGCTTGATCACCAACCCCACCGGCGTGACGCGCGACTTGGAGTCACTGCCCTTGAAGCTGCGCCAGCGGAAGGACTTCGAGTTGGTGGCACTCTACGGTCCGGAGCACGGGGTCCGGGGTAACGCACAGGCGGGTGACAAGGTGGGGTTTCAGTGGGATTCGGTGCTGGGGCTCCCGCTCTTCAGCCTGTACGGCAAAACCTTTAAGCCCACGGGCCCCATGCTGACCAACATCGCAGGGATGGTCCGCGGCAGCCCGGGTATCCCCACCAATGCCGCCCTGGCCGAACGCATCGACCTCATGGTCTTCGACATCCAGGATGTGGGTTCGCGGGCCTACACCTACGTGGGCACCCTTTCCAAGGCCATGGAGGCCTGTGCCGAGCATGGCATTCCGCTGCTCGTGCTAGACAGGCCCAACCCACTCGGGGGCGTCGTGCTGGAGGGTCCCGTGCTGGAGGCACCTGAGTGGGTGTCGTTGGTGGGAATCCAGCCCATCCCCATGCGCCACGGAATGACCGTGGGTGAGCTGGCGCGCCTCTTCAACGCCCACTTCCTGGCCAAGCCGGTAGCCTTGACGGTGACACCGGTCACCGGGTGGTCGCGTTCCCTGGACTTCGCGCAAACGGGCCTGCCTTGGGTGATGCCCTCGCCCAATATGCCTACCCTGGACACCGCCCGCGTCTATCCGGGCCAAGTGCTGCTCGAGGGGAGCAACCTCTCCGAGGGTCGCGGAACCACTCGACCGTTCGAGTACTTCGGTGCGCCCTGGATTCGGGGGAGGGAATTGACCGATGCCCTCAATGCACTCCATCTGCCCGGGGTCGTCTTTCGGGAGGCGTGGTTCACCCCGTCCTTCTCGAAGCACCGCGGCGAACTTTGTGGAGGCAGTCAAATCCATGTGACCGATGCGGCCCGCTTCCGCTCGGTAATTACCACGCTCCGCCTCCTCGAGACCGTGCGACGGTTGTACCCGGGTCAGCTCACTTTTCAGGGGTCGACCTTCGACCGCCTCATGGGTACAGCGAAGGTGCGCCCTTTGTTGGAAGCGGGACTCGACCTCGCCCCGGCGATAGCGCGTATCGAGTCCGACGTGAAGGCGTTCGAGACTCTCCGACAGCCTTACCTGCTTTATCCCTGAGGTGTCCCTGGCTCGGACCCGATTGACTGTCGGCGCAGGGAACGGAGAAGGCGCCAGGCTACCAGGGCCAGGGAGCTTTGGGCGAACACGTCGCCGTATCGGTGATAGGGGGTTTCGGTGTGGGGGAGTCCAATGGGCACGGTGGCTAAGAGGATGCCGGGGGCATAGACTTGGCCCGTTGAGTCGCCCAGGACGTCGCGCGGGGTGCCGCAGGCGTCCCACCAACCGGTGAGGCCATTGTTGCACACTCTCACCAAGGCGACGCCATTTTCCACGGACCGGAAGACGGCGCTGGCGGTGTGTTGCCATTGAGCCGCGCTCTCGGCAAACCAGCCGTCGTTGGTGAGGCCGAGAATAAAATCGACCTCCGGACGGACATGGTCCCGGATGCCGTGCGGGAAGACATCTTCAAAGCAAATCACCGGGGCCACGGTGGCGCCCCCAGTGAGGCGGAAGGTCCAGGGGCGATCGCCGCTTTCAAAGCCATCGCCGATGGGTGTGATCCACTTAAGGAAGGGAAGCCACCGGGCCAGCGGGACGTACTCGCCAAAGGGAACGAGTCGCCGCTTCCAGTAGGCCGGTGGCATGGAGCCATCGGTGCGTCGCAAAAAGGCCGCGTTGTAGCGGGCCACCGCGGGGCGATTTCCGGACCCGCCTTCCCGGGTCACGGAATCGTCGGCTCCCAGGATCCAGTCGGGCCCGTTCTTTCCGAGCAGTGTCACCATGCGACTGTAGTTGGTTTCCGTGAGGCCAAAGGCTCCTTCGGGCCAGATGAGTACCTCTGGCTCCAGTGCCAACGCTTGACGGGACAGGCTCTCGATCTTGGTAAAAATACGCCCTTGTTCGTCGGGATCCCATTGAAGGGTCTGCGGCACCGAAGGTTGGACGAGACCCAGGCGAACGGTCTCGGGGTTGGCTTGGCGCTCCAGGCGGCGGTAGCCCATGACTTCCCAGAACCCCCAGCCCATGACCATCAACGTCACCAGCAGTGGCAGTCGCGCTTCCGCAGTCCAGCTCCAGCGCGATTCCGGACGCAGGCCCATGCTAAGGAAGGCCCCTCCCAAGGCTAGACTGCTCCAGCACACCAAGAAAGAAACGCCGTACACCCCGGTGATGCTCGCCAGTTGGATGAGGGGTAGTTGCCGCCACTGGCTCACGCCGAGAGGAGCCCAGGGGAATCCGCTCAAAAGGTGCGAGCGCACATATTCTAGGGCCACCCAGCCCAGGGCCAGAGTCAACAGTTGCGAAGCCCTCAAAGGCCAGGGTTGCCGGGCATAGGCCCGAGCCCCGAAGAGCCAGTCGTGCCAACTCCCAGTCTGCCGGTCGGTGGGCGGATGATCGGCACTCGGGTCAACGGGTTGGCTGCCCCCTTGAGTAATTTGTAGCCCGAGTCGAATCCAAAGCGCGGGGAACAAGGCGCAGTAAGCGCTCAAAGCCACCCATCCCGTATAGGCTCCGACGGGAAAGGGGATGTGGCGCATCCAGCGCAGCAGCACCAGGAAGTGGACGAGCCCTGCGACGTAGCCGTAGCGAAACCCCTCGGGCCCGCGCAGTCCGCAGGCCCCAAACCACAGGATCGCGGGAGCAATCCAAGCCAACCCGGCCCAACCCGGAGTCGGATGAGCCAAGGCACCGGCCAGCCCGGCCAGTACCGCCACCGGGTACCGCTGCGTCTCTCGGTTGATCCAAGCGCTCGTCACCCCTTCAATCTACAGCCACACGGAGGCCTCCGGCGAGGAAGCCTTTTTGCTGGGTGATTCACTGAAACTGAGAGCGTTCTGTCGGGTTTGATTACATTCGTAATTTTCAAACAGGCTTCAAATAGGTTCCAATAGGTTCCAATAGGTTCCAATAGGTTCCAAGACCGGGCTCTGGGGTTGGCTTTCATTCAAAGTGTGGTAACAGTGCGTCTACTGGCTGGGGCCGGTGGAGCCCTTTTGGAGACCCAATGACCGAATCCCGTGAACGACGACTTCTGCTGCTCCTAGCGGCTGTGCAGTTCACCCATGTCTTGGATTTCATGGTGATGCTCCCGCTCGGACCCCAGTTGATGAGGGAACTCCACATCGGTCCTGCCGGATTTAGTGCGCTGCTCGGCTGTTACTCGGTGGCCTCGGGTTTGGCAGGATTTTTTGGGTCCACCTTCATTGATCGATTCGAGCGGCGGTCGTTGCTCCTCCTCACTTACCTCGGATTTATTGTCGGCACGCTCGGGTGTGCGCTGGCCCACAGCGCTCCGATGTTGGCCGTGGCTCGGTCGATTTGCGGTATCTTCGGTGGCCTCTGCGGATCCTTGGTCATGACTGTGGCCTCGGACTTGGTGCCGCCCCAGCGGCGGGCGGCCGGCCTGGGGTTGGTGACCACCTCTTTTTCGGTAGCGGCCGCATTCGGGGTTCCATTGGGTCTAGCGCTTGCTAATCGCTTCAATTGGGAGGCCCCCTTTTGGGTGGTGGCGATCTTTTCCGTGATCTTGTGCGGGCTGATTTCTGTGAACTTGCCGACTCTCAAGGAACACATTCATCCCACTGCCCGCGTTGGTTTTGCTCCGATCCTGGAAGTAGTCCGAGACTCCAATGCCCGTCGGGCTTTGGCTTTTTACGGAATGCTGGTCTTTGCTCATTTCACCATCATTCCGATGCTCGCGCCCTACCTCATCGGTAATGTTCATCTGGCCGAAAATCGGTTGTTCTTGGTTTATCTCGTGGGTGGTCTTTTGAGTCTCTTTTCTACGCCCCGCATCGGTCGGTTGGCTGATGATCTGGGTCGGGTTCGCGTTTATGCGGGTTTGGTGGGGTTCGCCATCCTGATCACCCTCGGAATCACTCATGCCCGTCCGATGCCACTCTTCTGGTTGGTGCTCTTGGGTGGATCCTTCTTTGTCTTTGCCAGCGGACGGTTCATCCCGGCTCAGGCGATCCTGAGTCTTGCGGTGCCTCCCCGTCGGCGCGGAGCGTTCTTGAGTCTGAGTAGTTGTGTTCGCGATATCATGGCCGGGCTCACCACGGCAGTGGGCGGTTGGCTCGTGGTGAAGACTCCCACCGGTGAAATCGTGGGCTACGATCGGCTCGGTTGGATCGCGGTGGTCTCGGGTGTCTTTAGCCTGTGGCTCGCCAGCCGGGTTCGCTCTGTCGAGCACTCGATGCCCATGGTAGATGTAGGAGTGCCCGCTGCAGGAGGGGCAGAAGTAGCTGATCAGGTGAAACGCTCCAACGGGTGACCGGCCAGAAAGGCGGCGGCATCCATGCGACGTCCCCCTTCAGGCTGCAGCGTTAGCAGCTCGAGAGCCCCACTGCCGCACGCGACCACCACGCGTCCCTTGCCGTGGTCGAGTCGCTCTCCGGGTCGACCAGAACCCTCGCACGGGGTGGCGGCGTGGACCTTTACGAAGCGGGTCTTACCGCCCCCCTCGGCCTGACAGAAGGCCCCGGGCCATGGGGTGAACGCCCGCAGGCGTCGCCAGAGTTCCACAGCTGGACGCTCCCAGACCAGTCGGCCGTCCTCCTTGGTAATCTTACGTGCGAGGCTCACTCCGTCGACGGGTTGGGATCGGGGCGGCAAACGGCCGGCGAGATAGTCGGGCAGTGACTGGACTAGTAGTTCGCCACCGAGGCCGGCCAGTCGGTCGTGGAGTGTCTGGCCGGTGTCCGCATCCTGGATTGGGGTGGTAGCCGTGGTGACGATGGGGCCGGTGTCCAAACCGGCATCCATGCGCATGAGAGTCACGCCGGTTTCCTGCAGTCCATCAGCCAGGGCCCATTGGATGGGGGCGGCTCCCCGATAAGCCGGCAGCAACGATGTGTGCACGTTGAGGCAACCGTGACGGGGCACATCCAGAAGCGCTTGCGGCAGCAGTTGCCCGTAGGCGGCGACCACCATGAGATCGGGTGCCAGGGAGCGGAGGCGCTCGATGAAGACGGGATCACGGGCTTTGGCCGGTTGATCGACCGGGATACCGGCCTCGAGGGCGGCTTGCTTGACCGGGGTGGGCTGCAGAGCCAAGTCACGCCCCTTCGGTCGATCCGGCTGGCTCACCGCGAGGATCACTTGCCAGCGCGGGTCCGCCGAAAGACGTCGCAGCACCGTGGCGGCGAGGTCGGCGGTTCCCATGAAAACCAGTTGGGGCAGAGCGGACATTGAGTCGTTAGGATCTGTCACCACCACTCGGGGAGCAAGAGAGGCGAATCGGGGTCCTTTGGCTTCGTGAAAATGCCTCCGGTGAGGCGGAGCCTCAAAGCACACCTTGGATCGTGCACGGGTTGGGATGAGTGAGAACGCTGGAGCGGCCGGGGGTTACCAGGGGAGTCGGTGATGTTGCCACGGGATCGGGGCCGGGCTCTCCGGATCCCATTCGGCCGTGAGCCAGCCACCATCTTTGAGTGCTTGAGCCCCGGTGGGGGACGGGCAGAGGCGTACCCGAAATTCTTTCCAGGCCCGGGCCCGATGGAGTGCCGTCGAGTAGCGTTTCACAGACGACCCCAACCCTCGGAGGATGGGCATGCCGGCCAGCACTGCTGCTAAGCGGGCGATAGCCGGCGAATGCAGGTGTCCGATGATGGTTGATTCCCACTGTGGGAGGCGGTTCCGAACCTCCGGCAGCTCCGCCAGAAAAGGCAGGGCGGAAGGATCGTGGCAAAAGAGAATGATGCGGCGGTCGGTTTCGAGTGAAGTGAGTGCAACCTGGATTTCGTAGAGGACCCGTTGCCGTTCCGCCCTCCAGACGGGCGCTTCCTCGGGTAATAATTCTGACTCGAAGGCGGGCAGCGCCACCAGGGTCGATGGGACGGCGATGAGGCGATAACGGCCGACGTCTCGTTGCCACCAAGTGGGAATCGACAACCGAGATTCCAGCCGCAACCAACTCTCCCAGCGAGGGCCTCCCACGCCGCCAAAAAGGCTGTGCTTGCCGAGTTCGTGATCGCCGATCACCGGAAGCAACCGGTCTCCGTAGGCAGCCCGTAAGGCACCCAGGCAACGCTCGGCACTGTCGCACGCGGCCTCGTCAGAGATTCCCACGAAGGCTGAATCCACCGAATAGTCTCCGTTGGCGATGACCAGATCTGGATTGGGATTAAGGGCGAGAATGCGGTCCAACTTGTCGTTGTGCGCCAGCGGATCGGCCAGCCAGAAACCGGTGCGCCAGGCGGCGGCCAGAATCCGCTGCATCGGATGGGGCATCGCGCGCGCCTCGTATCCGCGGCGAGCCTGCTCGGCTGGGCCAGCCCAGTGGGGATCGCTGACCACCAGGAGTTTCATGACGCGTGGAGTCAATCAGAGGACCGAGGGCCAGTGAGCCTCCTCAGCCGACGATCCAATCGACGATGGCCTTCTGAGTGTGGAGGCGGTTTTCGGCCTCCCGGAAAATGGTGTCAGCGTGGGCTTCGAGGGTTTCTTCGGTGATCTCCTTGCCGCGATACGCCGGCAGGCAGTGCATCACCAGTGCTCCGGGGTTGGCCCGGCGCACCAGGGCCTCGTTGATCTGGTATCCGGCGAGGTCCTTCAGGCGTTGAGCCCCCTCGGCTTCTTTGCCCATGGATACCCAGACGTCGGTATAAAGCACATCGGCGCCGCTGGCTGCTGCGTCGAGGTCTTCGGTGCAGTGGATGGATCCGCCTGCCCGGCGGACGAGGTCTGCATCAGGTTGGTAGGCCTTAGGAGCGGCGATGCGCAATTCGAAGCCCAGGCGTGCCGCCGCCCAGATCCAGCTCACAGGCACGTTGCAGGCCCCATCGCCCACAAAGGTGACGACCTTGCCTTGGATGGATTGGCCCCGTTGCTCTTCGAAGGTGAAGATGTCGGTCAGAATCTGGCAGGGGTGCTCCGCATCGGTCAGCGCATTGATCGTGGGGATACCCGAAAATTGGGCGAAGTCTTCGACATCCTGCTGGGCGAAGGTGCGAATCACCGCGCCGTGGATCATGCGTCCGAGGACGCGGGCTGTGTCCTTAATGGGTTCGCCGCGACCGAGTTGGATGTCTCCGCCATTAAGGAAGAGAACCTCGGCTCCCAATTCTCTGAGACCCACTTCAAAGCTCACACGGGTCCGGGTGGAACTCTTGCTGAAGATGAGCGCCCAGGTCTGGCCGGCCAGCGGTCGGTCATGCTGACCCCGGCGGCTCTTGAACGCGGGAACACGGTTCAGGATATCCCGCATTTCAGTGCCGGACAGTGCCTCAAGGCTCAACAGGTGTTTCATCGTACGCGTCGATTCCGCGTCGCACAGAAAGACTGGGACGAGCGGAAAGGCGATTGCCTACACCATCGTGGGGCATCCGGTCACGTAATAATCTGGAGTCGGTGATTTTGGATTCGCAGGCAATTGTTACTCGGCCTGAACCCGGTAGAAAGCCGCGCCGTCGGGTGGGAGCGGATCTTGAAAAGCTTGGGATCCGGAGGACCCTCCCAAGCCGGTGGCGATGGGCGCGAAGGGGCCCTCTAAGCGATCAGCCCGGAGGACCGAATAGCGGCGACCGGTCTGGCCTAGCCATTGAAATTCAGCTCCAAGTTGTCCATGGACGCCCACCGCTGCTGAGAATCCGAGCACTCTCAAGGGCGAGGCTCCGTCTGCGGGGTTGAATCCCTGCTGGAGTTCGTTCCGGGTGGAGAGGCCGTCTCCGTCTGGATCGGACTCCGCATTATTGCCTAAGGTGGGAAAATACTCGAGTTCCTGGGCGTCGACGAGGCCATTGCCGTCCTGGTCTTCGGTCGCGGGATTGAGGCGAATCACCTCGGCTTGTGAGCCGACGGCGTTGTGCAAATGCAACAACAGCGCCTGCACCACCGAGGTGCTTCGGGCCACGCGAAGGCGCACGCGTTGACCTTCCTGAAACCAGGGCGAACCGCTGAGTCCGGGGGCTTCGGAAGCAACCAGGGGAGCGGCGAGGTCGAAAGTGGCCCAACCGGTGGTTTCGTTGGCCCCCTCAGTGGCCGCGCTCACTCGGTATCGGAAGGAGGTTTTGCGCCCGCCCAAGCCCAACGCGGAGGCAGGGATGGAATGCACGAGAACGCCGTTGTGAAAGAGAGCGGTGTCTCGAGATCGAGGATCTAGGACGTTGAGGGTGCCGCCTTCGATCCAGTTGGTGCTTCCGGTGGTCATGACTGCCGAAACGAGGAAGTCGTTCGAGAGCGAGTCATCGGTGATGTCGTTTCCGTTGAGGTTGCCGGCGGTGGTGTTGACCACGCGGGCGTCCACCGAACCGTTGTTGTCCAAATCGATTTCCACGTCGAGGGAGGTGAAAACTCGTTGGGGGGTGATCCATTTGCCGGCGGTCGCCAGTCCGAAGAAAATCCGAGCCGAGGCGATGTCTCCGCCCGGTGCGTCGGTGGCGGCTCCGTAGGCCAGCAGGTCGGCCGCCCCATTAGGGAAGGCCAGGTTGCGCGAGGGGCTGATCCCGCCCAACTGGAAGACTCCGACTAATCCCGGGGCTTGTTGTCCATCGCGGAGGGTGGGCAACGGCACGGTGGTCGTTCCCGATCCGGACGGAAGTCCGATGCGCAGGGCACCCGCATGGGCGGGCGCCAGTGGTCGGACAATCGCGTGCCAGGGCACGTGGATGGGAACCGGCCCGCCATGAAACCAGAGTTGACCGCTGGCTTCCGGCATCTTCGGTCGGAAGCGGGTCCCTTGGATGTCTGCGGTGGTCGGATCGTCACCAACTCCAGCGGGATTGGCCTCGAAGCGGAAGGGAATGGCTACTTCCTGACCTGCCGACAGGGTGATTTGATCGAGCAGGGGCACCATTCGTGCGGCGGTGACGCCCACGGTGTTGCTGGCGCTGATTTTCAAGGTGACCGATCCGGACCCTTTGTTGGTCAGGCGGACTCGGCGCTCTTCAGTGTAGGGAGTGGCCAGCTCCAGGGCCCCCATCGAGATGGAAACCTGATCACTCGCCGAGGCGTTGCGCGCAATCACGGTGGTGGCCAGCGCGTCGATCACCGCCACCCGGCCCGCACCCACCCGGGATTCCGGATAAGCGACGCCATCGCCATTGGCCGTGCGGGCCGCCGTGTTCATAAGCGCGGCCTTAATTTCTAAGGCGCTCCAGGTGGGGCGTGCTTGTCGTATTAAGGCTGCGGCCCCGGTGACATGGGGTGCAGACATCGAGGTGCCCGTCATTGGAATGGATTCGGTGCCGTATCCGGCGCGCGTGGAGGGGATGGCGCTGCCGGGTGCGGCGAGGTCGGGTTTAAGGCGGCTCGTGTAGGCCACCGGTCCGCGGGAGCTGGACTCGTTCACTCGGTCGGCCAACTCCGGACGCACCGTGGCAGAGCGGGGTTCGAGGGTGATGGACACGCCCTCGGCCAATCGGCGGCGAAGGATTGCGCCGTCGGTCCGAGAGATCATCACGCCGGGGATCTTGATGTCGCTGGTATCTCCGGACCCGCCCATCGGGATGGGAAATCCATCGACATTATTAATCATCACCACCGCGACGGCTCCGGCTTGTTGGGCCGCCCGAATCTTGCTGGAAAAAAAGCAGGTTCCCCGGTCGATGAGCGCGATCTTACCTCGGATCTCGGACGAATTGGAGACCTTGCCGTTGTCCCCATCCTGGCAGGCATTCAGCGGTTGGGTGGCAACGACTTGCGCGGAGATTTTCCCTGCCGAGGCGATGGGGAAGGTAAAGATCCCTTCGACGGCCGCATACTCTCCCACGACGGCCGCGGGTGCGGTGACGCTAATGGTGGAGGACGTGGAACCGTCATCATAGGTGTTGGCCACGGTGATGGCTTTACTGGAAACCCCCGGGGAACCGATGACATAGTGGGTGTTGCCGGAATTGCCGGCCGAAACCACGACCACGGTGCCGAGATTGACCAGTCGGTTGATGGCGGCGGTTTGCGAGGACTCCGCTTCGGTGGCGAAGGGAGACCCGAGGGATAGGTTGAGCACATCGACTCGGTCGGCGGTGTTGCCGTCGCGGTCCGGATCGGCCGCTGCATCGAGCGCCAAGGGAACGAGGGCGGTGTTGCCTCGGGCTCCGAACACCTTGTAGGCGATGAGGGATGCCTCGGGGGCCACCCCCGGACCCACCTTGAAGTCATTGGTGTAAATATCGGGCCCGTAGGGGCCGGCGAACGGTTTGCCATCAGCCAGCACGCCTAAGCCCGCTGCGATTCCTGCAACGTGGGAACCATGTCCATTCGAGCGCGGATCTAGTGGGTCGCCATCCGGACGCGGTGACGTGCTTCCGAATTCCCCACTGGCATCATAATCATCGCCCGCGAAGTCCCAACCACCGATCACTTTGGTGGTGGGGAAAGAGCCTAGCTCGAGGAGGGTGGGATCATTCGTCGCGTAGTCGGCAGGATCGCCCGATCCGCCGAACTGGGCGTGCAAATAATCGATACCGGAATCCACGATAGCGATGCGCACTCCGCGTCCGGTGAATCCGGACTCGGCTC
The DNA here is from genome assembly GCA_903854475.1 of uncultured Verrucomicrobiota bacterium. Taxonomy (GTDB): domain Bacteria; phylum Verrucomicrobiota; class Verrucomicrobiia; order Limisphaerales; family UBA9464; genus SXXZ01. Next base: position 36,708 of record CAINWP010000220.1, read on the forward strand.
CTTGGGGCAGCCACACCGAGGGTGCCCCGATGAAGGGGACCGACGTCCGGGTATGGCGTTCGAGGGGTTGCACGCGTTCCACCGAGACGACGCCGGGGAGCGCGCGCAGTTGATTCAGCGAGGAGGCCTCGGCCGTTACCAGCAGGCTATTGAGGAGGGTGTAAGTGCTGCCCACGACCACGGTTCCGGAGCCGGCCAGTTGCTTTTGTAGCACCGCGTGCTCACCGACGAGAACCCGTCTCCGGGCCTTGCCGGCATCGACCAGGGCCTTAGTGGTGCTGCCGGATTTGGCGGCGGTTTCGCGTGCATCGACAACGGACTCGCCGGCGAGGAGGAGTTGGTAGGTGTCGGGCGCAGCGGACAGCACGAGGGCCCAGCCATAGCAGAGGCCGAGAAGGATCAGGCGAAGGGGCCGAGTCATAGGAATGCAAATAAGTATCCTCTTTCGAAGTTGAATCCCGGAAGTGGACTGCGCCAGCGGTTTTCACGCCCGCGAGGATGGGTGAACCGTTCCGGGCTGGGCCGACAGCAAGGTGTCCCAGATCGGTTCCCGCAATGGTTGAAGATGGGCCGGTGGGCCGAGGGGAGGGCTCGGATGCGCTGGGTTGCCTCAAACTTTGGGCCGTGGGCTCAGTGGGCGGAGGGCTTCCCATCCTGCTCCGACCGGACTAGCGTCCTTTCGCCATGTTGCTGGTCATCGACAACTACGACTCGTTCACATTCAACCTCGTCCAGTACCTCGGCGAGATGGGCGTGGAGATGCAGGTGTATCGCAATGACCAAATCCGCCTGGAAGAAGCGTTGGCCCTGAAGCCGGAACAGCTCCTCATTTCACCGGGCCCGTGTTCGCCGCGCGAGGCAGGACTTTCAAACGACCTCATCCGCGCCTTCTCCGAGCGTCGGGTGCCTATTTTGGGTGTCTGCCTGGGGCATCAGTGCATTTGCCACACCTTCGGCGCGACGGTGGAGGTCAACTACCGCATGATGCATGGCAAGACCTCGCCGATTTTCCACGACGGCAAGGATCTCTTCGAAGGAATGCCCAACCCCTTCAACGCCACCCGTTATCACTCATTAGTAGCCCGGCGCGATACGCTGCCTCCGGAGTTGGTGGTGACCGCTTGGACCGAGGAAGGGGAGGTAATGGGGGTTAAACACACCTCGCTGCCCATCTGGGGAGTGCAGTTCCACCCAGAGAGCATTCTTACGGAGAATGGGCGCGCCATCCTGTCGAATTTCCTCCGGCTGAAGTAAGTCCCGGGGCTCGCGTTGGCCGGAAGGTCGCCTTAAGCTTCGGAGCGTGAAAGCTGCCGTCCTTCGCGGTGTCCAGGAATTGGTCGTCGATACTGTCCCTCAGCCGACTCCGCACGTCGGTGAGGTGGTTGTCCGCCTCCACGCGGCCGCCTTGAATCATCGCGACGTGTGGATCAAGGGAGGAAACTATGCCGGGCTAAAATTCCCGGTCATCCTCGGTTCTGACGGCGCGGGCACCGTAGTCCAGGCCGGGCCTGGGGTGGATCCCTCCGTGGTGGGCCAAGAGGTGATCCTCAATCCATCCCTCGACTGGGGGCATTCTGAAAAAGCCCAGGAACCCCGATTCTCCATCCTGGGGTTGCCTCGGGATGGCACCTTTGCCGAGTTCGTTTCTATTCCGGCCACGCAGTTGTCCCCGAAGCCGACTCACCTGTCTTGGGAAGAGGCTGCGGCACTGCCCTTGGCCGGGCTTACTGCCTATCGGGCGATCTTCAGTCGGGCCGGGCTCAAGGCCCACGAACGCATTCTCATCAATGGCATCGGCGCCGGAACAGCGCTGTTTGCCCTACAGTTTGCAGCAGCAGCGGGGGCGATTCCCTGTGTGACTTCCAGCGCACCTTGGAAACTGGAGCGGGCCCATGAATTAGGTTCCAGGGCGGGCAGCCTCTACAACTTGCCGGACTGGCATGTCGAATTTGGCAAGCATTATGGACCCTTTGACGTGGTGATCGACAGTGCTGGAGGGGCTGGCTTTGAAACGCTCATCGATTTGACCGCGTCCGGCGGGCGGATCGTTTTCTTCGGGGCCACCTGCGGAAATCCGCCCGAGCTGCCTATTCGCAAGTTGTTCTGGCGACAAATTTCCCTCCTGGGCACGACACTGGGCAGTTCTGCCGAGTTTGCGGCGATGGTCGAGTTCGTGAAGACCCATGTTATCAAGCCAGTGGTGAGCGAAGTCTTTGACCTAGATCATATCGGAGCCGCTTTTGAACGAATGGAACGGGGTGAGCAGTTCGGAAAGTTGGTGGTCCGTTTGTCCTCCGAGCCGTGATCTCGGAGGGGTAATCGGCTTGAGAGCTCTCCGTGCCGGTGATGTTTGGAAGCACGGGACGGCGTGAATCTCGCTTCGGACTCTTTTGAAAACGAATAGGCCGCGAGGTGTCCCTCGCGGCCCGTGTTCTTCAGTCAGTGGGCTCCGAGGGGTAACCCCGCGGACGCCCTACTTCAGCCCCCGACTTCAGCCCGCGCCTCGGCGGCCAAGGCCGTGGACAAGTAGCGTTCACCCGTGGAGCAGGCGATCGTGACGAGGGTCTTGCCCTTGTTTTCGGGTCGCTTGGCCACCTCGATGGCAGCCCACACGTTGGCGCCTGAAGAAATACCGGCGAGGATCCCTTCTTCCTTGGCCAGTCGGCGAGCGATGGCAAAGGCGTCCTCGTTGCTCACTTGCACCGCTTCGATGATCTGGGGATTGCCTGCGGCATCTTTCAGACGAAGGTTCTTCGGCACAAATCCCGCACCGGTGCCCTGGATTTTGTGCGGTCCGGGTTTCACTGCCTCGCCGAGCAGCGTCTGGGTGATGACCGGAGAATCTTTGGGTTCAACCGCGATGGCCGTAAACGACGGCTTGAGAGGTTTGATGAACTCGTAGCAACCGGTGATGGTTCCACCCGTGCCGACTGCTGAAATGAAAATGTCCACGGCGCCGGCGGTGTCTTCCCAGATTTCGGGGCCGGTCGTCGCGGTGTGGATGGCCGGGTTGGCGCCGTTTTCAAACTGCTGAGGGATCCACGAATCCGGGATCTCCTTGGCCAGCAATTCGGCCCGGGCGATGGCGCCGCGCATGCCTTCGCTGCCGGGGGTGAGCACCAGCTTGGCACCCAAGAGGGCCAGGAGGGTGCGGCGCTCCAGCGACATGGTTTCGGGCATGGTCAGGATGACCTTGTAGCCCTTGGCCGCGGCGACGAAGGCCAGCGCAATGCCGGTGTTGCCCGAGGTGGGCTCGATGATGGTGGTGCCCGGCTTCAGAATGCCTTTGTCTTCGGCATCTTGGATCATGGCCATGCCGATGCGGTCCTTCACCGATCCCAGCGGGTTGAAGAACTCGCATTTGAGCAGGATCTGCGTGGACGGATCCACGCCCAGACTGGCGGGGATGCGGTTCAGGCGGACGAGCGGCGTGCGCCCGACGGTCTCGATGATGTTGTTGTAGATGCGGCCCATAAACAGAGGGTTTGGAAACGTGTAACCAGTGTGTCGGGTGAATCCACCGGGGCAAGTCTCGGTTTTGTGTCCGGATTGGGTTGAAGCCATTCGCTGAAGTCTTGGTGACTTGACGCATGCAGAGTTTGCCGAGGGGCATCCCCTGCGCGAGGGTTCAAGGGCACCTGCTGTGAAACGCATTCCTCGATCCATCCTGTTCGCGTTCCTCTTGCCCCTCCCGCGAGTGATGGTGGCCCAGACCCCCGAGGCCCAACCTTTGCCCAGCCTGGAGTCGTTGCTAAATGAGGGACAGCGCTGGTGGGATCAGAACATCGATGAAGAGGTGTTGTCGCCGCTGCCCGAGCTGGATCTTGAGCAGGTCGAGCCTCTCTTGCGTCAAGTTCAGGATCGCCTGCAAGCCGAGAACCTCCTCGATCTGGCCGAGTTGCGCCGGGTGGCCGACGCCCTCCTTCCGTGGTTGGAGCGCGAGACGGCCTTACGCCCGTACGTGCCTTGGCTCCGGGCTCGATTGAATTACTTCAAGGCGGCAGAAATCTTGGCTCGTCCCCTGCCGCGTTCGGGGACCGTTCCGACGCCGGAGGCACCGCCTCTTCCGCTACGGCCGCAAAAACCAACATCGCCCGAGAAACCGTTACCATCACTAAATCCCATCGCGGTCCCTAGCCAGCCGGCTCCGGGGCCGTTGCAGCGAGTGCCGACCGAGGCTCAGCAGCGGAAGGTCTGGTCGGACATTACGATCGTTGAATCGTGGCCCACCGAGGCCCGGCGGAGGGTTCCGCAGCTCAAGCCCATCTTCCGTGAAGAGGGAGTGCCCGAGGAGTTGGTCTGGGTGGCCGAGGTCGAGTCGTCGTTTGATCCGGGGGCTCGCAGCCCCGCAGGAGCGGCCGGCCTTTACCAATTAATGCCGGAGACGGCCCGGGCGCAGGGGCTTTCCACCTTTCCCTTCGACCAGCGCTACCGTCCGGAGAAGAACGCCCGCGCCTCGGCCCGATACCTCCGAGCGCTTCACCGACGATTCAAGGACTGGCCTCTGGCCTTGGCTGCTTACAATGCCGGCGAGACCCGGGTCGCCAATCTCTTGAGCCGCCATCGCGCCAAGACCTTCAGCGACATCGCCCGCTATCTTCCGGCCGAGACCCAAATGTATGTGCCGCGCATCGACGCCCTTCTTCAGCGTCGCGAGGGGCGATCACTGGCTCGGCTGCCGGGCCCGACCCGGTAAAGCTCTGAACCCTCGTTCGACTACAGCAGCAGGCGCAGTGCTGCTACCCAGGCGAAGATCAGGATAAAGGTGTCGAAGGTGCGCTGGGGCAGGCGTGAAACCACCGCTCGACCGATGAAGAGCCCGGCCACGACCAGGGGCAGCAGTCGCACGTTGAACGCCAGTGAGTCGAGGTGGATGAGCCCCAGTTGCAGGCTGAAGGGAACCTTGAAGAGGTTGATGAGTAGGAAGAACCACGCGCTGGTCCCCACGAACACATTCTTGGGCAACGACACGGCCACGAGGTAGACGGCCATCACGGGTCCGGCTGCGTTGGCGACCATGGTCACGCCGCCGGCCAGCAGTCCGATGCTCCAGGCGAAGGATCGGGTGTGCGGCAAGTCCGCGAGCGTTTCAGGCCGCCAGTGGCGGATGAGTTGGATCACCGCCAAGGTCAGCACGATGACTCCGATGATCGGGCGGAAGTTGGCCTGTCCCCAGAAGTGCATCACCGCCCAACCCGCAATCACTCCAATGCCCGCGGGCGGAAGAGTTCGGCGGATGTGATGCCAATCGGCGTGGCGTCGGAAGAGCAGCACCGCACCGATGTCGCCCGCTACCAGCATTGGCAGCACGACTCCCGTCGATTGAAGGCCCGGGAAGAGTTGGGCGAAGAGCACGACGTGCAACAGGCTGACTCCGGGCAGTCCGCTCTTAGAAACGCCGATGCCCACCGCAGCCAGACAGGCCAGTGCCCATTGCTGAAGGGTCAAATCGTGGGACATGCGCAGGGAGGGGCAACGGGGGATTAGCGAGGGATTTGCAGGCGTCGGATCAACGGGTCTGGCGCAAGGACTCGAGGGTTTTTAGCACTGTCCCGTCTTGCAGGAGTTTCTCCGCCAAATCCCAGCCCTGGCTCATGCTGCGAACTCGGGCCCCGACAAACAGGGCCGCCGCCGCATTGAGCAGCACCGCGTCGCGTCGGGGACCGCGATCGGCTCCGTCCAGGATGCGCACGATGATTGCGGCATTATCGGCGGCGCTACCGCCTTCGAGGTCGGCCAGCGTGGCCGGGATGAGCGGGAAGTCGGACGCCGATCCTGACGACGCGCTAAACCCGCGGTCTTGGTAGAACTCCGCCACGTGGTTAGTTCCGAGCGTGGACAGTTCATCGAGGGTGCCGTGGCCGGGGACTTCGCCCGACACCACCATGCCACGCCGGAGTCCGAGGGCTTGCAGCGTCCGCGCCATCGGCTCCACCCATTCGGTGCGCGAGACTCCGAGCAACTGGGCGCTGGGCCGTGCCGGGTTAAGCAGCGGACCCAGGCGATTGAAGACCGTGCGCTGGCCCCGCTCGGCACAAAGGGCTCGCACCGGGGCGATGCCTTTGAACGCCGGATGAAAGCGCGGAGCAAACAAGAACGCGAAATGCACCTCTTCGATGGCTCGAGCCGCGGCCTCTGGGGGCAAATCGACCGGAATGCCCAAGGCCTCGAGCACGTCGGCGCTGCCCGACTTGGAGGTGATGGCGCGGTTGCCGTGCTTGGCCACCGGAACGCCCGCCGCCGCGCACACCAGCGCCACGGTGGTGGAGATGTTGAAGGTGTTGAGCCGGTCGCCGCCCGTGCCGCAGACGTCCAGAATTTCCCGCGATTGCCGGAACGACTCGCTCAGGGGTACCGCCACCGAACGGTTGCGCAGCTCACTGGCCAAGGCAGCCACCTCGGCCGGAGTTTCGCCCCGAATAGCCCAGGCGATGAGGAAATCGGCCCGCTCGCTCACGGGTTGAGCGGCGTCTCCCAGAGCGTCAACCAGTCCGGGCATTCCTTCGGGGCCCAGTTCCTGGCCGGCGGCCACCGTGCGGGCAAGTTCGCTGAACATGGGGACAGGCTAATGGGCCTGCCCGCGCCCGGCCAGCCTGCAACCGGGGGGTTCCAACCCCTTGTTCCTTCCCGGTGAAGCGGAGTTCCTCCTGAGGGGCTCCGTACCCCGGGAGTTCGGTGAGTCAGGGGAATAATCCAATTCTCCAAGCTGATGGAATTGCGATTGCAGCGTTCCAGCGATCTTCCAAAAGCTTCAGTGCAGGAGTGACTGTTCTGATCCTCCGAAAATGCCCGTTGACCGTAGGCAAATCTCACGCATCATCGGATCCTGATTCGTTAATACGTTCAATTCTGACAGCCAACTACCGTCTTCAACGTTCATGAGCAACCGCTTCATCTTCTCGTCCGAGTCCGTCGGCGAGGGTCATCCCGACAAGGTCGCCGACACGATCTCCGACGCCGTTTTGGACGCCTGCCTCGCGCAGGACAAGTTCAGCCGAGTCGCCTGTGAAACCTACGTGAAGTCCAACATCGCCGTGGTCGGCGGTGAGATCACCACCAAGGCTAAGCTCGACTACGTGCAGCTGACCCGCGAGGCCATTCGTGAGATCGGCTACGTGAACGACGACGACGTATTTCACGCCGACAAGGTGATGGTGAATGTGTATGTCACCCAGCAGTCCCCCGACATCGCTCAGGGCGTCGACGCCAAGGCGGCCAAGGGTAAAAAGAAGTCCGAGCAGGGTGCCGGTGACCAGGGATTGATGTTCGGTTATGCGAGCGACGAGACGCCTGAGCTCATGCCCGCGCCGATTATGTTCGCCCACCATTTGGGCCGGAAGCTCACCCAAATTCGCAAGGCCGGGAAGCTCGCCCCGTGGCTGCGTCCCGACGCGAAGTCGCAAGTTTCGGTGGTGTACGAAAATGACCGCCCGGTGGCCATTTCCAACGTGGTGATCTCGACCCAGCACTCCGCCGATGTCGATCATGCGACCATCGAAGAATTTTGCATCGAAGAGATCATTAAGAAGGTGCTGCCGAAGAACCTTCTGACTAAGAACACCCTCTTCCTCATTAACCCCACCGGTCGCTTCGTGGTGGGTGGTCCTCAGGGCGACACCGGTTTGACCGGCCGCAAGATCATCGTCGACAGCTACGGTGGGTTTGGTCGCCACGGCGGCGGCGCCTTCTCTGGTAAGGATCCTTCCAAGGTCGATCGCTCCGCCGCCTACATGGGCCGTTATGTGGCCAAGAACATCGTGGCCGCAGGCCTGGCTGCTCGCGCCGAGATTCAGTTCGCCTACGCGATTGGCTATCCTGACCCGGTCAGCGTGTACGTGAACACCTTCGGCACCGCCAAGGAAGGTCTCAACGACGCCGCGATTACGAGCGCCGTCGAAGAGGTGTTCAGCTTTAAGCCGGCCGACATCGTCAGCCAGCTCAAGCTGCTCCGCCCGATCTACTCCAAGACCACCAACTACGGTCACTTTGGCAAAGACGACAAGGACCTCACCTGGGAGGCCGTCGACAAGGTCAAGGCGCTGCAGAAGGCTGTAAAGTAACCCCGCCACCGTCCAAGACACCTTTTCCAAGAACCCTCTCATGGCCAAAGCTAAGAAATCTGTCGCCGCAACCGCCCTCGCTGACGTTGCTGCCGCGCTACCCAACCTCGGCGCCTACGCCGCGAACACCCCGTCCGGCAAGGACTACATCGTCCGCGACCTCGCCCTCGCTGAATGGGGCCGTAAGGAAATCAAGGTCGCCGAGCACGAGATGCCCGGTCTGATGTCCGTGCGTAAAAAATACGCCAAGCAGAAGCCCCTCAAGGGTGTGCGCATTACCGGTTCGCTGCACATGACCATCCAGACGGCGGTCCTCATCGAGACGCTGGTGGACCTCGGCGCCAAGGTGCGTTGGGCTTCGTGCAACATCTTCTCAACACAAGATCACGCCGCCTCGGCCATCGCCGCGACGGGTACCCCGGTGTTCGCTTGGAAGGGCGAAACGCTCGAAGAGTACTGGGAGCTGACCCTCAAGGCCGTCATCCACCCCGGTGACCAAGGTCCCGAGTTGGTCGTCGACGACGGTGGCGACGTGACCCTGCTCATCCACAAGGGCTATGAGCTCGAGCAGGGTGACAAGTGGGTCAACACCAAGAGCGGTTCGCACGAGGAGCAGGTTATCAAGGACCTCCTCAAGCGCGTGGCCCAAGAGAAGCCCGGCATTTGGACCAAGATCGTTAAAGCTTGGCGCGGCGTCTCCGAGGAGACCACCACGGGCGTGCATCGCCTCTACAAGTTCGCCGAGCAGGGCAAGCTGTTGGTTCCGGCCATCAACGTGAACGACTCGGTCACCAAGTCGAAGTTCGACAACCTCTATGGTTGCCGCGAGTCGCTGGCCGACGGTCTGAAGCGCGCCACCGATGTCATGATTGCCGGCAAGGTCGCCGTGGTTTGCGGTTACGGAGACGTCGGCAAGGGCTCAGCCCACAGCCTGCGCGCTTACGGTGCCCGCGTCGTCGTCACTGAGATCGACCCCATCAACGCCTTGCAGGCTGCGATGGAAGGCTTCGAGGTGAACACCATCGAGAGCACCCTCGGCGTCGGCGACATTTACGTCACCACCACCGGCAACTGCGACATCATCACCGTGGACCACGTCCTCAAGATGAAGGACCAAGCGATCGTGTGTAACATCGGTCACTTCGACAACGAGATCCAGGTGGACAAGCTCAAGGTCGCCAAGGGTGTTCGCATCGAGAACATCAAGCCCCAGTACGACCGCTATCACTTGCCCGGAGACAAGAGCATCTACCTCTTGGCAGAAGGCCGTTTGGTCAACCTCGGGTGTGCGACCGGCCATCCGTCGTTCGTGATGTCTACCTCGTTCACCAACCAGACGCTGGCCCAGATCGACCTCTGGCAGAACAAGGACAAGTACGAGAAGACCGTGTACCGCTTACCCAAGAAGCTCGACGAAGAGGTGGCCCGTTTGCACCTCGAGAAGATCGGCGTGAAGCTCACTGTGCTCACCAAGGATCAGGCTGGTTACCTGGGTGTGTCTCTTGATGGCCCTTACAAGCCGGAGCACTACCGGTACTAATTCGGACGATTCGCCTTCGACCCCTTCAAGCGGTGGCTGGACCCAGACAGGTCTCGCCGCCGCTTTTTTCATTTTCAATGGTTAGGAGCAGGTTTCCTGCCCCATGGGTTCAGCCCACGAGTCCCCCCTGTAGGCCGGGTCCCCCGACCCGGCGTCCCCCGCATTTTCCCTACGGCCCGGTGAGGGTTCCGGGCCTGTATGGGAGGCCTTTTGGGCTACATCCTGGGGTCACGCCACAAACTCCACCTCACCCGAGCACTTCCGAGGTAGGGCGATTTCTCCGAAAGCGCCGCTGCGATACAGACCGCCCGGAAATACTCCTACTGCTGAGTCAGCGGCCACGTCACGGTGACCGCTGCTGGCCCGGGTCATCGGTCGACGGTGACCGGCTATCTCCCGCATCTCAACCCTCGTCCTAGGCCCAGGACCATCCCAGCCGATCGTCGACGGCCTGAAGCTTCTCGCGGTGCATCCCTCGCTGTCCCTTTTGGCGTTCCAGCCCTGACCGCAGCGTGTGCGCTTAGCCCTTGTTTTCGGGAGGAGGGGTTCCGGGTGACTCGATATCGGGCGGGGTCAATCCGGTGCGCGTGTAGAAGCGGGGGGTATTCTTGTCGCGCTTCAGACTTACTTCAAATTTCAGAGCGGCCTTGCGCGAAAGCTTGTCGTGCCGCCACACCACGGGCCACGGGCCCGGTTGGCCGGTCCATTTGGCCACCTCGGTGTCGGCCGTCAGGGCAAATTGATCCAGGTGCTCGGTATGACCCACGAAGCAGCGCCCCGCCGGATTGCGGAGGACGAAGACGGACCAGATGTCGGACGGATCGGACGGAGCCGGAGCAGAAGATTCCACGTCCCAAGCATGGGGCGAGTCACCTTGGAGGGGGAGCAGATTCGCTTCTTGCGGCAACGGACTCGCTAGCAAACGGACCCTCCCCCGGCTCACCGCCGCATCGAGGCCGAGGCGCCGTCGGCGAGGGTCTGGATCCTCTTCGCACAAAACTCGATGAGTCGTTTCTTTGGAAGGGATGTCAGTACCGGTTTTAAAACTACTGAGCCCAGAAACTCAACGGATCATCGATTGGGCCTCAGCTTGTCGGTTGCCCAAACGAATGCTCATCAACTCTGCTGGACCCCGGACACATTGGGTCTTCATTGGCAGAAGGATTAACCGCCGGCGTTCATCTTGGAAGGAGACGGATCCGAATATCCGCCAACGCTGAGGATTTCAAACCGGCAGTTTTCCTTGGATTCTGGAACGTTGCTGAGAGCCCACGAACCGGGCTGAATAAATCCAATGCCTTTGCCCAGGCTCATTAAGGCGACGGGATTCGCCGCGCTGGGCGCGCGGGATTTTCTCGAGGCGACCGGTCCGATCCCAGATTTCAGGGCTCCGTCTGGTCAGGGCTCCGTCTGGTTTCTGCGGATGATTTACAAGGTTGACTACTTTGTAAACCGATGCGATGCCTTCTTCCATGACCACGGTCGCTTTGAAGCACGCGGGGAGCTTGGAGTTGTCGAAAGACGACCAGGCGGTGGTGAAGGAGTTCAACAGCGTGCTGCGAAAGCATGCGAAGCGCTCGGCCGGCTCCTTGGCCCGACTGGCGGAGGTGGCGTTTAGCCATTCATTTGGCGGGGGTTCCACCCGTCGGGAAAAGCTCGATCTGGCTATGGCTCGGGGAGTTTTGGCCCGGCAGGAGCTGATGGATGAGGAGGGCGGAAGCCTGTCGTCGGAGGCCGTATCCGGCCTCTTGGGCCTCTCCAAGCAGGCGGTGATGAAGCGCTTGAAGGCCGGTACGTTGTTGGCGTGGCGGGAAGAGCGGCTGAAAGCGGCCCGGTTTCCACGGTGGCAATTGGATGCCCATGGGCATGTGCTGCCGGGCTTCGAGGAGGCGTTGAGGATTCTTAATCAGGACGAACGTCTCGATACGTGGGCGAAGATGCTGTTCTTCCTTCAGGAGAAGCCGTCGCTGGGTGGAAAGCGGCCGTTGGACCTGTTGCGCGAGAAGAAGCTCGAACAGGTGCGGCTGAGCGCTCAGGCCTATGTCGAGTGATCCGTCTTCAGGGCGTCGGGACACCTACCTGCCGCGCTCGGATTTCAACAGCCTCAGCATCCCGATGTCGCGTCAGCCGAAGCGGCATTGGTTTCGGGTTCATCGATCAGAACTGCCGGCGATCGACTTCGGGATCCGGCCCTACCATCGTTTTTCGCATCCGGAATCCCTCTTTCCCCTGCTGTATGTGGGAGCGTCTCTCTCGACGTGCCTTTGGGAGTATTTCGGAGACGATATTTTTAGGCGGAGGCAGGTGATTTCCAAGGTGAAGTGGGACGGCTGCAGCCTGAGCAGGATTGAAGTCCCCCAATTGCGAGTGTGCTCCATGGGTGATGGGAGGACGCGGGAGGTGATGAGGGTGGATGTGTCGGCCGTTTACGACGCAGATCTTCATGTGCCCCAGTCCTGGTCTTTAGCCATTCAAAGACACCCTTCGGGTTTTGAGGCGATCCAATACCTGAGCCGTTTCAGCGATGAGCCTTGTTTGGCGGTGTTCGATCGCTCCGGGATCCACGACCGGCTCAAGGAGATCCCGATGGGATCCTTGAACGAGCTCGACGAGGCGGTTCAGTGGTTGACTGAGCGCGGAGCGGCGTTGGTGTAGCCTCGCCCGACCCAGGATTTGTCGGCCCCATTCAAAGTGTTGTGCCCGACCCGAACGTCCGCTCCGCCGCTCACCGCCGCATCGAGGCCGAGGCACCGTCGGCGAGGGCTTGTATCTCTGCGGCCCGGAACTGCGAGGTGTCTCCCCGGGTGGTGTGGACCAGTGCGGCATAAGCCAAGGCGAAGTCTAGTGTTCGGCCGAGCGGTAGGCCTGACAGGAGTCCATGCAAGAGGCCGGCGGAGAACACATCGCCGGTGCCCACACGATCCACGATCTCGAGGTCGCGGTATTCCCGGCCCCGGCCGAAGCGCGGGCCTATGCCGACGAATCCGCTCAGGTCGTGCCGATTCCCTTGATGCACGTCCGCGATGCTGCTGACGGCAACGAGAGCTACCAATGCCTTTCGGCCTGTTGTGGTGTTGTTACAAGGAGCCGACGCAATGCTCAAAGCGAGGGAGGTCAAGTCACCAATGCCTTTCGGCCTGTTGTGGTGTTGTTACAACGATGACCAATTTTTCAGCGTTCGGGATTAGAGGGCGTCACCAATGCCTTTCGACCTGTTGTGGTGTTGTTACCTGGATCAAGCGCGGCGAAGCTCTCGTTGAAGTCGTGACGTCACCAATGCCTTTCGGCCTGTTGTGGTGTTGTTACGAAACTATGCGTTCTAATCCTACAGCCGCATTTGATAAGTCACCAATGCCTTTCGGCCTGTTGTGGTGTTGTTACAACGCGAACACAGCATCGACGGCGGTAAAACGTGGCTCCGTCACCAATGCCTTTCGGCCTGTTGTGGTGTTGTTACGCGACAAAGAGATGGACAAGGTGCTGGCGGACACGAAGGAGTCACCAATGCCTTTCGGCCTGTTGTGGTGTTGTTACCTGCCCGAGGACGCTCGCCTCATCGCCTCCGCCCCCGAGTCACCAATGCCTTTCGGCCTGTTGTGGTGTTGTTACATATCCTTCCGCGCTGAAAGCCGCGAATGACTACGGCGTCACCAATGCCTTTCGGCCTGTTGTGGTGTTGTTACCTAAATCCCAATTCTAAATCCCATGAAAGTCCTAGAATAGTCAC
>CAINWP010000221.1 GCA_903854475.1 uncultured Verrucomicrobiota bacterium
GTCCCTACCTAGGAGCAGGATCGGACTCGGAGGCTCATCGGGCTACATCGCAGATTCCTGCTGCAAACTCAGCCTCACCCAAGGACCTCCGAGGTAGGGCGAGTTCTCCGAACGCGCCGCGTCGGCACACGCGGACCGCTCGGAGATCGGTCCCTACCTAGGAAGTGAATATAACACACATTGTGCATTCGAATGACACCGACCGAAAACCTCTGGGTTTCCGGCGGAATCACCTTTGTTAGTCTCGATGAATCCAACGGGGCGAAACCGCCCAACACACCGTTGAGTCACGGAATCTTCTGCAGTTCGGCCTGCGTCCACGAATCCTCGCGCTTCGATTCGAGCGCCCGGACAGTTTTCACAGCATCCGGTGACACCGGCGCTGCGGCGTGACCCCATTCGCGGCGAATGTAGGTTAAGGAATCGGCGATCTGGGCATCATCCAAGGCTTCAGCCAAGGCCGGCATGTTCAACTCATAGCGGATACCTTTGACCGTGATGGCATCGCGCAAGCCATGCAGGACCACCCGGATCAGGCGCTGCTCCGAACCCAGGACCCACTCGGAGTCCACCAACGGCGGAGCCAAGCCTTCCTGACCATTCCCATGGGGTTGGTGGCACGCGCCGCAAATAGTGGGATAAATCTCACGACCTCGGTCGAAACTGGCTTTGGCGATCGGAGGCAAGGCTTGCACGTTGGCTGCGGCCAAGGTCTCAGCACTGGCCGATTTGCCAGGCCAGAAGTAGAGCGACGTGATCTTTTGAACTCGCCCAACAATCTCCGCATTGGTGGAACGCCGCAGTGCCGCCAATCCTTCGGGTTCAGCGGCCAACTCAGTTTGCTTAATTCGCGGAGCCGGAGCTCCTTTGGTAGCCACCGGAACGAGGCCAACAAATCCGTCTAAAAAGGCCGGCAACGGCCACTCGTTCTCCTTGAGCTTCGCCGCCAAGTTCAGCGCCGCCGCGATCTCAGTGGGACGTCCCGAGACCCCGATGCAGCGAGCCAGCTTCGATACCAACGGCGCGTGGTCTTGCTTGTCCGGCCCGCACTGGGCGTCACCGAGCAATTGGGTCAGGAATGCCAACTCGCGCCCCTTGAGCCCGCTAATCGCCGCATCCTGACGCAACGGCGTCGACGGACCGGTCATTAGCAAAAATCGCATGGCCGCATCGGCCGCGGGTGTGCCGATCGTTCCTAGAGAACAGAGCAGGGCGATCTGGGCGTCTCCGCGAACGGACGGTGCGCGTTGGATCATGCGCTCAACCGACGTTTCTCGCACGGGGCCCGGGGGCAGGCTGTCGGTGATTCGGAACGCAGCAGAGCGCACCTTAGAATCCGGATCATCGAGGGCCGACAGAAGGGTTTCCAGGCTCAACCTCCCCTGCCCTTCGAGTGTCCAGAGCGCCTGGAGACGCACCACCCCAGGCGTGGAGTCGCGTTGAGACACCAGCTGCTGCAAGGCCTCGGCAGACTCAGATGACGGCGTCTCCACGAGCAAGCGCTGGGCGGTATCCCTCCAGAATCCATTGGCACTGGACAGGCGGACCATCAGGTCTCGAGTGGACGGTTTCTCCGGCAACCGCGCCGTGCGATCGGGTGATTTTCCGGAATGGACGATCCGATAAATGCGCCCCAAGTCGGTCGGAGCCTGCAGCCCTCGAGACTCGATTTGCTTGCGCAAATAACTAGTCAGATAAATCCGGTGTTGGATGAGTCCACGCGCCATATCCACCACATAAAGAGCCCCATCGGGACCGTTCTGAAGGTTGACCGGCCGGAAGCGCTCATCGGTGGATGTCAGAAACTCGTCGGCGTCGTAGGCGTTGGTGGCCGTGATCACGCCATCCTGTTCCGTGAGCGTGTTGCGGCGGATGAGGTTCGCACTCGGTTCACACAAGAACACGTCGCCACGGAAGTCTTCGGGAAACTGATTGCCGCGATACACCAGCGGTCCGCAGGCCGCCGTGAAGCTCGCGAGCTTTCCCTCGGCTGTGAGCGTGTTGGGCTGGTAGCCCCGGTTCACACCTGGATTCACTCGCGCTGACCAAACTTGTTGGGACTTGGCCAACTGGGCGTTCACTCCGACCGGAGATTTAAGATTCGGATTCCGGGTCAGATAATGGGTCGGCAACAGATCACCGCGAATTTGATCGGAGTTGGAGTTGTAGAACAACCGGCCCGAGTCGTCGTGGCTGATGCCCCACTGGCCGCGCGTGACGGTCTCCTCGCGGATCCACGTCGGCGGTGAGCCGGAGGTGTTGCGAAAGCGAACCGTGTGATCGGCTGAGTAGATCCAATTGTCGAGGTTGCGCAGCAGCCCGTTGCTGGCGTGCTCTGGATTGGATTTCAGCCCCAGCGCCGGGTCGTTCTGAGTGGCGTAGTCGCTGGCCACGAGGATCTTCTGGTCCGCCTTACCGTCGCCATTGGTGTCCTTCATCCACCACAGTTTGGGGGGCTCTGCCACGAGAGCTCCACCGTGGGTCAGGTGGATGGCACGCGGCATCACGAGATGGTCGGCGAAAACTGTGCGGGTATCCATGCGGCCATCGCCATCGGTGTCAGTGAGGATGACGATGGAACCGGTCGGGTTGGCTTCACCCCGTGCCTCTTGGTCGGGCATGTAGCCGATCATTTCCACCACCCACAGACGACCTTGAGGGTCGAACTCGACCGCCACCGGTGAATGCACTAAGGGTTCGGCCGCCACGACTTCGACAGAGAATCCGGGCGGCAGTCGGAAGGTTCGGATTTGGTCAGCCGGTGACAGCACCGGAGCCGGTGGAATCCGGTCCGCGGCAACCACTTCGCGTTGGGCCTCTCCGGGCTTGTCACCGTTCTGGGCGACCGCAGTGAGGATTCCTAGGCAAAGCCCGGACAAAACATGGCGCATCATGGTAGGCAGTGAGCCTAAGGCTACCCTCAGAACGCCTGATGCCAAGTGGCAACCGCATCGACAATACCGCGGGATCTGCTCGGTGAGCTTGCATTCCGGGCGGCGGCGGTGGCTATCTCGGTCCATGGACACGTGGTGTGATGTGGCCGAGGCCGGGAGCCTGGCCCCGGGAAACTGCAGAACCGTCGAAGCTCGTGGCGTCCGAATCGCCCTAGTGTGCTTGGACGATGGGTTCCATGCAGTCGAAGACGCCTGCCCGCACCGCGGCGGATCCATGGGGTCTGGGTACTTGGATGGGTGCACCTTGCACTGCCCGCTGCACGGATGGGCTTACGATGCTCGCAGCGGCGTCGGCATCACTCGACCAGACAAACCGCTACGGACATTTTCTACGCGCATTCAGGAGGGCCGCATCTGGGTGCGATTGACCGACAAACCTCCGGCCACCGTGTCGCATGATGAAGATCTCGACTGAGTCTCGAGACCAGGCCCCTGTGAAGGTGTTGTCGGTGGGCACCCAGTTTGCCGGACTCGGAGGCGTCGAGTCGGTGCTGCGTTCACACCATGACACCGACGCGGACCAAGGCATCGATTCGCGGTTCCTTGTCTTCTGGGAGGATCCTGCCCTCGGTTGGCCTCGTGCTCATTTTCTTGGTTTCCGAGACAACCTGTCTATTCGGCAAGCGCGTCGACGGGTTGCTGGGGCGTTCCCCGGATGGCAGGCCGACGTGGTCGTTTACCACACGACCTGGGGTTGGCCGTATTTCGACGACTTGTTCCCTCCGGGCCGTCGCATCTTGTATTTGCACAGCGACACGCCGGGGCTCGACGAGCAGTTGCAAACCCGCGCTCACTGGGCCGACGGCTTCGCCTGTGTCAACGACCGCATCGCCGAGCGCGTGATGCAAGCCCGCCCCGATCTGTCGCCCGACCGCCTGCTTCGGGTCCTTTATCCCATCGACCCGCCCGCGGCCCTGCCCGGGCCGGCCCGCCCATGGAGTTCCCCGCTCCGTCTGGGTTTCTGCGGCCGCCTCGCTCACGAACAAAAACGGATCGATCGCATTCCTGAACTGGTGAACCGATTGAATGCGAGTGGCATTCAATACCAACTCGAATTTCTGGGTGATGGACCTGAACGAGCGTGGCTGGAGAGCCAATTACCGGATCGAAAACGGTTTGTTTTCCACGGCCGCAAATCGGGAGCCGAGTATTGGGATATTCTATCGAGCTGGGACGCCCTGCTCTTTGTCAGCGACTACGAAGGCACACCCATCGCGCTGCTCGAAGCCATGGCCGCCGGCGTGATCCCCATCCACCCGGCCATTGGTAGCGGCGGTGACCGATATGCGTCGGAGGTGGATCCCCTATTGGCTTATCCGGCCGGCGACCTGAAGGCGCTCGCTGCATTGATTGCCGAAGTGGCCCAATGGCCCGCCCCTCGCATTGAAACCGTCCGACGCCGAGCCATCGACCGGGTTCACGGCCATGCCTCGTCGGTGTACCGGGCAACCTTCGCCGGATTCCTCCGGCACATCGCCAGCCAACCTCCCCTGCCCCGACGCCCCTTGCCCACGCGGCCTCCCGGTTTGGATTGGCTGTCGTTCCAGGCCACCCGACAACTCATGGACTTGCGCCGCCGTTGGAACAGCCGGTCGTAGTTGAATGACGCCTCCACCATTCAAAAGAGGCGACGATGTCGCGTATAAATGGTCGCCGAGGACCATTCATCGAGTGCTTCGCCCGGACGTCGGTGATCCACCACGTGCGGGCGTTGCAGCGATCAGGGTCCTGGTGGACCCAGCGGTAACGGAGCTTGAGATCCATTAATCCTAGCCGTAGGGCAAGATGCCATCAGTGGCAGCCTGAACCGGCGACACTCGCGTGCCGACGATCCACGCACCATCTCTGTCCTGGGGCTTAAGCAGGAATCGAACGCCCCACCGACGACTACTGATCCACACACGCCGTGGGCCTTAGGGGGAGTTTGGTCCGCTGCGTGAATGTCCAGCACCTTGACATGCGGGTCAGCCTCATTCACCCAGTACCCCCTTTCACCCAGTACATCAGGGCGTAGTCACCGATCACCGTGATCTGCATTCATCGACCGATGGCGACGCGGTCGAGTGCATCGAACCGCCCCAAGGGGGCACGACCAATTGAGTGAATGGCGAAGCGAAGCGCCTCCCGCGTCATTACCGGCAGGCGCTCGATAAACTCGATCACCTCGATGGAGACCAACAACCGGTAGGCCATCGATCAAGTGGTCAACCTACGGTCCATCTCTTCCAAGGTCACCCAGTTCTCGGGTAGATCGTCGTCAATCTTCCGCGCCATCCGAGCGGGATAGTCGACCGAATCTTTGTGCCTCAACGAGACAAGGAGGGCAGCCAAACGCCTACGCTCATCCACAGGCAGCGCTTCTACCTTGCCCTTGAACACGTTCCCGACGAGGTAGCGTCAGGGCACTGCCAGGCAACGAATCGTCCACTGAATAACGTGTTTCAGGGGGCATTCACTGAAGGGCACGAACGGTGCCTCAACTTCAGAAACCGGCTGATACGGTGTGTCGAAAGGCATCAACGGCTGCGGACTGCAGGCACAATCGACACCGCTTGCTCGGCCTTGAGCGTCAGTCGAAGGGCTCCGTCGATCACCGGAACCGTCGTCTTGTCGGAAGCGAGTCCTTGCAAGGTGATGTTCTGGACAGTGACGTGCCGGACGGAAGCCCAGTCCGCAGGCAGTTGCCAGGACTTGTCAGTGTAGCCCTGCCGGCTGTAGGCCATGATCTCCTTGGGGTTCCACAGCGCGGGGACGAACAAGTTGTCGTTTTCGCGCAGCAGGAACGGCCCTTTGCGGATGATCTTTTTGCCGTCTTCGGTTCTCGCGATCACCCCGCCACTGTAGTGGACAGCGCCGGCGTCCACCTTCAACCGGTCCAGTCGGCCGAGGTAGTACCAAGGCAGCGTGGTGCGGCAGAACATCCCGAGAAACCCCGGCAAGGTGTCCTTGTCCGCCTTCCAGATTTCCTCGCCATGCATGCTCGAGCCGAAGCGGAAGTCACCATCCCCATCACGGTCGGTGCGACCCCGCGCACCCAAGCTTTCCGGGACCTCCATGGGGTTCCATGAGTACCACCACGACATCGGCTGCAATCCAACAAAGTGCTCGCCGGGCGGATGTGCCCAGCCTGTTCCCTCACCCGTGACATCGAAACCTCGGTCACGCCAGTAATGGAAAATTTGCCGCTGCGTCTCCACGTATTTGTCCGGGGTCAGCCCGCCGTTTTCAGGCTTCGCATGCCAGGGGCTGATGGGCTTGCCGCCATCGCGGTTGGCAATGAACACATCGACGTGAATCGTGTGCCCCGCCTTCAGTTCGGGAATCATCTTAATAAGTGCATCCATGCGCCGCTGCGCCAAACCGGCGGCCCATTCCTTGGGGTAGACCACATTGTACATGTCATCGCCCTTCACTTGGATGCCCGCCACCAGCAGGTTTCCGCTCTCGTCTTTGGCAAAACAGTCGTGAGCCACGTACTCGTCCCACAGGGGGCTGTGCCGGTACGCATCCACCATGTTGAGGTGCAGGCTGACGGTGGTGTTGAACTTCCGGCCTTCGCGGATAAGCCATCGGAGGCTCGCGAGAGCCGTGGCATCTTGCGAGCGCTTGAGGCGCGGGTTGACCTCGCTCCAGGCCGGATAACCGTGGTCGTGCCCGCCCTTCTGCCAGCCCACCAGATAAATGATCTTGGGTATTCCGCGCGTCAGGTTGTCGGTCTTGCGAATCACTTCGAGCGCCTCTTCGAAGGTACAAAAAACTTCGTGGCCTTTCCGAAAGGTGGGATCACTGGCTAATCGCTCCACCGGCTCGCCTTCCATGCCGAGAAATAGCTTCAGCACCAACGCCTGATGGTAGTCGCGGTAGAACGGGCTCACGACCACATCGGTGCTCGCCTTAAACTCCCGGCCGTTTCGTTTGACCACGGCTTCGACGGTGGCAACACCGCCTTCCTTGGGGATGATCTTTCCGTTCTTGAGGACAGCCACGGTGACACCGCCGCTGGCGACCTTGGTCTTGACCGTGATCGCGGCCTCGGAAATCGGAACGAGTTGCTCGCCTCCCTGGGAATCGATGGCCTTGAGGGTGAGTACTCCGGAGAGGTTCGGCTGCGTTGTGGGCCTGAGAACTTTCGGGTTCACCGAAATAACCAAGCGATCCATCGATGCCTCCGCGGCCAGGGCAGTCGTCGCGACGGCCAAAACTGACATCAGGGTTGCGGTGAGTTTCGTCCAGGTCGTCATTCTCATCGGGTTGAATTCAAGAGTTGAAAGGGACAGAGCCAGCAGCAGACGCGGCCGACTTCGAATCGCAGCCCACAGGGTAGAGCGCTGATCAGTACAGGAATCACTCAGGGGATCACCTTGGAAGATGCGGAAGCAGGCTCAGGCTAGGTTCTGTCGAAGCGGGTTCGCCTACGTCTGCTCAGCCCAGCGGCTTGCGGTAATGCGCATGCAAACTGGTTCCCCAGCGGAGGTAGTGGCGGCAGAGCCCCACCCGGTAAAGGAAGGTCATCAACTCGGTCCAGAATCGACCCGGTTTGGAAGGTCTTCGACCCAAGACGTGTTCCAAGTCTCCCTGAGTTTGAAGACTGATTCGAACTTGCACGCCCCTCAAGGGATCGGAACCGAACCAGACGGGCTCCATTTGATGCTGCTCACCGAGACGTTCGAGATCAGAGCGACGCCAATGGGTGATGTGATGGGGCGGCCACTGACACGGTTCGAGGGTCCACCAGCGGTAAAGTCCCTGCCCGTGCGGAACCGAAATCACCAAATGCCCGCCCGGAGCCACCAATCGGGCGGCGTCTCGGAAAAACGCCACCGGATCAGGAACGTGCTCCATCACCTCGAAGGCGGTGACCAATGAAAATTGCCGACCCGAATGGCTTTGCGCGAAGGCCTCTGCAGTGGATGCCTGGACTGCATGCCCCTTGGCTTGCGCCGCCGCCACCGCTTTGGGATTGAGGTCGAGGCCGTGGGTTTCAATGCCCTTGGCACGCGCCAAATCCAGAAAACCTCCATCGCCACACCCGAGATCCATGCAATCGCGGGAACCGACTCGGACAGCCAAGTCGATTGCATGGAGAAACGAGGGGCTATCACCCGGGTAATACCGTGCCACCTGGGTTTGCAAGTCGGTGTAGAAAGCCCCATTGCCCGGTAGCACCGGATCAAAAAACTCGAACCCGCAGGCCAAACACCGGTGCTGGATCACTCGTGCAGCCCCTTGGAACGAGGCCTGCGCCTCCGGGCCGAGGGTCACGCCGAAGTAGTGCCACAGGCGACCGATCTCCTCGGGAGTGAGGGAATCGATTGCCGTGGTCCGCTCATGGCGGCACAGCAGGCAGGCAACAGGCTTGGCCATGATCTCGTTCAACACAACCGGTCTCGGGTGACGGCGTCAATCTTGCCGGTGGCGTTCAACGGTGATCCTCGCGGAATCGGAAGGGCTTTCCACCGGTGATGTCGGCGCTGGTGAACGAAGGGCACCAATAGCGTTCCACATGGGCCACCACCCGATCGGTGCCGGTAAAGTGGTCCACACCGGGCGGACGTTCCGGGTTGTACATGGTGTCGGTGAGGTCGCGAATCAATGCGACGTGTTTGCCCATGCGGACCATTTGCCGAATGGCGAAGGGGCGACCCAGCACACACATGTTGAGATGCACGCCGCACAAGATGACATGGTCGATGCCGCGCTCGGCCAACAAGTTCCATGTTTCCTGACCGTCGTCGGTCAGAGCGTCTCCCGTTTCAATCCGTAGGCCCGGATGCTGACGAGTCCACGCCTCACGGATCGTGCACTTGGTACCGGAGCACGAGCAGCCCATGTCCGAATCATCGATCGGCAGAACCCCTTCATGTGAGGCGTCGGGCCAGCACCAGCGGGTGCCCCAACGTTCCGCCGTGGCGAGCGGTTGGGGCGTCGCCGAAAAACGCGCCTTGCGAGCCAATTCTCGAGCCGGGGTTCCCTGATAGAAGGCGGTCACGCTGCTGGGCGCGTGGATGATGAATACCCCCTGCTTCCGCGCCGCATCCAGGGTCCGGTTCATGGGCTCAACGAGTTCTCCTACACGGGCCGAGGCCGACTTGCACCAGTGGTCATCCCATAGATCGCAAACGATGATGGCCGTGCGTCGTGGGTCCCAAGACTCAACGTGCTCGGAAGCTCCCGTACTTTGAGTCCGCAGGTGGAGTTTCATGGCGGCGGAATGGACCGGACGTCCTCCCGGCGAGGCGCACCCAGCAAAAATCAGCAGGGCCAGCCACAACCAAGACGCACGAATCTGTGGGGAAAACATGGCGGAACTCTTTCCGAAGTCCGGGCCGATGGAAAGCATCGAGCGACTCACCGCAGGGCGGTGCCACCCAATCGCACCAGTCGAGAATCGCTCCGAACAAAGATGGATCCGGCCGCGATGGATGGAGTTCCAATGACGGTCTGTTCGAGGGGCAGTTCACTGACCACGACGCCTTCGGCCTTCGACGGATCCACCACCTGGACTCGCCCGTCTTCACTGACACAGTACAGGTGCCCGCCGGCTGCCACTGGAGTGGCGCTAAAAGAACCCTTGAGCCGCAACTGCCAGAGTCGTTTGCCATCCTGGACATCGGCACAGGTAAGGATGCCTCCATCATTGAGAGTCAGAAGGCGACCGCCCACGACCACAGGGCTGGCGGTGCCCGGACGCAATTGGGCCGAATGCCACACAGGCTTCGGTTTCGCCTCGCCCGGGACCGGCTCCACCACCGTTATCCCGTTGGCTGGGATGACCAGCTTTCCTTGGTTCACCACGAGCGAGGGCACGGTCGAAGCTCCCTCAGTGATGTCCCAAGCGATCTTGCCCGTCGTCGGGTCCACCGCTGTCACGCCTTGCGCCGACTGCAGCAGCACTCGGTTAGGCTGTCCGGGCGATTTGAAGACCACCGGCGACGTCCAGTTGGCCTTCTTCGGGCGGTCCAATTTCCAGCGATTCACACCGGTGCGGGCATCGAGCCCGGCGGTGAACGATTCGCTGTCGTTTTCTACCATCGCCACCACCACACCATCGACCACTACCAACGACGAAGACATGCCCAGAGAGTTGCTCGCGTTGGGGTAATCCCGGCCCAACCCGCGGAACCACAGCAGCCGGCCGTCGAGATCGAGGGCCACGCAGTCGTTGGAAGAGAAGATCGCGTAAATCGCCTTACCGTCCGAGGCCGGTGTCGGGGTGGCAGCACCGATCTTCTCGTGGGTCATGGTCCGACCGGTGGCCCAGAACTGGCGTTCCCAAAGCAATGCCCCATCGGTCACCCGGAAGCACAGCACATGAAGTCGATCCTGCCGGGCGCCGCTGCCGACCGTGACAAAGACCTTGTCTCCGAGGATGAGCGGGGATGAAAGACCCCGGCCCGGTAACGAGACAGACCACGTGATCGAGCTCGGTTCCAAGCGCACCGGGACACCGGTCTCGCTGGAAAGACCGTCTCCATTAGGGCCACGGAATTGTGTCCAGTCTGCGGCACCGAGAGAACCGGCCACCGTGAGGGCCGCAGTCAGGAGGAGGGAAATTTTCATGAATCGTGGGTTGGGTGAGCGAGGTTCAGGGACGGATTCAGCGGGTGGAGACAATCGGGGTGCCCTGCTCGTCGGTGACCCGGAGTTGGAACTCCCACTCCTTAGCCCAGTCTTGCGTTTGTTCGTTCTGTGTACATTTGACGAGAAGGATGTTTTTCCCGGCCTTCAATGAAACAGGCAGGCGATACTGATCAATTTCGGCCGAGCGGTGGTACTCATCGCGACCAAAGATCAGCGCCCCATTCACCCAGACCTTCCAGCCATTCTTGCAGCCCAAGCGCACTTGGGCAGTACGGGCGGAGTCGCTCCAGAACTCGGCGGTCGCATAACCGGCCGCCCCCTTCAACGACGAGATCGCCTGATTGAAATCGACCAAGCCGTATTCGCTGCGGGTCTCATACGGGAACCATTTCACTGGCCCGCTTTTGCCGGCCAGTTCGGCCTTGAGGTCGAGGCGTTCTTCCGGAGGGTACACCTTGGCAAAGCCGACCTCGCCGGCGTTGTCGAAGGGTCCAATTAATTGCCACTTCGCAACCCAACCAAAGGTCTTGGCCAGGTCGACCTTGTCGCCCAAGTCCTGCAGCCGCTTGGCAATGTCTTCGATTTGGTCAGCCTCCCGGGAGAACCCGAGCGCCTGGCGGTAGGTTGTCACGGCAGAGGCTTTGGCCGCAGTGGTTTGTCCGGCCGCACGAGCCATCAGTTGAGCGACCGCCTCGCGCCGCAGCTCGGAACCGGGATCCTGAAGAAATTCTGGCAGCAAGGCTTGAGCTCTCGATGCATCGAGCTTCTGGATTAGCTCAAAGGCCAAGCGACGGGCCCTCGGATGGTGTTGGGTGTCGCGAAGGAGGACTTCGAGCGATTTGAGCGAAAGCTTGGCCCCTGCAGTTGTCTCGCGTTGCACGGCCGTCTCAATGGCCGCGCGCATCCAGTTCAGCGCATAGTCATTGGCCCCATCCATGGCCACGAGCAACTCCGGGATTTGATTGGCCTTGGCCTTGGCGACTTCGTTCCAGGCGGCCTGAGCGGCGGCATTCCCCTGTCCTTCCGCTCCCACCGCTTTAAGGCGTTCGACCGACGACGCCAGTTTCCGAGGGAGAGCGGCCCCACTGTTGATCGCCGTTGCCACCAACAGCACAGACGCCGCCAGCACCGAATGCACTCTTGCCATGAGCAACACCCTACCCGTCGCCAGTGGCACGACAAGCTCGGCGGTGTTGCGAGCGGTTACGAATAGGGCATGAATGCGTGGTGCACGCCGGGTGTTGGGTGGGACGTGGCCTTTGCTGATCGACGCGCCTCCGGCCAGGCGAGAGCCACTCCTAGCAGAAGGTCGCGGGCAAGATCCCGAAGGGGAAAGATCAGTCAGGAGCCTGCGGAAGCGTATTCAAGTGGGCGATGTCAAAGTGGTGTGCCAATGCGGATACTCCTGCGTGATCTGCGGTAAACGCGATCGCCGTTTCGCGGTTGCTGTTCGGCAGAGCGGAAATTGGTCATTTCAGGAGTTCGTGGATCCGGCGGGGTGGTATTAATCGGTCATGGTTCCCGACCGTAATTCGCTGCGGGCCTATTTAACCGGCTGCCACGGACCGCCCGGCGTCCAGACGGATCGAAATGCTTCTCCGCGCCGCGCCGCCAAAATGGAGGGCAAGAGAAACTGAGCCACCGCGGCCACCAGTTCCGGCAGTTCCGGCATCGGGTTGCGGCGAACGGCTTTCTTCCAAAAAATCACGCCACTGCAATCGCTTCGTGGGGTCCCTTGCGAACTCATCGCTCAGGCCCAAGGGAATGGATGCCGGCAATGGAGAGGATCGACGTTCAAACGTGGCGCGAATGGTCTCGGCCAGTTCGCCGCCTCGGAAGGGAAACACCCGGGAGAGGTGCCAAATGTCGAAGCAGTCCTTCATGCCGGTATTCGCGATGCTTAGTTGGATCATCGCGTCGAGTTTCTCGGCGATAGAGTTCTCGCGCGGGTCGGCACGGAGCGACGATTTCGGGAAATCCAACAAGGACGGAAACGTTATTTCCGTGGGCCGTACGGCGTCACCGAACCCCACATCGATCTGTACCCGAACCAACAGATTGCTACACGAGCATTCAACTGGAGGCGAGGGTCGGAATCGAACCCTGGTGGCCGTGGGAATACCGTGCTGATTCCCCTTTCCCGTCGGAGTCCTAGGCCCCTGAATTGCGACTAATGACCGATACCAAAGGCTTACCACAACCGGTTCGCCTCGCTCGGCATGCGATGGCGACCCGGTTCGAGTGGGTGCTTTGGGGACAGGCCCCAGAGCGGTTGCGCGCTGCCGGTGAGGAGGCCCTGGACGAGGTCGACGCGCTCGAGTCGGCCCTCAGTCGATATCGAAACTCGTCGGACATCGCCCGGGTGAATGCCGGCGCTGCGGTGGGGCCAGTCCGGGTATCACCGAGTACCTTCCGTTTGCTCGAGCGGGCTCGAGTCCTTTCCGAGGCCACCGATGGGGCCTTCGACATCACGGTGGGCGCCCTGCTACGGGCCTGGGGGTTCGTCGGCGGCACTGGCTCCAGGCCATCGCCGGAGGCTGTTCGTCAGGCCCGCGACGCCTCAGGGTGGCACCGGATCCGTCTCGATGCCTCGGAATTCTCGGTGACCTTCGATTGCCCCGGCGTGGAACTCGACCTGGGTGCCCTCGGTAAAGGTCACGCCCTCGACCGGGCGCTCGAACTGCTGACCGAGGCCGCCGTGCCGCACGCGCTGTTGCACGGGGGTACCAGCAGTATTATTACTCGGGGATTGGCTCCGGACGGACGCGCTTGGCGGGTGGGCTTACCCGGCCCTCGGGATTCAGTGCCCGAGGCGACGGGCGCGGTCGCACCTCCTGGCGAGCCATCGGTCACACATTCGCTCGAACTCCACGACGAATCCCTCTCGGTCTCCGCAGTCTGGGGCAAGTCCTTCACCGAAGGCGGCGATGAACTGGGTCATGTGCTGGATCCACGCACGGGAGAACCCGTTCGCCGCCTGCGCTGTGCCGTGGTTGTGGGTCCAGAGGCTGCGGTCTCCGACGCGTTGTCCACCGCCCTGCTCGTTCTCGGCCCTGAGGGTCGGCCGCTCATTGAGGCGAACAATCCCGGCTACCGCTGCATCCACATGGAGTGATTTCCGCCAAAGCACCCCAATCGGAGCCGGCCAAAAAGCCCAGGCTATGACGGGCCCTGCGGCGGCCATGAGGGGCTTCGAAGTTGGGGCTTGGGGGTGAGTCGCAGCCCCCAAGAAATCAGCCCATTTTCGGAAAGAACCGACGGGCCGTCGCGCAGGTTTCGGCGGACAGTGCTTCGAGGCTCAGGCCGCGGGCTTCGGCGATGGCTGCGGCGACTTGGGCCACATAGGCGGGTTCACAACGCTTGCCGCGGAACGGAACCGGGGCCAGGAACGGGCAATCGGTTTCTAGCATAAAGTGCCCACCCGTCACGGCCGCGGCCGCTTCGCGCACATTCACGCCGTTCTTAAAAGTGGCGATGCCGGTGAAACTGGCCAGCGACCCCAATGACTCGACCTCGCGAAGCTCGGGCACCGAGCCGACCCAGCAATGGAAGACGCCCTTCACACGCGCGGCGTAGGGCCGAAAGACCTCCAGGGTCGGCGCGAATGAGTCGCGGGTGTGGATGATGACGTTGAGGTCAAGTTCCGCCGCCACCTCCAACTGCTGCTGGAACAGCGACGCCTGCTTCCGGCGATTGGCCGCATCGGCGACCGGCTCGGGCTCGGGTTCACCCGGGCGGCGGAAAAAATCGAGGCCAGTCTCGCCGATGGCCACCACCTTTGGATGCCGGGCCAGGTCGCGCAGCGCCGGCCGAATTTCATCGGGCGACTCATCCATGTGTCCTGGATGGACGCCCACGGCCGCAAACACCGACGGAAAACGCTCGGCGATGGCCACAGCCCGGGCGCTGCCCTCAAGCGTGGTTCCGATGGTCACAATTCGCGTGATGCCCGCCGCCGTGGCGCGCTGCACCACCGCCTCGAGATCCTCGGCATAGTCCGGAAAATCCAGGTGGGCGTGCGTGTCGAAGAACTCGGTCATGTATTGGTGAGACTGCATAGATTGATCCGGTTGGATCAAGGAGGCTCACCTCTGGGTCCAAGGGATCTTCGTTCGGTGCGAGTGAATCATCGGCGCAGAGGGCATCGACTCCGCACCTCCCAAAGTGGATCAAGGGGTTCTCCGGCCAAAGAGAAAGTTGGCTTGGAGGGAATCCCATTGGGGATGTCCATCCAACCCGTTAGACCGACCTGGAAGCTGGCCAGCATGAATCCAGGCTGTGCGATTGATCAGCCGCTTTTGATCAGCCTCTCAATACGCGGTCGTCCGCTCGAAGAGCCACGTTGCATCGATGGTGTCCAGGCGGGCATCGGTCCGGGAACGCTGTCCGTAAGTCACGATCATGGGCGACCGCCACTTCCGGATTTCGGAGTGTCCGTCGGCGAAGGAAAGTCCGCCCGCGCTGTTGTGGTAGGATGCGGGGTAGTCCACGAACGAGGTTCTGGACTCGTGGACAAACCAGCCGTCGTTAATGGACGCAGGGTTCTCGTCGATCGTCACCCAGGTCATCGCGGCTCCGAGGACGAAGTCGCTCTGCTTCCGGTAGGACCGGCCGCTGGTGCGCTCCTGTCCCGGAAGGGGGTTCATGAAGCAGCTCATGGCCAAGCTTCGCACTTTGGGAATCCCGCCGCCCGAACCCCACGGGCTCCGGGTGGTCGCCCGGTCGGAAGGGCATTTATAGACACCCAAAGAGCCGACATAGCGGTACAGAAGGGAATCCATGATGAGGACCGAATTGGTCCAACTCGGTCCTTCATGCATCGTTCCCATGCACCATTGGTTCATCGGATAGACCTTAGTTGGGCTGTGGGTCGACACGAGGCCCCCTAAGCCTGAGGAAAGGCATACCTCGTCCCGATAATCACCAGAATACAGCGTCCATCCCAGCATGAGTTGTTTGCCATTGTTCATGCACAGGATGCCCTGAGCCTTGCTCTTGGCCTTGCCCAGGGCTGGCAGCAGCATGCCCGCGAGGATGGCAATGATCGCGATGACCACCAGCAACTCGATGAGGGTGAAGGCGTGGCGTTTGGTCTGAGAAACACCGTGTCGGTAAACCGAATTCATCGATACCAGTGTCTTGATTCTATGCCGCGAGATTCAAGTGCCATCCAGGTGACGAATCCGTGGACGCCGGTCGATAAATCGCGAGCCTCGATTCAACGCCCTAAACTGGGACGATCAGAAGTTTTCGCGTTTGGTAGAGGCACGTCGAAGATTCGGACCAGCGAGCGGCCATCGTCGGGTACAAACCAGAACCGAAGCCCGTCCAAAGAGAGTTCGACCCAGAACGCATTCTGAGTGAGCACCCGGCCGGAGGGGTTTCTCCGGTCGACCGGCAATTGGAATACAGGCTGCGGGACGTCGGCCTCAACCAGTTCAATGCCTCCCACCGAATCCTCTCCGCCCGCCCCCGGTCGACCGGGCCGGCTTCGTAAACCGCCGCAAATCATCTGCCCATCGCCGATCCAATGACAGTCCTGATAGTCGATGTGGAAGGAAGGGTTGCGACGACGCAGGATCCCGGGACCGACCAGGGCGTCGGTGATCGCCCCGATCTCCGGGACACGCCAGGCGTAGAAATCCCGCGAGCCCCAACTCATGCCATGGAGAACCCGCGCGGCCGGATCAAAGGCGACCGCTCCTATGTGATCGGCAAAGCTGAAAATCTCTGTCGACCCGAGCGGATTGAGGTGAATCCGATAAATCTTCGAACGGCTCCGAGGACGGTATTCGGCGACGGGCACCCAAATGCACTGCCCGTCGAAATCAATGCCCCCCGGGTGGTAGATCGAGCCCTGCCCCAAAATGAGGTCGCCAGTTTGCTGCCCAGTCTGGTCGAAACGAAACAGGTGCCCAACGCCCTCGCCAGGGTCGCGGTCGAATCCATCCTTCGGAGGACTCAACGCCTTCGGGCGCCGGGTCACCTCGACTGACGACAGGTAGAAGGTATCCCCCACCCTCACCAGACCTTGGGGGTGGTGGGCATCAAACCGGAGGGCCAACGCGGGTCGCTCCAGCCAATGTGTCTCCGGCGTCAGTTGCCGGATCCTGAGGGCCAATTCCGAGCCCCGACCTGTTGGGGAATCCGCTGCGCGGGACTTCAGCGGAACAACGACAAAAAAAAGGAGAACGGCCGCCCGAAGGAGTGAACAGCGAACAATCATCGTGGGTGACATATGAACTCCCCGCAGACTGAGTCACCAAGTTCAAATCGGTGCCGACGGTCCGGAGGGCAAATCTTCCGACGCAAACCTCGTTTTGGGTCAGTGACGACGGCAGTCGAAGGCGGAAGAGCCTTCGACCGCCGTCGCGAGGTCGACGCCGATGGATCAACGAGCATCGGGATCACCGCTTGAGGCGCAGATACAAAGCATCGCCAGTGGCACCTGTCTCGTAGGGGCCTGCGCCCGTTACAATGGGGCTCCAAGGCCCTGAAAGACGGTCAGCCTTCTCCAAGGTCGCCTGTCCCGTCCACGATACCTGGATGCCACCGCTGGTCCGGAGGATGCCCAGCGTCAGCGACTGCGGGGTCTGAATCTGCGGCAGTAGGAACGCCTTCGATGTGATCTGGCCCACGCCGCCGTCCCCGCCGTCGGTCTCGCGAGCGGCCGTATCGACCGCGAACGCCCCGTCGATACTCACACTCCGGTTGTTCATGGCGGCGTGGGTCGCCTTGCCGGCATCCAAGGACACCTTGGTTCCCGACAACCACGAATTAAAGCCAGACCCGCCATCGATCTCTGCCGTCCAATTCTCGAGGGTTCCGCCCTCGAAGTCGCTGTTGGGGAACGGGAGTTTCGCTCCCACACCATCCCAGACAAAAAGATCGTCGAGGCACAACCAACCCCAACTCGCCTTGAAGGCGCCAAAGCGGTCTTCGGCCCGGAGAACAGCTTGGAGTCCACGGTGCTCCGGCTTGATGTAGAAGCGGTATTCAGGATAGTGCCAGAGATCTCGTCCGCTGTTGGACTGATTCAGCGCCATGGACTGATTGCGTTGGCGGTATCGGAAGTCCCCCTCGTCCCCGAAGCTGCCGTTGCCGTTGCTATCGACGATGAGTTCGATCCGACCGTAGGCGACATCGGTTCCGTCGTCGGTGTATCGGATGCGGTCGCTGCCCTGCGCCGAGGCGAACTGGACGAAGGGCGAGGACGCCGCGTCAGGGATGGGGGCAATCGTGAACACGTCGGACCGAATCTCCACGCCGACTGTCGAACGGTCTCCGCCGCCCGTGCCGACATAGGTGCGACCCGACATGTGGTCCCGGCGGGCGCTTGTGTCGAAGAACCAGGCGTCCGCGGTTCCCCCGGCCTTCTTCACCACCGTCCAATTCGGGATTCGGCCGGACGGATGCCGCTCTGGCGTCAACTCGTTGCCCACCTCGGCGAACCAGGCCGTCGCATCAGGATGGCTCTGGGGCGTCGGAACGCCCGCATCGAAGCCGCCGTTCTTGATGACGGTCTCCTCCCAGTCCCAGTTCATGCGGAACGCATCGAGGGCAACGTGGAATACCGCGGAGTCGTCGAAAGCCACAATCTGGGCCCGACGGCCCTCGAGTCCGGAGGTGTTCAGGATCACGGTCCCGAAATCGTTGGCGGGGGCGGTGCCCAAGCCGGGCCAGAAGCCCCTCAGGGCGATGTCCGTCTCCGGGTCGAAGCGTCCATTAGGATTCTGGGTGGCCGTACCCAGATCCAGGTAGACGCCGCTGGCGTTGTCGCTGCCGTTCGACGCCAGGTTGTTGACGAATTCAGAACCGCCGCCCGAGACGCTGCCAGAGATGAAGCTGGTCATCCCGGGCAGCACGAAGGTCTCGGATTCGATCACCGCCGTCTCTGTCGAATCGGACGAGGCCGGATCGGTCCGGGTCGAGAAGAAGTTCTTCCCGTAAGTGAGGATCTCACCGGTCTCATCGGAGGTCACCAGCTTCGAGGACGGGGACACTGACGATTCCATAACCTTCCATCCTTCAAGCGGGTTCTGCGCCTCGAAGGAACCATTCTTGAGGACGTTCGGCACCACCACACCATCGGCTCCGTTGACGACGATGGAATTGATCGCCAGGTAATACTTGGCGCTCTTGTCGACGATCCGTATCCGCATCGGTTGACCGACGTATTCCGAGATCTGAAAGAAACTCAAGCGCACCCAGCCCTGATAACGGATAATGTCGCTATTGCCACCGCCCAACCAAGTGGCCGGTTCCTGCGACAGCCAGCGATCGATCGTGCCATCGGCGCCGACATCGATGCCGATGTCGAATTCGCCCGGAACGAGGCGAGGCACCCCGAAGCTTCCCGATGAGTCGCCGATGCCATTGGAGCACAGGTCGATGGTGATGAACGCCGGAGCGTTCCCGTGGTTGTTGGTTGCCGCCATTCCATGCGGGACCATGAGAGTTCCGGCTAGGATTGATGTCGCGAGCAAGAGTGAACATGGATTCATGACACCCACACTGATGAAAAGGTCTGTGGCACCTGCGTGGCGGCAGGCAAACAAACCGGAAAACTGTCCGATGTTTCGAGTGCGTGTCATGAAATGAGGATTGGAATCCACCCCGCCGGAGACTCGTCTGGCGGCTTCAGGGTAGGTCACAGGGGGGGCGTAGCTTCGATCCGCAATACCCCTTTCTTTCCTGCTTCCCCGGATCGGCGGTTTCCCGCCACCCTTGCACATGCTCCTCGGTCAACGAATCCAGCTTTGGCTTTGCGTCCTGATCTTCGGCATGGGCCGGGGTGTGCCCGCCCTGCCTGCCGCCGAGCCAGTGCGGTCCTCTCTGAATGACGGAGACCGGGTGCTCTTCATCGGTGACACCTTTTTCGAGCGGGAGGTCGATTATGGGCACTTGGAGACGGCTTTGACCGCTTCCTATTCCGACCGCCGCCTCACCTTCCGCAACCTGTCCTGGGCCGGCGATACCCCGATGGGCAAAGCCCGCGCCAGCTTCGATTGGAACAAGTCGGAAGAGA
Source organism: uncultured Verrucomicrobiota bacterium (assembly GCA_903854475.1). Lineage (GTDB taxonomy): Bacteria > Verrucomicrobiota > Verrucomicrobiia > Limisphaerales > UBA9464 > SXXZ01. The sequence goes on from CAINWP010000221.1 coordinate 19,564, forward strand.
TCTGGCTCAAGCGCGTTCAGGAGCAAGTCGCCATCGCCAAGCCCTCGGTCGCCATCCTCAGCTACGGCATGACTGCGGCCCTCGAGTTGGCTGATATTCCCGCCGGCGAGGCTCATGCGGCGTATCTGTCGAAATTCATCACCGACACCGGTCGGCTGATGACCGGCATCCGCGAAGCCAGCGGCCAACCGGTGCGGTTCGTATTGTTCACGCCGATCCAGCAACAAGGGGAACGGCCCGATTCCAATCACTCCAAGGCACTGAACGAGGTTGCCGAGGCCTTGGGCAACCTAGGCAAAACCTCGGGAATTCCGGTGGTGGACATCCTGGGCGCGACGCGTCGCATCTCGATGCTGCGTATGGTCACCTACGAGAGCCCGGTCATCCTGAATGACACCGGCTACCGCATGCTCGCTGACCGGTTGCCCGAGTTGCTCGGTATCCAAGCTCCGGCCAAAGGCACCGACACCGCCCTGCTCCGCTCGGCCATCCAGCACAAGAATGAGCTGTTTTTCCACCGCTGGCGTCCGGCCAACTGGACCTACCTCTTCGGCTTCCGAAAGCACGAGCAAGGGCGCAATGGTGTCGAGATTCCGCAGTTCGATCCGATGATCGCCGAGTGGGACACCCGGATCGCCGGTCTCCGTCCGTCCGAACAATCCGACCCCAAGGTGATCGCCGAAGTGCGGGCTCTGCTGGCGAAGAAGGCAACCCAAGCCAGCGCGGCCGCCGATTCGCGGGCCAGTGTTTCGAAGCAGCCCATCCCGACCTTCGACGCGGGCGACGGATTGGAAGTCAGCCTCTGGGCTGAGAACCCGCTCCTCCACAAGCCCATCCACATGAACTGGGACCCTCAGGGACGCCTGTGGGTGGCTTCGTCGGAGGTCTATCCACAAATCAAGCCGGGGCAGCCAGCGGTCGATTCCGTGGTGATATTGGAAGACACCGACGGCGACGGCAAGGCCGACCGCCACACCGTCTTCGCCGATGGTCTGCTCATTCCCACGGGCGTGGTTCCCGATGGAAAGGGCGGCTGCTACGTGGCGGCCAGTCATCAGCTTCTGCATTTGGAAGACACCGATGGCGACGGCAAGGCCGACCGCCGCACGGTCACTTTGTCGAGCTTCGGTACCGAGGACACCCATCACAATCTCCACACGCTGCGCTGGGGTTATGACGGGCACCTCTACATGAACCAGTCGATTTACACGCACACGCACATCGAGACGGCCCACGGGGTGCGCCGACTCAACTCGGGCGGCATTTGGCGCTTCAATCCCGACTCTTGGACGCTGTCGGTCTTCACCCGTGGCGGTTGCAATCCCTGGGGCCACCATTGGGACCAATACGGCAACTCCTTCTTCACCGACGGGGCCGGTGGCAAGGGCATTTACCACGCGGTCGATGGTGCGACCTACTTCACTTATTCGGACATGCGCCGGGAAGCGGACAGCATCAGCCCAGGCAATTATCCCAAGTTCGCCAGTCTCGAAGTGATCCACAGCCCTGCGTTCCCCAAGGAGTGGCAAGAGAACGCCATCACGTGCGATTTCCGCGCGCACCGCATCGTGCGTTTCTCGGTGAAGGATTCGGGTTCGTCGTTCCAGACTCAGGAGCAGCCCGACTTGCTCCGCTCCACCAACGTCACCTTCCGCCCCATCGACCTACGCCTCGGGCCGGATGGCGCGCTGTACATCGCTGACTGGAGCAATCCTATTATCCAGCACGGCGAGGTCGATTTCCGCGATCCGCGCCGCGACAAGGAGCACGGGCGCATCTGGCGCGTCACTGCCAACACCTCCGGCAAGGCCCCGCATCGGCGCGCTCCCGATCTGACGAAACTTTCCACGACAGACCTCTTAGACCGGACGCTTTCCGCCAATGGCTGGGAGCAGGAACAGTCTCGCCTGGTGCTGCGCCAGCGCGATGCAAATGAGGTGCTCGGACGCGCCGCGTCTTGGATTAAATCGCAAAAAGACCCGCGCGCCGCACTCGAAGTGGTGTGGCTGCATCAGGCCTTCGGCCGTCCTGGAAGCCCGTGGATCACACAACTGACAGGCTCTCCGGATCCTCGCCTTCGGGGCGCAGCCACCCGGCAGTTGAGTCACTAAACGATTGGAGGATCGGAGTGTCATGAGACGTCTCAAGGAAACCGCCACCCAGACATTGTCCCGGTCGGAATCGACCGAGGATCACTTAGAGCGCATCCAGGAATTGGTCGAGCGCAACGGGTATGCCCGGGTGAGCGATCTGGCCGAGGCCCTAGGGCTGAGTTCATCCACCGTGTCCAA
>CAINWP010000222.1 GCA_903854475.1 uncultured Verrucomicrobiota bacterium
ATCCCTACCGATTGTTGCTACCGATTGCACCACCGCGGCCCAGCCGGGCCGCCATCCCCGGTAGGGATCGAGTCCTCTCGGTCCCGATGTGCCTCATCGGACAGCCCAGGGAGATGGACGGTGAGACACCATCCCTACCAAATGCAGCCCAGGAAATGGACGGCGACACACCGTCCCTACCAAATGCAGTTCGGGAGTCGGAAGGTGGGAATCCGGGCCTGCCGAGCTAATAGTGAGACCAAAGCTGATGATTTCACCATCTTATGATATTTATCTCACCACAATGCGGCCAATCTTCTGGGGCTCTTACAAGACCCTGACGAACGGGATTCTGCCGAACGTATTCTAATTTTTCTTTATATTGATTTTGGTCACGTATCCGATGATGAAAAGCATTCCTCTGCCATAACCAATCAGCATTTAATCTCTTCCGGCTAAAATCTCGCTTCCAATAAATCAACCACTGCTCAATAGAAAAATTGTTGCTATTTGGAGTGCAGAAAATGTGAAGATGATCTGGCATCAAAAGATATTCACCCACCAACCAAGCAGTTGCGTTTGACCAAGTATCGACAATCATTCTGTGTACAGATTCTTGACCAATCCATGAACCGCGATCCTTTGCACAAACTGTTAAAAACACAACAGTCGGTTGATCTTTTATTATTTTAACACCTTTTACCGGTGCCATTCTGTTCAAAATACGCATCGTTTATTTTTAGTTGAGTAAACAATAAAATCGAAGGGTGGTTTATTTGGTATTCTGGCAGTGATGTTGGCGTCCAGCAACAGTCGTGCAAGTCCCAAAGCAACGCGCCTAAGTTCCCCACTACCAAAACCCCGCGGCCCAGCCGGGCCGCCATCCCCGGTAGGGATCGAGTCCTCTCGGTCCCGGTGTGCCTCATCGGACAGCCCAGGGAATGGACGGTGAGACGCCATCCCTACCAAATGCAGCCCAGGAAATGGACGGCGACACGCCATCCCTACTGATGGCAGCAGCGCTAGCGGCCGCCTACCAAAACCCCGCGGCCCAGCCGGGCCGCCATCCCCCGGTAGGGATCGAGTCCTCTCGGTCCCGATGTGCCTCATCAGACAGCCCAGGAAATGGACGGTGAGACACCATCCCTACCAAATGCAGCCAAAAGAATGACGGCGACACGCCATCCCTACCGATGGCACCCCAGTCCCCGACGGCCCCGGTTCAAGAAACCTCAAAGCCCTCCATCAAGGCCGCGTCGAAGCAAAGGGTGTTCGGTCCGGCCGAGATCCGTCGTTAAGTCGCACCGAGCTTCCCGAGCCCAGTGTCAGTTGTCGTTCACGTAGTGCATCCAAGAGCCGAAGCTTTTCGCTGATGGGTAGTGCTGCCAGCCCACGACGAAACTCTCTTTTGCTTTCGAGGATCCTCTGTATATCGAAGGTCATTTGGTCATGGGGCGTCTCTCAGGCGACTGAAGCGGCTTCGTTGGACGTCGGCTCAACCACCAGACCGCCAATCAGCCACTTTGAGTCCAGGCACGCGCAGGAGGTCACTGTCATTGGTCACCAGAGTTAGGTCGTAAGCCAGAGCGGTGCCGGCAATCTGACAATCCGCCAAGGGGATGCTATGGCCTTTGGTTTCCATACTGGCCCGCAGGACCCCGGCGCGCGCGGCGGCCTCAGCGTCAAAGGTCAGAATGGAAATGCCGCTCAGGAATGCTTCCACCGAAGCAGTGAGTTTTGGCGACTGCCGACGGGCCGCACCGTAGCGAAGTTCCATGACCGTGACGGCGCTAATGCCGACGTCGGACGGACGGACCTTCTGGATGCGATGGACCACAGGCTCCACGCCGCGCAGGTAGTCGCTGACGGCACAGGTATCCAGGAGGAATTTCACGCGAAAGGATCCCGGGCCTGTTCGTCTCTGCCCGGACGTTCAATGGGTTCGTCCCAAGTTCCTGCGCTGGCGAGGAAACCAGGGGACCACTCGTCGACCACCGGCTCGATAACGATGGTCTTACCCTCCCACCGTTCACGCACGCGGGTGCCACGGGGAAGCCGACAATCGCCGACCAAGCGGACAGCGAGGCTATTGCCCACCTTGAAAACCACAGTTTCGCTGCTCACAGGTTTTAGGATATCCAAAGCGGATATCCTAACAAGGCTTATGAATGGGTTGAGACCGCGTCCCTTCGCCGGCCCCACGGCCACTGGTCAGCAGTCGGAGCATCCAGTCCAATGGCCTGCTCCAAGGGTGCCGAACCCAGACGCACACGGTCCACAAAACCCGTAAACAAACAGCCGACAACCCAATAGGTCGTGATGGAAAACAGTGTCCAATGCCCCTAATTCCGCCTTCACCAGGTCGTGGATCCTAGTCGGATAGACAGCGACCGCCGAAAGAAACAGCCGGCATCAATTTTATGATTCAGTGGCCCCTTTTGTGTAAATAGGTGGGACCGACCCCGTCGCCGACAAGCACTTCCGAGGTAGGGCGATTTCTCCGAAAGCGCCGCGTCCGCAGACACGGCCCGCCGCAGACACGGCCCGCCGCAGACCGGACCGCTCGGAGATCGGTCGCGAATGGCAAGGCAGTTTCTACCAGAAGAGAGCACCATCAATTTTATGATGCAGTGGCCCCTTTTGTGTAAATAGGTGAGACCGACCCCGTCGTCGCCCCGTCGTCGACTCGCGCAGGACTGAAAGGAGGTGGCGGGCGAAGCGGGCGTGGTCCATGAGGGGGGAGGCTTGTAGGCGGGAGCGCAGGGAGGTGCTCAGGGATTGGATGGCGCCGGGGGTTTTGGCTAAGCTCACGGCCTTGGTGATGAGGGCTTCGGGCGAGGGGCAAATCCACTCTTCGAGACCCATTGCCCGCGCGATCATCCAGCCTTGGCGAGAGTGGTAACTGTCGCCACAAATGCTCAACACCGGCACCCCCATCCAAAGCGAATCTGCCGTGGTTACGGCTCCGTTGTAGGGGAACGGATCGAGCATCACGTCCACCCGATAGTGGTATTCACAATACTGCCGCGGGGTCCCGGGGGGCACAAAGATCCATTGCCCAGGCGTGGCACCAGCCGACAGCAAACCCGATTCAATCCGTTCGCGCGACTCGTCGTCCTCCCGCACGAGCAGCACCAACTGCGAATCGGGCACCGCGTTAAGGATTCGGCCCCAGGCCTCCAAGCAGCCAGAGTTCACCTTGGCGGGATTGTTAAGGCATCCCCAGGTGAAGCGTCCGCCACGCGCGCTCGGGCGCGGGACCACAGGCAAGATCGGCTCCGTCGGTTGGTAAATCCAGGCGACCTGGGGCAAGCGGATGAGTTGTTCGGAATAGCGATCCTCCACCCCGGGCGGATCGGCCTCGGCATCCGTCAGACGATAGTCGACCGACGAGAGCCCCGTCGTATTAGGGTAGCCAAACCAGGTCATTTGCATGGGCGCCGGGCGGCGGTGCAGCACCCCCAACCGATGCCCGGAGGTGTGGCCGGAAAGGTCAATGAGCACGTCGGTCTGGTCGGCGGTGATCTGATCAGCCGCCGCCTGGTCGCTCAATCCATCGACCCGTCGCCAAAGATACGCCCGGTCGCGAAGCTGGTCGGTCATGTCATCGGCTGGGCCACCCGTTTCATAGGCGTGGATCCGCACCTCATTCGCCGACCATTGCCGCCAAACCGCGGACAACAGGCGGCCGACCGGATGCCTGCGAAAATCACCTGAGAGAAACCCTACGCGAATGGGCCCCTCACCTAAACAGCGGCGAACCGTGCTTTGCACACTGCTTTGGGCTGAAACCGGGGGAGCATGCCGTTCAGCCCAACGCTGATGCTCTTCCTTCAATCGGCTAGGGGTTCCGGCGGGATCATAATGCAGCGTGAGCAGTAGATTGCTGTGCGCCGTCGTCGCCTGAGGATGGATTTGTAAGGCTGCCTCAAAGTGCCGAATGGACTCTGAGACTTGGCCCACGTCACCCAGCACCACGGCCAGGTTGCTCAGCAGAAAGGGATCCTTCGGTCGCAGTAAAACCGCCTGTTCGAAACAGTGCCGGGCCTCGCCGGTCTTGCGTTGGTCCCGACACAGTAAACCTAGGCCCATCCAAGTGGCTGCCGCGGCCGGATTGATTTCTAGGCTGGCACGGAATGCGGCGTAGGCCTCTTCCCAATGGCCGCTGGAAGCAAAGATCTTACCCAAGACCCGCAGTGCATCGGCATTGACCGGCTGCTGGCCGCTAATCGCCTTGATCTTCAGGAAGGCGGCCTGCAATTGACCCGCTGCCAAAAGCTGATCGGCCTCGAGAACGATCCGATCGACCACCGAATAGGAACTCTCTCCGCCTGCTTGTTTTGGCTTCTCTTCGATCACCGCTGGTGGAAATTCAAAAGTCAGAGCACTGACCTCTGTCGATGAGAAAATATGGGGACCGCTGCCTACAAAAAATAAAAAAGGGGCGGCTTTCGCCGCCCCTCTGAAGTCACTGAAGCCGCTGATTA
>CAINWP010000223.1 GCA_903854475.1 uncultured Verrucomicrobiota bacterium
AAGGTTCTCAAGAGAAACGCGGATCTTGGTTCTTAAACTCCCAGGTCGGAAAAGAGTTCTTTCTTGGTACCAAACCGTTTCACGTTTCGGCCCGCTTTACTGGCATTGAGGACGGTTGCGGTGAGCTTGTTCGGCAAGCGCACCTCGAAGGGCAAACCTCGCTGCAGTTGGATTTGTCGGTAGAGAAGATGAACCGCCTCCGATGCCGTCAGTCCCAGTTGGGCTAATATGGCTTCTACCTCGTTCTTGAGGACAGGCTCAATCCGGGTGCGGATAGTCGCGGTTTTGCTCATGCTTGGAATGTGGTTACAGTGTAGCTACATGGCAAGCCAGTCTGTTTTCTGATGTTCGGAAGTTCATGGGCCATAGGGGCTCAAACCTGCTCAGGCCAGGATGCCTCGGACCACTTCGCCTCCGACATCGGTCAGGCGGTAGTCTCGACCTTGGAATCGATGGGTGAAGCGGGTGTGCTCGATGCCTAGCAAGTGCAGGACTGTGGCCTGAAAATCGTTGGCGTGGACGGGGTTGTCGGCGGTGTTGTAGCCGAATTCGTCGGTAGAGCCATAGGTCGTGCCGCCCCGGACCCCGCCACCCGCCATCCACAACGAAAAGGCCTTCATGTGGTGGTCGCGGCCATAGTTGCCATTGGAGCTATCGCCTTGGTTCATGGGTGTGCGGCCGAATTCGCCACCCCAAATCACCAGGGTGTCGTCGAGCAGGCCCCGCTGGCGGAGATCCTGCACCAAGGCTGCCGAGGCTTGATCCACCGCCTTGGCTGTCTTGGCGATGTCGGCCGGCAGATTGTTGTGATGGTCCCAACCCCGATGGTACAGCTGGATGAATCGCACACCGCGCTCAGCCAACCGTCGGGCCAAGAGGCAGTTGTTGGCGTACGAAGACTTGCCTGGTTCAGCCCCATACATCTCGAGCGTGGCCCGATTCTCTTTCGAGATGTCCATGAGCTCCGGCACGCTGGACTGCATGCGGTAAGCCATTTCGAACGAGGCGATACGCGTGGCGATCTCGGGGTCTCCCACCGCTTGCAAGTGCTCTCGATTGATCTCACGGGTGCTGTCGATCAACCGGCGGCGGATCTCCGGAGAAATCCCCTGCGGATTGTTCACGAACAGGATGGGTTCGGCCCCGGAGCGGAACTCCACGCCCTGGTGGTTGGTGGGCAGGAACCCGCTGCCCCAGTAGCGGGTGAGCAACGGTTGATCTTGGCCCTGGCCCGAGGCCAGCACCACGAAGGCGGGCAACTGCTCATTCTCACTGCCTAAACCATAGGAGATCCAGGAACCCATGGCCGGCCGCCCCGCCTGCTGGTGGCCGGTTTGCATGAGGGTGACACCCGGATCATGATTAATGGCCTCGGTGTGCATCGAACGCACCATCGCGATATCGTCGGCAATGGAACCGATGTGCGGGAGCAGCTCGGAGATTTCCATGCCGGACCGACCGTGCCGATCAAAGCGGAAACGGCTGCCCACGCAGTTGAGCGGTTGACCCATGAGCTGCGCGATGCGTTGGCCTCGCGTCAGGCTTTCCGGCATGGGCTTGCCGTTCATTTTTACCAACTGGGGCTTGGGATCAAAGAGATCCAAATGAGACGGTGCGCCCGATTGGAAGAGGTAGATCACCCGCTTGGCCCGAGGCGGTCGATGCAGCACGCGGGTATCCTTGGGAAGTCCCGGAACTTCAGCGATTGCGCTGTCAGACGATCCCAGCAGCGAGGCCAAGGCGGCGGTTCCAATGCCCCGGGCACCCCGAGCAAAAAAATGGCGCCGCGTCAGATGCAGAGAGATGGAGTCTTCAGTCTTCATATTCATTCGCGGGTGACCGATTCGTCGAGATTGAGAAGAGCGCTGGCAACGCCGGTCCACGCGGCCAGGTCGGCGACGGAGAAAGCCTGGATCTTGGGCCCCTGCCCGACGCGCGTGATGGCTACGGCGGCAGGAATGTCTTTGGCGTAAGCCTCTAGCAGATCCTCCAACAGTCGCTTTAATGCGGCCTGCTCCCGATCAGAGGCCGGTCGGGCCAAGAGAGATTTCATGGCAAAATCAATGCGATCAGAAGAGGCACGACCCGGTGACTCCCGCAAGATCCGCTGGGCGAAGAACCGGGCCGCCTCCAGAAAGGTCACATCATTCATGGTCACGAAGGCCTGAAGCGGCGTGCAGGTGGACGGCCGCTGCACCGTGCACAACGCCCGGTCCGGCGCATCAAAGGTTTGGAGCGTGGGATTGGGCACGGTTCGCTTCCACAAGGTGTACAGACTGCGGCGGTACAAGTCTTCACCCTGTCCCACCTGATAACTGTTGCCGGCAAACATCTTCTCTTCCCACAACCCGGGGGGTTGATACGGGCGAACACTGACTCCGCCGATACGCTGGGAAAGCAATCCGCTGACCGCCAACGCGTTGTCTCGCAGCATCTCGGCCGGCAACCGGAACCGAGGGCCACGCGCGAGCAGGAGATTCTCTGAATCGCGAGCAAGAACTTCTGGCGATACTCGCGACGATTGACGGTAGGTGGCGCTGAGCACGATTTGCCGGACGAAGGTCTTCACATTCCAACCGTCTTCGACAAAGCGCCGGGCCAACCAATCCAGCAATTCGGGATGGGTGGGGGGTTGGCCATTGGTCCCAAACTCGTTGGCGGTGCGGACAATGGGATTGGGGAAGAACAACCCCCAGAACCGGTTGACCGCGACTCGCGAAGTGAGCGGGTGCGATGGATCTACCAGCCAACGGGCCAGATCCAATCGATTGGTGCCTGAGACGTATTGAGCCGGCGGCAGGCAACTCGTGGGAACGTCCGCCGTGACCCGCTCACCCTTCGATCGGTAGTCGCCGCGAACCCGGATGTGACTGGCACGCCCTTCCTTCATGTCTTCCATGACGCGCAGCGTGGGAATGGAACGATTCAAGTCGTCACGACGCTTTTTCTCGGCTGCCAAACGCACCGTCAACTCCTTCACCTCGGGGATGCGGGTGGTGCGGTAATACGTCCGCAACTCCAAAGCCTGAGCCGGGGTTCTCTGGTCTATCGACTGGCGGGCAATCTCACGCAAGGCGGCCATCTTCGGATCTCCAGCTTCACGGTCGGTGGCGAAGTAAAATCCGCTGCCACTGGCCCGGTTCACGATCTTCAGCAGGAGGTGATTCTCTCCGGTTTTGAGTACCGCCTGAACCTCTTCCTGATTGGCGGCAGCACCGCGACTCACATCCTTGGCCAGCAACTCACGGCCATTGAGCCAAACGCGGATTCCGTCATCGCTTCCCAAGAAGAGCGCCTGGGTGCGCACCTGGCTCGAGGTCAAAATGCGGTGCAAATAAGTGGCTCCAAGGTCGTTCGACAAGGCCTGCACCACGCCATCTTTCCAACCGGCTTCGAGCACCCACGCCTTACGATCGTTGCCGAACACAGCGTCGGCCTGAAACCCCTTCTCCGGCCCAAACTCCCGCTCAAAGGCCACCTTGCCGTCGGGTTCCACGAAGGGGCCCACGCGTCGCCAGGGCCCTAACTGAAGGACTCCCGCCAATTCTGTGCCGGCCAGCCAAGCGGTTTCCCAAGCGGTCTGGGCGGAGTCCCACTCAGGACTTTTTACGCTCAATCGCTCCGTGTGGCTGGCTTCCAACGTCCGGGTCGATTCTTGGAGCGCTTTTAGATCGGTCTCCTGGCGGGCCGTCGGAACCTGGATGAACGGCGGAGCCGGATCGTTATCGAGCCCCTTCTCGGGGATGCGGTTGAAGAAATCGTAGAGCTGGTAGTACTCGCGCTGGGTGAATGGATCGTACTTATGATTGTGGCACTCGGCGCACTGGATCGATGAACCCAGGAAGACTGTCCCGAAGGTGTTCACCCGATCGGTGACGTACTTGTTGAGGTATTCGTCGGGGTCAGCGCCTCCCTCCGTGCTCGACATACCGTTGCGGTTGAAGGCGGTGGCCACGCGCTGATCCCGCGTCGGATGGGGCAAGAGATCCCCTGCTAACTGATCGATGATGAAACGGTCGAAGGTCTGATTGGCGTTGAAAGCCCGGATCACCCACTCGCGGTACTGCCACATGGAGCGCGGGGCGTCAGCATGGTACCCGTCGCTGTCGGCGAAACGGGCCAAGTCGAGCCACGGCACGGCTATGCGCTCGCCATAGGCCTGACTGTTGAGCAAACGGTCCACCAGCTTCTCGTAGGCGTCGCCCGAGTTATCGGCGAGAAACGCATCCACCTCGTCCACCGTGGGCGGGAGTCCGATGAGATCGAGGCTGACACGTCGCAGCAGTGTCCGGCGATCGGCCTCGGGAGAGGGAGAGAGTCCTTCCTGTTCCAATCGGGACAAGATGAAGGCATCGATGCCGTTGCGCACCCAGCCCTGCCTTTGGACGGAGGGCGGTGTGGGGTCTTCGGGCCTTTGGTGAGACCAATGTCCCTTAAACTCCGCCCCCTCTTCGATCCACCGACGCAGCACCTCCATTTGTGTCGGAGACAACTGCTTACCCGTGGATGCCGGCGGCATGTGCTCATCGGGGTCGGCGCTCGAGATGACTTGCAGCAAGCGGGATCCTGAGGGATTTCCAGGCACCACCGCACGCGCGCCGGAGGCCAGTTTTAGTGTTGCCCCTTCAGGCCGATCCAACCGGAGGCCACCCTTGCGCTTCTCCAAATCGGGCCCGTGACACGGGTAACAGTGCTCAACGAGCAGCGGACGGACCTCCCGGTTAAAATCGATGCGCGTATTCGCGTCACCGAGCACCGGCAAGACCTGAGTCCCGAGCAATGCCACGAGCACCCATGTCCTCCACAGCGACCCGATCTGAAAAACACCGGAACGGAAAAGGTGGGAATCGAGAGTCATTATCAAATCGGGCTCCAAGGGATAATTAGAAAACTTAAGATCAAATTGGATTTACGGCCATCCCTTTTCCTCACTCTGGACCAATAGGATTTGGCCGACTCTCAACGGCCAGTTCCACGGGGACGGACCGCTCGGAGATCGGTCCCTACCTCGGAAGTCATTGGGCTACATCCAGGGTCCTTCAGCAAACTCAGCCTCACCCACGCACTTCGGAGGTTATCGGGCTACATCCAGGGACCTTCAGCAAACTCAGCCTCACCCATGAACCTCCCCGGTAGGGACCGAGTCTCTCGGGCCATCCCCTCCTCGCCCGGCAGCCCAGGGAGCGGACGGTGAGACACCGTCCCTACCGACTTGCCGCTACCGGCCTTCCGGGCCCTTAGGCCCCGCTGCCACCTCCGAGGTAGGGCGATTTCTCCGAAAGCGCCACTCCGGCGAACAGGACAGAGATGCGGCGCTCTTCATGACAAGCACTCTCGACAAGCAGTGCCTCGGGCCGTCCTTGAGACTCTGCGATGAGGCCTCGGAGGTGAGCGTCATTTCGCCTTCATGGCCTTCAGAAGACCATAGGCACGTTGGGCCGATTCGCTGCCGGAGGCGATCTCCGCCGCCAACCGCGCCTCGAGCTGCACCGTGGATCCATGGATCGCCAAACCTTGCTCGAAGGTGACATTGGTGGCCGCACGCACCGTGGTCAGGGAAACCACCGCCTTCTCGTATTCGCCACGACGCAGGGCCTCAGCGGCCATATCTGCGGCTCGCCGAGTCTCTTCCGAGGCATGGGCGAAGGCCCGCTCGATCTGACTGGCTGCCTCCGCGGGTGAGGATGCAGTCTTTAAATCCTCGCCCTCCCGCGAACCACAGCCTAGCAGCAACCCGCACACCAACAACACTGTGGCACCATCGATAATTCTCATGCGTTCGCTCCTCCAATTCCAGATTCACTCACCCGTCAAAGAGTCGGGGACGCACCAGAAGCGACCGGGACGAACCCCTCGGAAGCCACCAATGCCGGCTTCCTGATAGTAGGTGCGAAACTTCATGTATTCTATCTGACCGCCGAACATTCCCATGACCGTTCCCGTATTGTGTCGCTGGGTAACCCCTTCATCCGGACGGCTGGCGACATTGTCGAAATTGGAGGGCTGCTTCTCATCTGCCTCCCAGTACAGCATGGAATTCGGATTGAACTGCAGGAGCTTGTAGGTCGAGAAAGGTTCCTTTGGCCCGGTCGAGTACTTTGAAACGGCCCCATTCATCATGTAGCTAGAAACCTTCTGGTCCCGAAGTTTGAAGAGTGGCGTGTTGGTTCGGTCCAGAGGGCAGAAGGTCAACGCTTTAGAATTGTGGTAGTTCCACAACAGGCTGCGCTCCACCGTGTGATCTGGCCGATTGGTAGCCACACGCGTATAGCACCAGTTGGCGACATTGAAAGTGCCCGAACTCCACGAGGTGTAGGGCATGTAGTCCTGATTGTCGTTGGCGTACATTTGCGTCGCCAGCAGCAACTGCTTAATGTTCGAGAGGCAACGGGTCCGGTTGCCCTGCTCCTTGGCCTTGGAAAGCGCCGGCAAGAGCATGCCGGCCAGGATGGCGATGATGGCGATGACCAACAACAATTCGATGAGCGTGAACGCTTTGCAGCCTTGGCGTTGGGGCAGCAGCTCGACCGTTTCACAGGGTTTCAGCGCATTCATGACGGTGACGCGGCTCAAAGTTCTGATCCATTGAGATCAGGACATTGTCTCGACGACTGTTCGTCCTTTGTCACGCCACAATTGGATGACTCTGCATTACCCACCCAACACAGCGATCGCAGGATCAGCCCAGCAATCACAACAAACCGACTAAACCCTACAGACCGGGCTAGGCACCGCTGTTTCAGCCTCGCCCATGCACTTCCGAGGTCATCGGGCTATACAGCCGGGGTCCTACCACAAACTCAGCCTCACCCATGAACCTCCCCGGTAGGGACCGAGTCTCTCGGGCCATCCCCGCCTCACTTGGCAGCCCAGGGAGCGGACGGTGAGACACCGTCCCTACCGACTTGCCGCTACCGGCCTTCCGGGCCCTTAGGCCCCGCTGCCACCTCCCCGGTAGGTCGATTTCTCCCAAAGCGCCGCTCCGGCGAACAGGACAGAGATGCGGCACTCTCCCAGGCAGGCACTCTCGACAACCAGTGCCACGGGGACGGACCGCTCGGAGATCGGTCCCTACCTAACACGGCGATTGATTCGGCCTTGTTATGTCCGGGAACGGGGCTCCACGGAGACAGCCGAACCATGAATTCTCAAGTCAGAGTCCCAGACGCGCTTTGAGATCGCGGGCGACGGTGCGCTCCGGTCGGGTCTGAATCAGAAGATCTAACAGGCGGCGGGCTCCGTTCGGATCGGAATGCGCTCGCAGCGAGGCACGCGTAATTAATTGGGCATACCCGGGCGTGAAATCAGCGCTCAAGACAACACTCCGAAAGAAACCCTGCTCTGCTTCCTCGGGGCGTCCCTCAGACTCGGCAATGAGACCGCGGAGGTGAGCGTCACGCGCCTCGAGATAGGCACGGAACCGACGGCACTCGTCGGCCGGTCGCCCGGCACACAAGTCCTGCGGAAACGGACGCGGGAGATCGAGAAGCTCCGACAGCAGGGCCTGTCCCTTCGGCGGAACCGGGCTCAACGTCCGGGGGGCGTCGAAGAGCAAGAACGGGTGATCGTCGGTGTTGATCCCGACGCTCTGGGAGTAGGTCTTGAGGGTTTCGGTATCGGCGAACCAGGTGCCCATCACCGGCAGGACCTCGGCCAAGGCCATGGGCTTGAGGGCTTCCCGCAGACTGGGCTGATTCAGACGCCGCTCTAGGGTCTCCGGCGACCAAAGATGTCGTCCTTGCCCCCCGATGAGTCCGATCACCGGCGTGTCGGCGTTGAGCCGCAGCAACAGCGCCGAGGCTTCAGGAAAAACCTCCAGAAACGTGGCGGTGATCATCCTCAGCCCGTCGGCATCGAGCTGGAAGAGCGGTAGCCACTGACAAAAAAGACCGCCGTCCGACAAGCGATCCCGGATCGCCTGAAAGTGTTCTCGGGTGTAGAGGCCCGCCGCCCCATCCCGGGCCGGATGGAACAAGTCGGCGATCACGACATCGTAGCGTTGAGTAGACGCTCGAACGAACCGCCGGGCATCCGCTACCCGCACGGTAAGCCGATCACTGTGAGCATTGTGCGATGCGAATTCAGGCAGCACCTCGGCGACTTCAGGCACCAATTCGATTCCCTCGGCCACCAATCCTGGGTGCGCATCGAGGGCGGAGAACGAGATGCCTGTGCCGACTCCCAGGAACAACGCCCGGCGCGGTTCCGGATGCAGGAGCAACGGCAGGTGACCATGGCGTCGCTCAGCCAAGGCGGAGGCGGTGCCACCCATGGTGAAGCGCTGATTAATACGGAGACTGCGGTGCCCATCGGCTTGGACCACTGTGGTCACCGTGTCCGAAGGCCCCTCTCGCAAGGTGACGATGCGCCCCCCGGGCGGAGGGGTTTGCAAATGGAGGTCTTTCGGCAGGCTCATCAGTGCCACCGCCGCCACAGCCCACCCCGCCATCGCGACCCAACGCATTCGCCGCCACCCCGGGACGAGCGTCAAATATGCCAAACCCAGCAAGATCCAACTCCAGCGGGTCCCCAAGACCGGTATCAGGCCGAGCGCCATCACCGCGGGTGCCAGAGCCGAGCCAATCAGGTTCCACGACAGGGCCACCCCCAGAAAACGCGGATGCCTTCCTGCTTCAGAAATCAGCGAGGCGAAGAGCATTCCCATGGCCAGCGCCGGAAGAGCCACCACGGAGCTGGCCACCAGAAATTCTGCAACCATGGCCGGCAATGCGAGCGTTCCTATGCCGCCACGCAGCATCGAAACCAGCAGCGGCGTCTGACGCAAAACCCATCCCGCGATCGCCACACTCAGTGCCACCCCCGGAAGTAACCACCCCAGCGCACGACTGGCTTTGGGAGCGAACCGATTTTGCAAGGCCCCGCCCAAGGCGGTGAAGAGCAAATAGGCGGCGAGGATCACCGCATAGGTAAAGACCGTGTTCTCGAAGACTTGCGACAGAAGCCGGGTGGCCAACACTTCGAAGCCAATCCCCAGAAGCCCACTGAGCCACAACGTGGCCCGGAGCCGCGAGGGGCCCAGACGATCCCCACCCTGCGCCACCGTCGAAGTCACAGGTTCCACGGACCGCACACCGCGTCCCGTCCACCAGAACAACACGGCACAAAGGCACTGAAGGCCCGCGAATCCGATCACCGATCCAGACAGCCCCCAGCGTCGTTGCACCCACAGCACCGAACCCAGAACACCTACCACCGCACCCAGGGTGTTCACCGCATACAAGGGCCCCACCCGAAGTCCATCGGCACGGAAACCCGAGATCAATCGTTCCATCGCCGGCATCATGGCTCCTAGACACGCGGTGGCCGGGAACAAAACTACACCCGGCAACAACAAGCTTACCGCCCAGTGAAGCCCGACCCCGGGAGCAGGCCCGAGCCACTGCCAGGAGAACTCCGCGACCCACGGCACGAGCAGCACCGTCGCCAGCGCCCAGAAGGCCGTTAGTGCCTCAAGCACTGCACAGCGAATCCCGGGAGACGGCAGTCGATCCAGAGCACGACCGCCCCAACGCGAACCCACCGCCAGTCCGCCAAAGAAGGCGGTGATCACCCCTAAGGTGGAGGGTAACTCTTGTCCGAGACCCAGTGCGAACATCCGTGCCCAAACCATCTGAAGGCCCAGCGCAGAAGCACCAGACGCACCCACCGCCAGCGTCAGCCCGAGTGGGATTCTAGAAAGTCGGACCGGATAGGATGTGGTCATGGTAACATCTACGAGCTCACATCACCTCGATTGTCGCGGCGCTAAGACTGCTTCACGCAGGCAGCGGGAGGTCGGTCATAATGCGCGTGTGGGATCGCAGAGATAACAAATGCGCCAGCGGAGTGTTTCCACCGATGCGCAATGACTCCTTGAGAGCCTCTTCCTTGCCCACACCCGATGCCAGCACCCACACCTCTTTGGCTGCGGCCAGCACTTGGAAGGTCAGGCTGAGGCGCTGGGGCGGTGGCTTGGGTCCGATCACTGGGATCACCCATCGAGTGGCGGTCACCACCGACTCCGGGGCTCCAGGAAACAGCGAGGCCACGTGACCGTCTTCGCCCATGCCGAGAAACACCAAATCGAGAACGGGCACGCTGCCGGAAGCAGTGCCGGTCACCCGGGCCAACTCGACTTCGGCCAAGTGGGCTGCCTCGTCCGGCGGCAACTCACCACGCAGGCGATGCTGTTGTTCGACTGCGATCCCCGCCGGATCTAGCAAGGCCGTCTGAGCCAGCTTGTAATTGCTGTCGGCATGCTCGGGTGGCACGCAGCGCTCATCACCCCAATGAAAGTGAACCGTGTCCCAACAAGTGCCCCGAGCGGACCCCAGCCCATGGGCTGCGGCCATAAATCGACCGGCCACCCGACCGCCCGACAAGGCTACGTGGAAGGGCTTTCCCGCCGAGTTGGCCGCATCGACCGCATCCAACCAGCGGTCGGCCACTTGTTGCACGAGGGTTTCGGTGTCAGGAAACGAAATGAGTTCCGATCGATTCATGGGCAAAGAGCACGATTACGGTTTGGGAACCGCAGGGGGATTTTGAGGTTGTTTGGGGACCGGGGAGGCCGCCGGATCCGATACCGCCCGACGCTCTTCGGGCAAGAGATCCTTCAATGTTCCAAAAGGTCTGAAGGGAAAGAGCAACAAGGTCGGTACATGAGCCGGACCCGTCACCGGCTCATCCAGAGTTCCGGTCAGTCGGTACTCGAAAAGCTTCTCCAGCGGCGACAAAGCAATGGATGCCACGGGACCGAACAAAGGCACCCGGCGAAACATCGAACCTTGCACCAGCATGTCGACCTTGTTGTCAAAGGTCACCGATCCGGAATAGCCGAGCGACATCGAGGGCGACTTCATTTGGAGATCGCGAGTGTGGACGGCCCCCTGAGCCAGCGAATACGTGGCCGTTCCCTCCGTGAATCGAGCTTGGCCCAACCCAGAAGACATGCCGTCGAGAATGGAGGAAAACACACCGAACACTGGAAATCCCCACAGGAATCCATTGCGTAAGGTGGCCTGTCCCCCGCCCTTCCAAGAGGCCGGCTCTGAGGTGAGACCTTCGTCGACGCGGAAGGTTCCCGATAGGCGCCCTTCCAGACGGTTGGTCCGCCCCGACACGCCGGCCACCAACGCACCCAATTCGACGTCCCTCAACTCGGTGTCCATGCGCAGGCGATTGTTCTCATCCTTTCTGAGTTCGAATTCGAGATCCCCCCGAAGACGGCCTCCATAAAAGCCTGCTTGGATATTGGTCACATACAATTGGCGGCCAATAGACAGAACGCTCGCGGAAACCCCCTTGGTTCGAAATTTCCACCACTCGAAGGCCCCCTCGGATTCGGCATCGAAACGAATGTTGTTGCGAGACATGTCTCCGCGAATACCGATCACGCCATTTACATGAACTAACGGGGGTTCAATGAAATGGTAAGGGCTCATCGTTCGGTGCGTGATGGGTCCAATTAATCGGGTCAGCCGCCACGGATCAAAAACGCTGACGGCATTGGTGAATGAGATGAGTCCGACCGCTGCGTCGAAGGCAAACCCGTCGACGGTAACCCACTGCGCCCCATCTCGAGCGCGGGCCTCGCCGACCGACAAAAAACGGTTTGTATAACCCAGTTTCGCCCGCGCTGAATCCAAATGCTCACCCCGATAAGTGACATTGGTCGCCGCGATTTCCACCTGCACCGTGGTCAATTCTGGAGAGAACCAGCGCCCGCGGATTTCCCCCTTAATTTGGGGCGGTTGGCCAAAGCTCAAGTCATTGAACACCCGCTGGGCTCCCGGCTCAGCGATGAGCGGTTGCACGATCTTAGGATCCACTCCGGAAGTCAGTCGGAAGCGGTAGTCTTGAGTCACCTCGTGGCCCTCATAGTCAAAGACCACCCGACCTTCGGGCCGAACCACCGTCATGCCCGGAATCCGCCACGCGCGATTGGTATAGGTAAATGCCCCCTTCGCAGAATCTCCCGTGATGCCCCGGAAACTGAAGGACTCTCCCGTGGCCGATCCGGCGATGGTGACGGTGGGCAACACGGTGCCACGCCAATCCGGATTACGGTTAGTCCAGGGCGGCAACACCAACCCCAGTTGGGCGGCGATCCGAGGGGCTTGATTCGTCGGCCAGAAAAACTGCCCCAACCAACGCTGGCCGGCCGGCGTTAGCACGGGGATGACTCCAGAGGGATGGGCCGACGATGTGGCCTGCACACTCAATCGTCGCGTATCCAGATCGCACTCGATGTTACCCGCCACGGTGCCGCCCAAGAGGTCAATTTGCGTGTCCTCCAACTGGGCGCGGGTCGAAGCGAAATGCAACTGGGTCTTAAAACGGTCCAATCGCAGAAGCGGGTGATTCACGGCGCGGGCCTCCACGCTTCCGGTCAGCGCGAACGGGCGGACCCAACGCCAAAATGAGGCATCCTCAGGCCCAGGACCGAGACCTTGAGGGTGGCCCGTCAACGAGAGTTCCAGAGGACCGCAGTCCAACCCAGGGCTCTTAAAACCCGGAGCCCGAACCTCCAACTGCGCCTCATGCCATCCCGACAAATCGTGCCCCAGGATCACCTGAGCCGTTGCCTCATTCAGGCGGACCTCGGGGGCAAGGGTCTTGAATTCGTTCAGGTGGATTTTCAGGGAGGACTGGAACTGAGGGGTGAGCCCCTTCGCAACCCAAGTATCGTTTCTGAGATCCCAGGGACGAACCGGGATGGCGTTGGAAGCCAAGCGCTCGGATTTACCCTCGACCTGAGCCCTGCCCAACAAGAACTGAGGCGTCTGGACCCCCTCCACACTCAGATTCCAATCGACCTTGGCGGGAAGCACGGCGTCGATCGGTTGGGTAGACTTCAGTTGGCCCCGCAGTCCCTGGACAGATCCTTCGCGCGCCGACACCCCGTCCACCTCCCATTGAACGTGCACGACCAATTGCCCAGGAGCCTCGGTGAGCGGACTCATCTGAGCCTCCAACTTCAGGCGCTGAAACGAACGTTCATTCCAGGTCACCTGTCCGGCCGAAAGTGTGAACTCGGCCGAGGAGGCCTCGGGTAAGGCCAAGTCGGTCTGAAATTGGAGTCGAACCTCAGCCGGTTTCTGGAAGCGAATTTCTTCCAGAGTGCGTTGGATCCGAAGCAACGTAGAACGCCACGCTGGGGACGCTTGCGCGGGCGCTGAGTCGGGAGCCGATCGGAGGGCCGTCGGGTGCTTCAAAATTCCAGAGGCTCGAAAGGATCCGACCTCCGTGGCCGCGCGCAAATCCTCGACGACCCATTCCTCGGCACCCTCGAAAAGAATGCGAGCCTCGACCCCATGGAGATTAAAACGGGATGCCACCCGGTTGCTCTCAACGAGGGGGATGGAGACCGACCCCCCGCGGATCTTGAGTCCCCTCACCTCGGGCTTGAGGGCCAGCACTGTGCCCCAATCCAGAGCCAACTGAACTTCTTGCGCCGAAAATTGTTCCCCGCCTAGGTCGCCCAAACGGCCCAGGGTCACCTGTTCGGCCACGATGCCCCGGGTCGCCCGGAAACGGATGCGCTCAAACTCCATGGCCACTCCCCGTTGTCGCAGGGTCTCGAGAAGGCGGTTCTTGAGGCTCTCGGGAATGCCCACCTGGTTCAGATAGGCTCCCAATCCGACGATCACGGCCAAAACTAAATAGACGCAGCGTCTCCCGATCCGAAAGAGGGACCGTGGCCAGGCGTCACGGGACCAGATCGACCGGCGAGTCGGACAATGCTCAGAATCCGGGCCGTCGACGGGGTTCACGGCTTCGTTTCGTTGGAGGTGGTCGGCGGGGCACTGAACCAAGGACCGATGTACTCCTGATAAAGGTTCAGCGGAAACTGCGTCAGGATGGCAGGTTCATCGGAGTCGAAGGCGGCCCAGACAAACTGGTTGATGGCATTGCGGCCGCCGAACCGGAGATGCAGCGAACGAAAATTGCCGCCTTCTTTCTGGTTCAATGTCACCGCGTGGTCGAGTTGGTCGAAGGCGAACTGTTTCAATGCGACGTCGTTGGGAACTGGATAGCGACCGATTGGGGCCTGACCGATGCGATAAAGTCCTTCGTCAATGGCGGGATCCGGCAACACCCCCTGCACCGCGATCACGCCATCCCATCGGCCGAGGGAATTCCGCCGGAGCGTCCGGGTGCGTCCCTGTTGATGAATCTCGATTTGGACAATGTTGCTGGGATTGAGGTTCCAGTCGCGGAATTGTGGAGCCGACACCGGCAGGATTTGAAGATCGCCCGCTGCGATCCCGTAAATCCCAGGCTCATCGGATCGACGGATCGAGAGCCGTCGACCCTCACCCAAGGGCGTCCCCACACTGAGACGCGTTAGCAATGCCGGAGAGGCATTGGATTTGCCGAGGTAAAAGGAGTATTCGCGGGCGGGCTGATCCAAGCCGTAACGGCCCGGGTCGGTCCCCAAATCGTCCAAGAAATCGTCGATCCGCAGCCCCATGAACCGCTTGAAGGTCTCCCGAACCCAGGGACCATCGGCCAAAAAGCGGCGAGGCGAAATGACCCACCAGTTGGTGCCCTGCTTCTCTAAAGTGAAGGGTTCACTGCCCGCTCGGACCTCGAGGCGCTCCAATCCGGCGATCTGCGGCATCAACCGGCGATCCCGGTAGGCAGCCAGCGGCCGTTTGAGTGATTCCAAAACAGAATTGGTAATCCGGACGATGTTTCCGAAGTCGGAGCGGCGTACGAAGATTTCTCCCGGTGCATTGGTCGAGGCTCGACCGAACTGCAGTCTCAAGAGCTCGTTGGTGCCTCGCTTCAAAACCATCTGGGCCGTAGGCTTGGTCAATCCGTATTCATCGGCCGACACGGTGAGCGTGTCGCTCACGAAGGCATTCACCCGAGAATCCGCCGCATCGGTTAGGAGTCGGCGGATTTGATCATCATTGGCTCGGGCCACCAACGGACGGATCAGACTCCACGTCCCGTTGGTCGTGATGGCCGCCTCAAACTCGGTCTCCCCAAGAATTTCTACGCGATCGAAGGGCAGCGAATCGGCATTAAAGAGGCGTCGATCGCGCCAGTTTTCGGGCGAAGCAGGCAAGGCACCCAAAAGACCGGCATCGGCCGTGAACACCCCATCTTGGCCGACCTGCTGGAAATAGAACTGACTCCCCATCGGCGTTGGTCCGCCGAGGCGCAGAATGTTCATGCCCTCGCGGGTGCGAATAGTAAGCACATCGGGACGTTCGAGCCCAAAGGCCGCCAGGGCCCCACGCTGCGCGCTCACCTCGGCGCTCGACAGGTGCGAACGGGGCACGAGGTTACCTAGCATTTCCAGCAACCGTTCGACCCCGGTCGGTTGAACCGGATAGTGTATCGGGGCCCTCAGGGCCCAACCCGAGTTGGTCCGCTCTAAGCGGATGGCCACGTTGGATCGGAGAATTTCAACCGAGATCACCTCCCGTGGGTCCAATCGGCGAAAGCGCACGGATCCGTCGGCGCCCGCCACCCGGACCTCATCGCGGCGTTCGGTCACAGCCAGCCATCCTCCGAGCAGGACCGCTAGCACGACGAGCACCAGTGTGGTTCTTCCGTTCATCGATGAAATCGTATCAACCCCGCCTCCGTGCCCAGACCATAAAGCCCAGGATCAATACCCCACCGGGCAGCGCTCCGAGGAGTACTCCATTCAAAAGCCGCAACTGAGGCGCCGTAAGGTTTAACCGGTATTCCGAAATAGACCGAGGCCCGATGGCCATCGACTGCTGGCGATCTAGCAACCAGTTGACGCAAAGGGCGGCGAAATCACGATTCCCCAAACTCTGGAGCGGCCCATTGGCCCAAAGCGCCGAGTCACCGACAACGATCAATCGTGCGGTACCACGGCCCGCACTCAATCCGCTCACCCCGCCCTTTTCGGAAGCCACGGCCAAGGGAATTTCACCGCGACGGTCTTTGCCCTCAACATAGGAAAATTCCCGTCCGTCAAAATCGGAAAGAGTTCGACCCTCCGGACCGGTTAAAACCAGTGCCGTGGTCTTCGGCGCATCGGCAGGCAAGCGATTGGCCGGAATCGGCACCACGACGCGCGGAGCCTGAAAATGAACTTTCGCCCCGGCCCGAGTCAGGGGTGAGGTGACCGGGTGGGATCCGTATGAGCTAGCGACGATGTCGAACCCTCGCACCGAGGCCTTTTCATCGTTGGCCAATTGCGATGGCAGGAATACTCCCCACTCCTCCAGCAAACCCTCGAGAGGACCCTGACGACGGAGAGTTTCCAGCGACAGGGTCACCAGAACTCGACCTCCTCGGTCCAGATACTTTGAAATGGCGGCCGCTTCTGAGGTGAGCAGCGGTTGCACCGCTCCCGCCACCACCAGCAAACTGCACTCTTCGGGCACTCCGGCTAGCAAGTTAGTGAAGGCCCTCGATTCGACGTTCTTCTCGGCCAACAGCCGAACCCATCGGGAGTATCCATTGCGCTCGTCGTCGGAGGACGGGTCGTTTTCTCCATGTCCACGGAGGAAATACGCACGGGTCCCGGAGGCCTCGGACAATCCAGCCAAGGCCGCCGTGAACAGAGCCTCTCCTCGAAAGGCCACACGGCGGATCTCCTGGTTCTTGCCGGCCATCATGCCCTTCACGTCGGCATCGTAGGTGGACATCTCGGAGTCATCGACGGTGCGAAACTGCCTTCCGCCCGCATCGAAGATGACTAAATCGCCCGTGTTGGCGCCGAGGCCGTAGCGGGTCTTGATGGCCGTCGCCAGGGTCGCATCGCGCACGTAGTCGACCAGCTGGACCGAGATCCGCGGCGACTGTAGAGAGTATTCCCGAAGCAAGCCCTTCACATGACGGTACAGGTCGGAAGAGGGGTCGAACAAGACGATGGCCTTCACCTCGTTGGTGAGTCCGCCCAGGGTGGCCACGGTGAGCGGCGACAATTGAGGACGCTGGGCCGAGACCCAGTCATAGCGCCACTGCAGGCGCGTCGCGGCCAGGTAATTGACCATCACCAGAATCGCCAGCAACGCCACCACCCCGATGAACGAATTGAAACCAGCGCTCCAGCGGCGGCCGGGCTCGTAGCTGAGAGGCAAGCGGGGAGGCTGAGTTGTCGGGTCGCTCATTTCCACCTCCGCATTTCGATGACCCGCTGAGTGAGGAACAGGAAGAAAAAGGTCATACTCAGGTGAAACACCAACGCCCGACCATCAATGACTCCCCGGGCAAAATCCTGCATGTGATGGGTCACCGACAAATGATCCATCAGGCGTCCCAACCGATCGCCGGTGGTGTCGGTCTGCGAGAAACGCAGGCTAATGGTCCACAGTCCGATACCGATGAGCAGCGAGGTCATGGCTGCAATAATCTGACTTCGGGTCAGCGACGAGGCGAAGACCCCAATCGACAGGAAAGTCGACCCGATGCAGGCGATGCCTGTCAGCACGCCGCACATCGCCCAAGGGTCCAACAACTGAGGTTGGTGAGTCACCTGCCGCAAAATAATGAGAACGCCAATCAATGGAGCCCAACTCAGAAGATAAAAGGCCAGAGAACCGGTGAATTTGGCCAAGACCACCTGCCATTCGCCAACGGGCGTGGTCATCAACGCCTCATAGGTCCCGAGCGCTTTTTCGGAAGCAAAGGTGCGCATAGTAATCACCGGGGTCGTGAGGATCAGGACCAGCCAGAACACAATGCCATCGGCGAAGAAAATCTCCGGGATCGGCGACGGGGTCCGGTCCGAATTCAATCGCTCCACGATGTCCACCAGGCCAACTCCAGCCAGGAGTAAGGTGATGGCCACGACCACATAGCCGGTCAACGAGTTGAAGGCGGCCCCGAGCTCACGCCGCACCAAGGTCAGGAATACACCCATATCAGAGATCCCCTCCCTTCTTCTTCTGTGTGAGCTGAATAAAGATGTCCTCCAGCGACAACCGAGGCCGGGTCAATTCCCGCAAACTCCAATCGTGCTGACGCACCTGTTCGAACACCAAAGGCCTGAGGTCTTCCCCTGCCCTGGGAGTGAAGGCCACCCGTTGAAAGCTGCCCGCGGCGGCTTGGATTTCGATCGAAGCCACCTCGGGCAAATCGCGGAACGCATCGCGGATAGCCTCAGGCGTCGCGTCAATCTCGGCCACGACCCGGCCATCTTGACTGAAGCGACTCTCCAAGTCTTCGACCCGATCGGCCGCCAAAATGCGCCCCTGATTCAGGATGAGCACTCGAGAGCAGGTCATCTCCACCTCGGTCAGGATGTGCGTGGACAGGAGCACTGTATGCTGACGCCCCAATTCCTTGATCAAGGCCCGCACGGATCGCAACTGATGGGGATCGAGACCGATGGTGGGCTCATCGAGGATGATCAAGTCAGGCTCATGGACCAGAGCGTCGGCCAACCCCCACGCGTTGGCGGTAGCCCTTAGAAAGCTGGCCAATGATTCGCTTTTCGACGTCTTTGAGCCCGCATTGCTCGATCACTCGATCGACCCGGTCACGGCTGCGGCCGATGCCCAATCCCTTGAGTCGCGCTCGAAACTTGAGGTAGTCTCGCACCCGCATGTCGATATGCAGGGGGTTGTTCTCCGGCATGTAGCCGATGCGGCGACGCACTTCGTCGGGCTGATGAAACACATCGAAGCCAGCGATGCGAACCGTGCCACTGGTCGCCGGCATGAACGACGAAAGGATGCGCATCGTGGTCGATTTACCAGCGCCGTTCGGGCCTAGGAATCCGACGACTTCCCCTCGACCCACGGTGAAGGAGATCCCGTCCACCGCAGTGCGTCCGGGGTAGCGTTTCGTGAGGTCCCGGACCTCGATCATGGGAGTGGAGTCAGACATCCGCCTTGGAGCGTCGTAAACTACTCGGGAAGCCTCACTGCAGGAACAGAAAACCCCGGAGATTCAACGCCGTGCGGGAGGATAGCAGAAACAAGGGTCATGGCCATGGACCGCCTTGGGGTCAGGATGCCGGTAAAATCGGACCGGGTAGGTCGTTGAGGGGATACCCTAGGTGGAGGGCCGCCTCGCGAAGCCGTTGGTCACTGGTTACCAGAGGCCAGTCTTGGAGCTGATCGGCTGTCGCCAAGTGAAGGGCGTCGAGGGATCGCAAGGGCACCTTCGGATGCACGCGACCCAGAATCCAATGGGCTCGCCGAATGATCGCCTCGGAAATGGGCGACAAATCGATCATTTGCGAGCGCATCTGATCCTCGAACCGTTGCCAGGCTTCGAGACGCAGTCGGGTTCCGATGAGTTGGGCCCTCTCCCGGGCCAGCAAGGCAGACCAGACCTCGGTGAAGGCCAACAGGGAGGACGAAACGGGGTGCCCCTCAACTAGGCGGGCGTAGAACTCGCTGTCCGGTTCGCGGATCAAAAGTTTCACCAGAATGCAGGAGTCGAGATACATGCGGAAGACTTCGCGGTTTGGGGGACTTTGAGATTGGCAGGGTTTAGGGGTTTGGAGCGCTTAGGGATTTTTGGATCAATCCCGTCCATCGCGCTCAACACGGATGAGCGCCTCCGCCGAAGGGCCGCAAACCAGCGGCTGATCTCTCAGCCACTTCCAGTCCACCGAATACGGTTTGCCGTGGGACCTCACAGGCACCAGTCGGGCCTTGGGATGACCGTCGCTGGTAATGATGATTTCAGCGCCCCGCGAGGCCTGCTCGAGAAGGCTCGACAACTGATCCTTGGCAGCACGGACGTTGATCGATGTGGACTGCGGCTGCAACCCAGCCACCTCTCGAAGGACCTCGCCCGTTTTGGCGCCCTCTGAGGTCCCTCGAGGATAACGCACCGGGGTGGTGGTGGAGTGTTTCATCACTCTGATGTAGCCTCTTGAGGCCTCATTGGCAAAATTTTTGATGCCTCAAGAAGCCTCATTCGGCCTGATTAATTCTCCGGTCCATCTCGAGACCGCACGCAAATCGGCGGGGAGGGCTGAGAAACAGGGCTGTTTGTTCGGGGGCTCTACCGCAATTTGAGTGCCACGATTCCCGCCTGACGAACCACTCCCAAGGCCGTGCGCTGATCAAACAACACCCCCAGCTCCACGGTTTCGCCCTTGGGCCGACTAAACAAATAGCGGGCCAAGGCCACGACATCCGGGAATTCGGTGCGATCCAAACCGCGGATTAGGTGCCCTCGCTTGAGCCCCGCTGCGACCGCCGGGCCGTTGGCATCGACACTCTGGATGACAAACCCTCCTCCCCGCACCGGAGCCACTTTGAAACCGGCCCGTGCGGACAGGTACTCGTTGTTGAAAAAGTCCGCCTCGTCGACGAGTCGCAGTCGCAACTCTTTGAGGCTGCCTCCCCGTCGAACACTCAGAGGGATGTCCTTTGAATCTCCAGCCTTCACCAGAGCCCGATTGAATTCGATAATACCGCTGGGCGGATCTCCCTGAATCGCAGCAATCACGTCGCCCGCCTTGAGCCCCGCTTTTTCGGCCGGACTACCCGGTTGTACCGCCTGAATTGTCAAGGGCCGCGTTGCCGCCTTGAGTCGGGCACCAAACCAAAAACGCCCCACCGACTCGCCGCTGAGCACCTCGGCCAAGGCTTGGTTAACCCGTTTAATGGGGATAGCAAAACCAATGCCCTGGGCGCCCATTTGCGGACGCAATGTTGCCACGTTGATGCCGATGAGGTCCCCCCGCAAATTGATGAGCGGGCCGCCAGAATTACCCGGGTTAATGGCCGCGTCGGTCTGGATCCAGTCCAAGGTATCGAGTTCTCCGCGCGAACGATCCTCATTGGGACCGCGGCGGGCGCGGGAACTCAGGATGCCCCGACTCACAGAACCCGCGTATCCGAAGGGATTGCCCAAGGCGATGACCGTCTCGCCCAACAAAAGGTCGTCGTCCTTGGCAAATTTGACAGCCGGGAACTTTCGACCCGGAGATTTGAGCCTCAGCAACGCCACATCTTTGGCGGCGTTGAGCGCCACCCGTTCGGCCTCGATGGGATCGGATCCGTCGTTGAACTTCACGAACACTCGTTTCACACCATCGACCACGTGAACATTGGTGAGCACGTAACCTTCCTCGTCGATGACGACACCGGAGCCGCGGCTGACCACCGCCTCCTGCACTTGCTGCAACCGCCATCCGAAAAATTCAGCCATCAAGCGGTCGTCGACGCTGTTTGGGTCGACATCGGCAGAACCCTCCACGTTGACTACGCTGGGCATGACCCGATCGATGGCCTCCACGACGGCGTCGCGGCGGACATCCAACGCATCCGCCTTCGTTAGGTCGGTTTGCTGGGCAAAGGCCGGAACAAAGGCCGCCCCAACTAGAAGGGTGACTGCCCAAAAAACAACGACAGAGGTTCTCTTCAAGACACTCGGTATCATGTCAGTAGCCATGGATTACGATTGGCCGCATTTGTTCAATTCCCAAGCGGACGCACTCATCCATAGCCCACTCCGGACTGGGATCAAGCCTCCGAGTCCCGGAGTTGATCTTGCCAGTCGTTTACCTAGGAGCCGGATCGACTCACTTCATGGCAACATACAGGCGGTGCACGTCATCATGGTCGTCGATGGTATTGAGGAACGTGGAAACCTGCTGCTTTTCGGCGTCTCCGAGTTCCACAGGGTTCTTGGCTACGTGGCGGATCTCGCTGGCGAGGACCTTCCATCCGGCTTTGGAGAGCCAGTGGGTGACCGTGGCTAAATCCTTCACCTCGGCCAGGAACCGAGTGCCCACATGCCCTTCAGGAATTTCTTCCCCGTCGAGCGGTTCGAGGTTCTGCGCGCCGGCTTCGATCGCGTCGGCTTCGGGATCGCGCTTGGCGTCGGAATGGGTGGCTTCCACCACACCCAGACGGTGGAAAAAAAACGACATGCAGCCGGGCTGTCCCAATTGGCCCTCCTTGAACAAATGGCGAATTTCCGGAGCCGTCCGGTTCCGGTTGTCGGTGAGGCACTCGACGATCACCGGCACCTTATGCGGGGCAAAGCCCTCATACAGCACAGTCTCGAAATCCACCTTTTCGTCCAAGAGACCGGCCCCCTTCTTAATGGCCCGCTCAATGGTGTCCTTGTTCACACTGGCCTTCTTGGCCTTTTCGACCGCCGCCGCCAGATGGGCATTGGTCTCGATCTCCGGCCCGCCCAACTTGGCGGCGACCATGATTTCGCGGGTCAGTTTGCCGACCACTTGACCTTTTTTCTGTGCGGCCGCCTCGCGACCCGCTTGCTTCCATTGGGCTCCCATGAGTCAAGGTAAACGAAAGTCCGGCCTCGAACGGAAGCTCAAAGAATCCGAAAGGCATTCGGGGAGGAAACCGGCTCCCGGGTTGGTCCCCAATCCGGATGGCCAAGAGAGGCTCAATCCAAGACTTAATCCATCGCTAATTTGTGACCGCCGGGAGAGGCCAAAAAACTCACCACTCGCCTGCTCTGCGGTCTTGGCTGCTTTGGGCACCTCGGCGTAGGATCTCTCAAATTCCATGAGTTTCCTGTACCGAGTCTCGGCCTCGTTGACCGTCGCGGCGGCCCTATTCTCCGCCGTATTCCAAGCCTCGGCCGGGATCCAGACGGGAGTCCACCCTCCTTCGATAGACCGCGGCACCCTTTTGGTCAGCGAATTGCAATGTGCCGCCTGCCACAGCGACAAGGGTTTGCCGGCCTCGGCCGCGCTCCCCGACTGGGCCGCTCCCAAAGGGGCCCCCGTGCTTGGGACAGATCCGCTAAAAACCTCAACTGCCTGGATGCGGCGCTGGCTTTCCAGTCCCCATCAAACCAAATCGGGTTCCGCCATGCCCGACCTGCTGCACGGGATGAGTGAGGCCCAGAAGACCAAGACGGTCGACGTGCTCACCCACTACCTCGTCTCACTGCGCAAGACCAACGAACCTTCCGGCCTCCGGTCAGACCCAGCCCGGATCGATCAGGGGCGCGCCCTGTACCACACGGTGGGCTGTGTCGCCTGCCACGCTCCAGAAACACGCCCCGAAGGAGTGACTGATCAAGCCTTCAAAGAAATTCAGGCACAGTCCGTCCCGCTAGGAGACCTCGCCCGGAAATACCCCGCTTCGGAGCTGGCCCGACTGCTGCGCGATCCGCTGGTGCACCGCCCCTCGGGTCGGATGCCCTCGATGAACCTCTCGCCCTCAGAGGCCGGAGCCATCGCTCTCTACTTGCTGCGTGATCAGGTCTCCGCCAACAACGCGCCGTCCAAGACACCGGCCATGGTCGATGGGCTTCAGTACGAATTCTTCGAGGGAGCGGCCGGTTCCATCGGCCAGTTGCTGGCCATGACCCCGAAATCCACTGGGGTTGCCGCCGCCCTCGACTTGAGCCTGCCTCACCCCAACAACAACTGGGGCGTCCGTTTCTCCGGGTTCATCGACATCCCGACCGATGGCAAGTACCGCTTCTGGATCCGATCGGACGACGGCTCCCAACTGTCCATCGATGGCCGAGCGCTCCTGAACAATGACGGTGTCCATCCGGCCGCTGAAAAGAACGGCACCGTCACCCTCAAGCCCGGCCTCCATGAACTGGAAGTGGTCTATTTCCAAGGCGGCGGCGAAACCGAGTTCCAGGTTCAATGGGCTCCTCCCGGTGAGAAGCGCGGCCCCATCCCAGGCGATCGCCTCAAACATGGCGGCCAGGTCGTGCGTCCGCTCGACTGGGAAGAGTTCTCGCTCGATGCCGCCAAGGTCGCCGCCGGCCGGGAGCAATTCGCCGCACTCAATTGCGCTGCGTGCCATGCAGTGACCGACGCTACGGGATTGGTCCAGGCCCGCAAATCCAAGCCCATGGTCCAATTGGCCCTGCGAACCCAGGAAGGCTGTCTGTCAGACATTCCTCCCACCAAGGCTCCGCGCTTCGACCTCTCAGCCGCCGACCGGATGAGCCTCCGCAAGACCCTCCGCAATCCAGCCGAGGCCCAGAAGTCGGCCATCGGCGCTTCGGCCCAGGTCGACCTCACCTTGAGCCAATTCAACTGTTTGGCCTGTCACTCTCGCAATGAAGTGGGTGGCCCGACCGCCTCAGGACGTTCGGAATGGTTCACCGTCATCGGCGAGGCCGATCTCGGTGACGAAGGCCGCATCCCGCCGCACCTCACTGGTGTCGGCAGCAAGCTCAAGGCGGCAGCCCTCGAGCAAATCCTGACCCAGGGCACCAAGGTGCGTCCATACATGGCCACCCGCATGCCGGTCTTCGGCCCGAAGGTCCACACGCTGGCGGCCCAATTGAAGCGCCTCGATACCCCGGCCACCGCGACGCCGGCGCCAGTCACCACGTCTCAAGATGCTAAGATCGGCTGGAAACTCGTAGGCCGCGATGGTCTGGGCTGCGTGGCCTGTCACACCTTCACCACGCATGGATCTATGGGTATTCCGGCCTTGGCCCTCGACAAGATGGGTGAGCGCCTCGAATGGGAGTGGCTGCAACGCTACCTGCCCAACCCGGCGGCCCTGCGCCCCGGCACCCGCATGCCCACCTTCTGGCCCGAGGGCAAGGCGGTGAACACCAAGATCCTCAATGGCGACACCGCGGGCCAACTGCTCTCGATCTACGCCTACCTGGCCGACGGGGCCAAGGCCGAGATCCCGGCCGGGCTCATCCGCGGCAAGAAGGAGATCGTGGTCGATGACGAGGCCGTCATCTACCGCAACTTCATCGAAGGCGCCGGAGCCCGGGCCATCGGCGTCGGTTATCCTGAGCGGGCCAACCTGGCCTTCGACGCGCAAAACCTCCGCATGGCCCTGCTCTGGCAAGGTCCCTTCATTGACATGGCCCGCCACAGCACCGACCGCGGCACGGGCTACGAGCCGCCTCTGGGTGACCACCGCATCCGCCTGCCTGAGGGGCCGGCCTTCGCGACCCTGTCTTCGCCCACGGCCCCCTGGCCGACTGCGATCGATACCAGCAGCCATTTCTTGGGCTACCGACTGGATGCGCGCCAGCAACCCACCTTCCGCTACCGCGTTGTGGGCCTGACCATTGAGGAAACCCCCCAGGCCAAGCCAGGTAGCGTCGACATGACGCTGGTGCGGACCTTCCGCTTCCAGGGCACACCGACCCAGCCCCTCTGGCTGCGACTGGCCAAGGGTGGCATCCAACCGGCCGGCAACGGTTTCAAGGTGGACAGCGGATTACTTATTCAGGTGGGCCCCGGTGCCAAGGCCACCCTCGTCGGCGATGAACTCCGCGTCGCACTCGAACCAAACACATCGGAACTCCGCGTGGAGATGACCTGGTGATCCTCGTGTGGAATCCCTCGAACCCAACCGCAGCCTCTTTCCCCTCTCCCGCATGAAGTTCCTGAACCCCACCGCGCTCACCGCCGCCCTCGGTCTCGCGACCCTCCTGCCTGTGTTCGCCGCCACCAAGGCCGAGCAGGAAGCCGAGTACTACCCCATCAGCACCCTGCCCGTGCCAGAGGGGGTGGTGCTGGAGGCCGGTGCCATCCAAGTGCTGCCCGACCAGCGCATCGCCGTCTCCACACGACTGGGCGAAATCTGGTTCGTCGCCAACGCCTTCGACAAAGACCCCGCCAAGGCCAAGTTCACCCGCTTCGCTTCAGGCCTGCATGAGGTGCTAGGTCTGACCACTCGCGGTGATGGATGGATTTACGCCACGCAACGCGGCGAACTCACGCGCCTCAAGGACACCAATAACGATGGTCGCGCCGACCTCTTCGAGACTGTGGCCGACAGCTGGGGCATTAACGGCGACTACCACGAATACGCCTTTGGCTCGAAGTTCGACCGCGACGGCAACATCTGGGTCATCCTTTGCCTCACGGGTTCCTTCACCAGCGAAAACCCGTACCGCGGATGGGCCCTGCGGATCACCCCCGAGGGTAAGACGATCCCGACCACCAGCGGACTGCGTTCGCCCGGCGGCATCGCCACCAACCATTTGGGCGAAATGTTCTATACCGACAACCAGGGGCCCTGGAATGGCACCTGTTGGCTCAAGCACCTGAAGCCCGGACAGTTTGTGGGCAACCCCACGGGCAACCGCTGGTATGAGAAGGCCTCGAACATGGGTCCTCGGCCCAAGGATCCGACGAGCAACAGTCGCATCCCGGTTGAGCGGGCCAAGATCCCAGAGTTCGTGCCTCCGGCCATCGGATTCCCCTACAACAAAATGGGCCAGAGCGCCTCGGGCATCCAAAACGACGGAACGGCCGGAAAATTTGGTCCTTTCCAGAACCAGCTCTTCGTCGGCGACCAAACATGGAGCACGGTCATGCGGGTGTACTTGGAAGAGGTCAATGGCGTGTATCAAGGCGCCTGCTTCCCCTTCCGCGAGGGTTTCGACAGCGGCACGCTCAGTCTCGAAATGGCCTCCGACGGCACGCTGTTCGTAGGAGGCACGGATCGTGGATGGGGCGCCCGTGGCGGCAAGCCCTTTGCCCTCCAACGGATGAACTGGAGCGGCAAGACCCCGTTCGAAATCCACGAAATGCACGTCAAGCCCGATGGATTCGAACTCACGTTCACCGAACCCGTAGATCCGGAGACCGCGGGCAAGGCGGAGTCCTACCAGTTCCGCACCTTCACCTATATTTACCAGTCCAACTACGGATCGCCTGAGGTCGATGCCACCCAACCGGCGATCGAGTCGGTGACCGTGGCTGCCGACGGCCGCAGCGTGCGTCTCAAGACCGCATTGCACTTGGGCCACCTGCACGAACTCAAGCCCACCGGGGTGCGCTCTAAGGCAGGCCAACCGCTGCTGCACCCACTGGCCTACTACACCCTCAACGAGATTCCTCGCTAAGAGCTTTGTCCGGTCGGGGTCAATAATGACCTCGTCCAGTCAGATCTATTGGGGGCGTTCGACCCGCACCGATTCGGGCAACACCACAACCACCCGCACACCCGGAGCGCGGGCATTGACTCGGAACATTCCTTGCCGAGGTGCTTCCGGGCTCAAGAGGTTGACGTAGGCTTGGACGTCACTCGGGGTGAGTCGCTGAACCACATCGGGGTCGCCCTCGACCTCGACATGGACCACCGAGGGAAAGATCTGGACTTGGGTCTCTCCCTGCCCTGTAGCTAAAACGCCCACGGGGATGTTCTCCAACACCCGTACGCGAAACGCCTCGTTGGAGGCCAATCGATCCATGCCCAAATTGGATCGGACCGTGAGCCAAATCAGGGTGGCCAAGGCGAGAGAACCCAGCTTCTGGGCCCGATTTTGAATAAAAAGTTCGCGCCAAGCCATGTCAGTGTCCTCCGCTGCTCAAGGCTCCGGTGAACCAACGTCGCAGCCACGAATTGCCAGGGCGACCCGAAGATCGCTTCACCAGCACCTCCGTCAGGAAGGCCCGGAGTTGCTCGACCGAGACATTCCGAGTCAGTACGCCCCGATGAGCATACGAAATACCACCGGACTCTTCGGACACGACCACCACCACGGCATCGGTTTCCTCACTCAGGCCCACGGCTGCCCGGTGGCGGGTGCCCAGTGACTTGGGAAGATCGCCCCGTTGGGTCAGCGGGAAAATCGCACCCGCCCGCAAGATTCGATCCCCCTTAATGATCACGCCGCCGTCGTGGATGGCGTTGTTCGGGAAGAAGATCGTTTCGATCATTTCGGGCGTCGCCTCGCAGTCTACAGGAATTCCCGATTCGACAGTCTCGGTCACGGAAATCGACTGTTCGATGGCGATGAGCGCCCCCATACGTGCCGGAGCCATTCGGTCGACCGACTCGACGATGACTTCCAAGTTCTCACGCTGCTCCTGCAAGTTGGTGAAGAGCGGCAAATTTCCCACTTCAGCCAGCAACCGGCGAATCTCCGGTTGGAAGAGCACGACAATCGCCAGCGCCAAGAAGGGCAATATCTGGTTGAGGATGGCGTTGAGGACATCCAAGCGCAGCAGGCGCACCGACAAAATGAGCACCAAGAGCACGACTACGAAACCGGTCACCACGGCCTGACCTCGGGTCCCCTTAATGAATCGGTAGCCATAGTAAAGACCCACCCCGAGGATTCCAATCTCCAGGGTCGGGCGCCAGATGGCCTGCAATAACGGCAGCAGCAAATTCAATTCGTCTTAGTCTGGTTGTTCAGAATTTCCCTCATGCGCAAAGCCTGAACGGTCTGGGCCACATCATGGACCCGGAACACAGTCACTCCCGCTTCGGCAGCCCACAAGGCACAGGCAACCGAAGCACCCATCCTCTGGTCTGGCTCTGCGTCAAACAACCGGCCGATGAATGATTTACGGGAAACCCCCAACATCATCGGTCGTTCGAAGGCTGAAATCACCCCTAAACCTCGCAGAAGGGACAAATTGTGAGTCAGTGCCTTGCCGAAGCCGATACCCGGATCCAACAAAACCCGCTCCCGCCTCACTCCCTGTTCTTCCAATCGAAGCAACCGCTCTTCAAAAAAAGCACCAACCTCATCAACCACATCCTCATAGTGCGGATTTTTCTGCATGGTCTGTGGGGTTCCCTGCATGTGCATGAGGACGTAGCCCGCCCCGGCAGCCGCCACAATTTTCCAAAGTTCTGGATTCGTGCGATGAGCCTCAATGTCATTGATGATACTGGCTCCGGCATCCAACGCCGCCCGGGCCACCGCGGCCTTACGGGTGTCGACCGAAATCACCGCCTGGGTCTTAGCCGCCAGCGCCCGCACCACTGGAATGACTCGTCGCAACTCCTCGGACTCGTCGACCGGAACCGCCCCCGGCCGGGTGGACTCACCCCCGATGTCGATGAACTCAGCCCCTTCGGCGACCAACTCCTCTCCCCGCGCCACGGCCCGATCGCGATCCAAAAAACACCCGCCATCGCTGAAGGAATCGGGCGTCACGTTGAGGATCCCCATCACCATGGCGGGACGCGGGAAACTCCAACGATATTGACGCGCCATGAATTCCATCTGCAGAGACAATTCAGCAAAACTCAGGTGCCGAGATTAGTGAGAGGCTGCACCCAAGGCAGCCACAGAAGACCGCTCGATCAGCTCAATCTCATAGCCCTCCGGAGCATCGACGAAGGCAAACCCGCCGGAACCGTCGGACTTGTAGGTCGGACCGTCACTGTACCGGAGTCCCAGCGCCGCTAGGTGTTGACCAAAAGCCTCCAAGCTCGAGACCTCAAATGCCAAATGAGTGAGATCGGCCTGCACCTCCACGGGCCCGCTCGAGGGAAAATGGCACAACTCAATGGTCTCTTCGCTTTCCGGAGCCTTCAAAAAGACCAACTCTGAACCCCGCGGAGACTTGTGACGACGCACCTCTTCCAGACCCAGAACTTCTTTGTAGAAACGGACCGAACGTTCCAGTTCGTTGAGCCGATAGCGGGTATGCAGCAATTTCGAAACACGCATCGGTCGACCCTAGTCTTACTTGGATTTGATGGCCAGCGACGTGGGTGTTTTTTGTTCAGAATCCCTCCCAAAAAACCGGACGAGTAATTCCGAATACATAAAACTAAACTGCGTCTTTCAAAAGAACTCCTTGCCCGGGACCGGATACGACAGGTAGAGGTCCCCCCGAATCCTTTCATGGGAAAAACCCTCGTCATCGCCGAAAAACCATCCGTAGCCGCGGACATCGCCAAAGCCCTCGGTGGGTTCAAACGCGTCGATGACTACTTCGAACGGGAAGACACAATCGTCGCCTCGGCCGTCGGTCACCTACTCGAGATCCGCGCCCCAGAGGCCTACGAAGCCAAGAAGGGAAAGTGGAGTTTCAACGCGTTACCAGTCATTCCACCGCACTTCGACTTGCAGCCCCGCGAGAAATCTGAGGCCAAGCTCAAGACCCTCCAGAAGCTCATCAAGCGCAAGGATGTCGATGCCCTGGTCAATGCCTGCGACGCCGGCCGCGAGGGAGAACTCATCTTTCGCTATATCGCTCAATACACCCAAGCCCGCCAACCGGTCCGGCGTTTGTGGTTGCAGTCCATGACTCCCACCGCCATCCGCGACGGGTTCAATCGGCTGCGCTCCGATAAAGAGATGCAGCCCCTGGCCGCTGCGGCCACCTGTCGGTCGGAATCCGATTGGTTGGTCGGCATCAATGGCACACGGGTCATGACGGCCTTCAACTCCAAGGGGGGCGGTTTCAACAAGACCACCGTTGGCCGGGTACAGACCCCCACACTGGCCATCCTCGTGGAACGGGAGGAAAAGATTCGAAAGTTCGTCTCCCGCAATTACTGGGAATTGCACGCCACGTTCGGCTGCGAGGCGGGTCAGTATGTTGGCCGCTGGTTCGACGAGCGCTTCAGCAAGCCGGCAGGTAAGGACGCCGACGAAGCCCTCCGCGCCGACCGTATTTGGGATGCCGCCAAGGCCTCCACCATTCGGGAACGCTGCCTCGGCAAACCGGGAATTGTTACCGAAGAGAGCAAGCCCAGCAACCAGCTCTCCCCCACGCTATTCGACCTCACGACCCTCCAGCGCGAGGCGAACCGGCGCTACGGATTCTCGGCCACACGGACCCTACAAATCGCCCAGGCGCTGTATGAGCGTCACAAGGTCCTCACCTATCCGCGTACCGATTCACGCGCGCTGCCCGAAGATTACCTCGGGACCGCCCGAAGTGTGCTGGAGACCATGAACAGCAGTGGATACGGAAAATTTGCGGCCACCATTCTGGAGCAAGGCTGGGTTCGACCTAACAAGCGCATCTTTAACAACGCCAAGGTCAGCGATCACTTTGCTATCATTCCCACCTCGGTGGAGCCCAAGAGTCTGAGCGACGTGGAGTTGCGAATTTATGACATGGTGGCCAAGCGGTTCCTCGCCGTGTTTTACCCGGCCGCGGAATACCTTATCACCACCCGCATCACCCGGGTGGAGGGCGAACCCTTCAAGACCGACGGCAAGGTGTTGGTGAAGGCCGGTTGGCTCGAAATCTACGGCCGCGAAGCCCAAACCCAAAACGAGGGCGAAGAGGCCACCGCCAATTTGGTCCCAGTGAAGCCCGGCGAGCGGGTTCAAACCGAGGAGATCGAACTCAAGCTCAACCAGACCAAACCGCCCCCCCGCTACAACGAAGCCACGCTGCTTGGAGCCATGGAAGGCGCCGGCAAATTGGTGGAAGACGACGAACTGCGCTCGGCCATGGCCGATCGCGGTCTCGGCACCCCGGCCACACGCGCCTCCGTCATTGAAGGTTTGGTCGACGAAGAATACCTGCATCGCAACGGCAACGAACTGCAAGCTACCGGCAAAGCCTTCATGCTTATCGCCTTGCTCCGCGGCTTGGGCATCGAAGAACTGAGCAAGCCCGAGCTGACGGGCGAATGGGAGCACAAGCTCAAAGAGATGGAGGCGGGCCGCTACACTCGGCCCCAGTTCATGCAGGACATCGCCGAGATGACCCGACGCATCGTGGAGCGCACCAAGGCCTTCCAAGGTGACGAGGTACCCGGCGACTTCGGCGACCTGCACACACCCTGCCCCAAGTGCGGCGGCAAGGTGAAAGAGAACTACCGGCGCTTCCAATGTACCGGTTGCGACTTCAGCTTGCCGAAATTCCTCGCTAGCCGCCTGATGGAAGGCAGCGAGATGGAACAACTCGTCACTGCCGGAACCTTCGGCCCGCTCCAAGGATTCCGTTCCCGCCAAGGTTTCCCGTTCGCAGCCGTCCTCAAGCTGGATGCCGAAAAGAAACTCGTCTTCGACTTCGGCGACGACACGAAGGACGATGGCACCTCCGCCGAGGTAGATTTCACTGGTAAAGAACCCGTGGGCCGGTGTCCCAAGTGCCAAGGCAACGTCTTCGAGAATGGAATGAACTACGTTTGCGAGCGTTCCGTCGGGGCTGCCAAGTCGTGCGACTTCCGAACCGGCAGCGTTATCCTCCAGCAATCCATCGACCGAACTCAGGTAGCCAAGCTGCTCACCCAAGGCAAGACCGACCTGCTGAAAGACTTCGTTTCCAAGAAAACCAGCCGGAAGTTCGAAGCTTTCCTGACCATGAAGGACGGAAAGGTCAGTTTTGAATTTGCGCCGCGGGAGAAGAAGTTCCCAGCCAAGGGCAAGAAGGCTGCCGAACCCGAAGCCAAGGTAGACTTCACTGGGCAGACTTCCTTGGGTGCTT
Organism: uncultured Verrucomicrobiota bacterium; assembly: GCA_903854475.1. Taxonomy (GTDB): domain Bacteria; phylum Verrucomicrobiota; class Verrucomicrobiia; order Limisphaerales; family UBA9464; genus SXXZ01. The sequence continues at coordinate 32,033 of CAINWP010000223.1, forward strand.
GCCCTAAGTGCAAAGGCAAAGTGTTTGAGGGACCGACATCGTGGGTCTGCGAACGCACTCAAGCCGACACGCGGAAGTGCACTTTCAAGGTGGGCCGCAAGATCTTGGAGCAGACCGTTGAACGACCGCAGGTCGAGAAGCTCTTGCAAGACGGCCGCACCGAGGCTCTGAGTGGTTTCGTCTCTAAGGCTGGGAAAAACTTCACGGCGCACCTGGTGCTCGGCCAGCGGGGCAAGGTGGAGTTTGAATTCCCTGACCGGTGACTCAGGCTTCTGCGATGGCTGGCGAGGGATGAATCTCCGAGGCGCACCTCCCAATACCGGCGCTTTCGGAGAAATCGCCCTACCCTCTGAGCCATCGATTCTAAGCCATCGACACTCCGAGGTAAGGCTGGATCTCCGAGCCGGCCGCTCAGTCCCACTCGGCGCTAGGTAGGGCTGGATCTCCGAGCCGGCCGCTCAGTCCCACTCGGTGCTTTCGCAGAACGCTCCTTACCTTCCCCAGGTAGGGTTGGATCTTTGTGCGACGGCACGTGCCACCGG
>CAINWP010000224.1 GCA_903854475.1 uncultured Verrucomicrobiota bacterium
AAGCAGTTGGTCGTCGTTGCCCCGGAGCACGCCGTAGAGGGAGTAGTAGTCGGCCGTCGGAATGGGGTCGTATTTGTGATCGTGGCAACGGGCGCAGGCGACGGTGAGGCCCAGGGTGCCGCGGGTGATGACGTCGATGCGGTCGTCGATGATGTCGTGGGTGACGCCGAGGAAGCGGCGGCCGCCGGTGATGAAGCCCAGGGCGGCGAGGTCGGTTGAGTCGGCCGGAACCAACTGGTCAGCGGCGAGTTGAAGCAGGAGGAAACGGTCGTAGGGCAGGTCGGTGTTGAGGGCGTTGATGACCCAGTCACGGTAGGCGGGTGCGTGAACAAAGCGGGGTTCTTCGCGTCCGTAGACGTAGCCCTTGGTGTCGGAGTAGCGGGCGACGTCGAGCCAATGGCGTCCCCAGCGTTCGCCGTACCGGGGGGAGTTGAGAAGGCGGTCAATGAGTCGGCCGGTCGCGCCGGTGCGGTCGTGGGCGGTGTCGGTGATGAAGCGGTCGACGTCGGCGGGTTCGGGGGGAAGGCCGGTGAGATCGAGGCTGAGGCGTCGGATGAGGGTGCGCGGGTCGGCCGGCGGGGCGGGGTGGATTGCGGCGGTTTCGAGCCGGGCGAGGACGAAGCGGTCGATGGGATTCTGTGCCGATCCGGTGCTGCCGGTGTCGGGGATCGTGACGGGACGCACGGGCTGGAAGGCCCAATGTTCGCGGGCGTTGTCGGGCGGCCGTACTGCGGCATGGACTGCGGCGTGGTCGGAGTCGAGGGCCAGCACGATCGCGAGGGTCCGCACGATGGCGGGGATGCCTGCAAGGAACTGGGTCAGGACTCGGGGGATCACTTTCGGTAGAGTACCCGAAGCGGTTCGGACGCGTCATGGGTTAAAGCGGGTTGTCGGGGTGATCGGGTGAGTTTTGGGTGTGTGGCGGTGTTGCGGGTTCGGCCATGGGGCTGAGTCGCGGTGGGGGTTGAGTCGCGATGGGGCTGAGTCGCGATGGGGCTCCGCAGGATCGGTCCTGCGTTCGCAGGGAACGTGGGGACAGGAGGAGCTTTCGCGCTATCGCACTGACGGGATCAGGATGTGGACGTTCCAATGCTCGCTCCGGCCCGATCCCGCTGCCGTCGGGAACCATCAGACTCTCCATCGGAGTTGGGAGGGATTGGGGTGGCGGACCAGCGGGGGGAGGCGTTGAGTCGGGAGCCACAATTCGAGTTCGGCAGAAGTACGACTTAATTTGCGCATCGATCGCCATACCGTAGGACCCATGGAAACAGTGACCATTTCGCCAAAGTTCCAAATCGTCATCCCTCAGCGGATCAGGGAGTCCATGGGACTTCGCTCTGGAGAAAAAGCCCACGTATTGGCCTTCCGCAATCGCATTGAGATCATCCCCATTCGTGATGTGCGAACGCTGCGTGGTTATCTCAAAGGCATCGATACTTCAGTTGTTCGCGAGGGCGACCGAGTTTGAACGTGGTGGATTCATCGGCGTGGCTCGCCTCTTTCGCCGACGAGCCGACTGCGCCTGTGGGGATGCAGCACGACAAGACGGTTGTCTGCCCAGCATCCAATCTCATCGGCGACACCGCTCTCTCGACCGCTAACAGGGATCCAATCGTCAGGTGCGAGCTTCAGGCATGATAGACCCTACGCTTTCCACTGCTTCAGTTCGGAGCATCCTCCCAACCACTGACCCAGGGATGCTACGGAATCCGTGCTTTGAGTTGGGTTTGAAGGGCCTGAGGGAGGGCTGACTTCTGCAGCCACGCGGAGGCCTCGGTCGGATTGGAACGCCCCCAGCGTTGAAAGACCGAGTGGAGCAACTCGGCACGGGTCTGGGAATCGTTGACCCGCAGCCCAAGGCTGGCGGCGACGCTGGGTGAGTTGTTCATGCGCTCATGGATGATGCCGACCAGCGCCTGATCTCGCAGGGCGGGTTCGAGTCGACCCAGCGACGTGGTCGCACTCTCGAACTGGTTGATGCCCCAAGCCCGGTAGATGTTGCGGATCGCCATCGATTGCTCGCCGCCTTTCGGCAGTGAAGCAGCCCAGTCTATGGCTTCTTCCGGACTGCGAGAGCCCCATTGGAATCCAACCTTGGCCACGGTTTGTCCGCGGACAACCGGGTCGCTGATCTTCAGGGCGGCGCTGGCAGCAGCCAGAGGGTCGGCCGCCGCAGCCGTCGGCAAGGCTTGGTTGAGCCGGGCATCCAGGGCCTCGGCTGGAGCCAGGGTATGGAAGGTATCCAACGCGGCCGACGGGTCGGCGGTGACCCAGAGTTGGGCCAGTTCGAGTCGCTCTGAGGCTTGGGTGATTATGGGCAGGATCTCTTGGAGGAACGCTGCGGCTGCGGCGGGATCGGTTTTCACCCAAGCCTCGGTCCCTCGGAGGAGAGGTTCAATCCCTCGGCCCTGCTGCCATCTCGCTTGAGCCCAGTCCATTGCCGCTCTGGGATCTTGGGCGGCCCATTCGGCCGTGAGGGTTGGAGCCCATTGGCTTTGGATATCGGCGGATATCCGCTCGAACCGGTGGACTGCAGACTTCGGGTCCACCTGGGCGAGACGTTCGAACAGGTTGCCCAGGACCTGAGGCTCCGTCGCCTCCAACTTCGAATGATCCAACAACCAGTCCAGGGCCGCCAGCGGCTCGGCGTACGTCCAACTACGAACGAGCGAACTCACCAGAGGACGAGCGATGGGCTCAGGCAGTCGCTCGAGGATGGCCGCCCCCAGTCGCGGCTGATGGGAGATCCGAGCCAACTCACGGGCCACATCATACGTATCACCGGCATGGGTCCACACCTCCTGCGGAATGGAATCCAACAGTTTCGGCACGAGCGATGGGTGCTTCTCTTCGACAAGCATCATGAAGAGGATCCAGTTTTTGAGCCCAGGCATTTCATCGTCGAACGTTTCAGTGGAGAAACTCGCCGAAGCGTCTTCCGGTGCGCTCGCCAACCATTGGGTGTAGAGGTTGATGAGCAAACTCCTCCGATGCACCGGTTGCGCCACCGATCGGGCCTGCTCAAGCGCTCCCGGTAGGTCCGAATTCATCCATTCCAAAAGCAGCCCCTTCAGCGCCACGAATTGGGAACTGCCCAACTTGTCATGAGGATCGACCGAAGTGCGTTCGGGGTCCATCAGGAAGGCCCAGGCTGCGGATCGGTCGGCGCTGCCCCAGGATCGACCCAGGGTATTCAGGACGGCCTCCAAGCCTGTTTCGGGCGTCAGTTTGCTGAGGGCGAAATCCCAGAAGGCAGCTCCACAACCGGGGGCTTTGAGATCGGCGCTTCGGATCAACTCCTTGATGAGCCGGACTCGCTCCTCAGGATCCTGTGTCATCGACTCGATGGCCCCGAGCCGCCGAAGGACCTCTTCGGTGCCCAAACCCGATTCGACGGACACCGGAGATTCATTTCGTTCGGTGGGGCTCGAATCGTCCACCTTGGATTCTTGGGCGGCCGAACCAGAGTTCGCTCCATCCATCCCCCTGGATTGGAATCGGACCGACACCACCGATGCCACAAGCACCACTGCGAGAAGCCCTACCGTCCATCGGGCCTTGCGGGCCTTCGACGCCAGAGCACCGGCCGTGGCTCCCTCAGATCGCCTAGGAACAGAATACCGTGAAGGAACTCTGTTCGGGATCATGAACCGAAGCGTAGCTACCCGGAGATCTCCATCAAGAGCTGTCAGTAACTATCCCCAAACCCAGGAAAACAAAAAATGGGTCAAAAACGGGCTCAGGGAAGCATTTCCGAATTAGATTCACCCCTTTTTTGTAAGCGGGACCTAGATCGGTGCTCACTCTGACACCATGAATTGGTTGTTTCTCCGGTGTCTGACGGGTCGTGTGGTTTCGTCAGAGGCTTGCCAACCGCCGAGCCTGATCCGCTCATCGATGAGGAAGGACAGATTCAGGTGGCCGTCCAACGGGGACGTTGAGACGTTCGAAAATCGGGGAAATGAGGCTGCGTTTAGATGGCCTCAACAACGATCGTTGGAAGAAACTTGACATTTGTGGCGGTATGTACAGGTTATTGTCCATATGAAAGCGATCACCTATACCGCTGCACGGGAAAGCCTTGCGTCAACGATGGATCGTGTTTGCATGGATCATGATCCAGTGATCATCACTCGTAATCGCGATCAAGCCGTTGTGATGATATCGCTTGAGGATTATGAATCACTTGAGGAGACTGCTTATCTTCTTCGTTCGCCTGCAAACGCCCGTCGCCTTATTGATTCAATTTCGGATTTAAAGGAAAGCGGTGGTATTACGAAGTCCATCGACGAACTCATGAAATGAAAATTCAGTTTTCATCTCGTGGATTTGAAGATTACGTATATTGGCAGACTTTTGATAAGAGGATTCTTAAAAAGGTTAATGATTTACTGAGGGATATTTCTCGCAATCCCTACGAAGGCATCGGTAAGCCTGAACCATTAAAGCATGTCTTAAGTGGATTTTGGTCTCGTCGAATTACGGACGAACATCGGTTGGTTTACAGAGTCGAAGATAATGTCATTAAGGTTGCGCAAGTTCGCTACCATTATGAATAAAATCGCTGATCCGGGCTCAGCGCTACAGCGAATGAATCGAATTGTCACGGACCGCGCTCCGCAAACGGGGTCAGAAAACGATTTCTGATTTTCGATACACCAGTTCCCTTTGCCCAGAACTCCGAAAAGGGCCCCGCAACCTGAACGGGCTCTTGCCTAGGCATTGGGCGAAAGTTGCTGACACCCGCCTGAGTCAAATTCGGAAATCGTTCCCGGACTCATTTCTGAGTCGCGGTGGGGCTCCGCAGGACCGGTCCTGCGCTCGCAGGGAACGTGGGTAAAGGACGAGCTTTCGCGCGGTGCGCGAGGGGATCAGGCTGTGGACGTTCCAATGCTCGCTCCAGCCCGGTCCCGCTGCCGTCGGTGCAGTCGCTTTGCTGGGGCGGGCTCAGCCAGATCGAGAAACGCCGCTGACCCTCGTTCGGCGATGTGTGCTGATGGCGGGTTGAATTTCTCGGTCTCGCGGATGTTTTTTTGGTGCGGTTTCCAGATCGGCGGCAGTTGGAGATCGGTATGGGTGATTCAGATCAAGAACTCCTCAGGCGATTTGCTCAGGATTCGGACGAATCGGCGTTCGAAGCACTGCTGCAGCGGCATGTCGACCTCGTCCACTCGGCGGCGTTGCGACAGGCCGGCCCGGATCCCCAGGCGGCCCAGGACATCGCCCAGAGCGTCTTCATCGATCTCGCTCGCAAGGCTCCGCAGTTGCACGGGCATGCCACCCTGACCGGTTGGCTCTACACGGCCGTACGGAATGCCGCCACCGCACACCGTCGAACCGAAGCCCGCCGAACCCAACGCGAACAAACCGCCCTCTCCATGAATCCCGCCGACAGCACCCCGGGCCCGGAGCCGGATTGGAACCGACTCCGCCCCCTGTTGGATGAGGCGATGCACGCGCTCAGCGACGACGACCGCGAGGCGGTCCTGCTGCGATGCTTCGAGCGCCGTGCCTATTCCGAGATTGGAATGCGCCTCGGTGTCGCTGAGAACGCCGCCCGAATGCGGGTCGAGCGGGCTTTGGATCGGCTGGGAGAACTTTTGACCCGACGCGGCATCACTTCGACCGCCGCAGGCCTGGCACTCGTGCTCGAAATCCATGCGGTCACTGCCACGCCGACGACCATCGCCGAGGGCGTTGCACGCGGTGCCTGCGGAGCCGTGCGACCCTCCGGTGGTCCATCTGTGATCTCCATGCCCCTTCGCCTGGGATGGTCTTGGGCGGTGGCGTTGCTGTTGATCGTGGGCATCGGTGGCCTGATGCGGGTGAACCGTTGGACCGACCGGAACAACCCAAATAGTACCCGCGCCGACCCTGCCGCCCAGACCGTACCAGCTTCCGGTTCACTCAACCTGGGCTCGAACTCTGCAGCAGAGGGGGCTCAGAGCGGAGGCATATCGAGTACCGACACGACAAACGGAGCGGTCGGCAGTGGCACCCTCAACAATGGACCAGGATTACTCCTGACCTTCGTCACAAAAGACGCCGGTGAACCGGTGCCGAACGTGACGGTCAGCTATCGAGGAGCCGAGGGAAACCACTTCACCCAGGCCGAATTCAAGGCATCAGCAAAGGGTGAAGCCAAGATATCGATCGTTCCTGGAACCACCCATCTCACCCTGCAATGTGTTCTCGAGGATTTCGCCGACACCAGCCTCACTTGGGATCCCGACAAAGGGAACCCGATTCCCAAGCAACGAACGGTCCGGCTCGAACGGGCGATCCTCATTGGAGGCACGGTCTTGGATCCCAACGGCAACCCGGCCCCCGGTGCTACGGTACTGTGGGGCCACTCGGGCCGATCGGTCCTGAACACCTCCGGTGAAAGCCACGAATTCGGTACGGTAGAAACCACGACCGACAGGCTCGGCCAATGGAGACTCCAGCGGATTGCGGCATCGATGCTGCCATTGATCTGGGGCCTGGCGATGCATCCCGAGTTCCAACCCTCCGAGACGGTGGGCCATGTCGGTCAACCCGGACTGAACCGTGACGCGTTCGAACGGGAACTTCAGGATCTGAAGCATGTCTTCCGGTTGAGAGCCGCTTCTTTGTTGGAAGGTGTAGTCTCGGAGGAAGGGGGGGCACCGATTGCCGGGGCACTGGTCCGGGTGGGCCCTCATCGCATGGCCGGTAGCCGAGAGACACGGACCGACAGCGACGGCAGGTTCAGGCTCCAAGGTGGACCGATAGGTTCGACCGTACTCACGGCGGAGGCCAAGGGGTTCGCAGCCAAGACGCTCGAGGTGACGCTCAACGCGCGCAACGATCCTGTCCGGATCGCTCTCGCCCAGGGGGTTCCTCTCCGGATGCGGATGGTGAGCACGAATGGCACGCCTGTGCCCAACGCCGTGGTCCAGCTGACCACCACACCCATCTCGGTGGATGGGACTTCGAACACTACGCCCCAACCTCAGGCTTCAGGGCTGGAGCTCAGCGATTCCGAGGGGAGGGTGGTGTGGGACAACGCTCCCGCCGGGACTCATGCGTTCGACATCTCGGTGCCGGGGTTTATGGTCAAAAACGGGGTGCGAGTCCCGGCCGGTGGTCAGGAGCACGATATCGTACTGAAACCAGCCCTGATGCTTCAGGGCACGGTGACCGACGCCGACAGTGGGGAGCCGATCCCAAGCTTTCGCTTGGTCCTTGGCTGGCCTTCGTTGGATAGGAGTTCCGGAAAAACCCACATTGAGGTCAGCGGGATTGATCGATTTTCACCCACGTTTTCGGGAGGTCGATTCCGACACGCGCTGGAAGAATTGATCATGCAGGGCATGGCTGATCCGAAGCTGATGATCCGCTTCGAGGCCGATGGCTATCAGCCTTTTATCAGCCGGACGATTCGATACGACGAGGGCGTGGTGACCCTCGACATTTCGCTCGAACGCACCGAGACCCTGGAGGTGACCGTGGTGGACTCAGCCGGCCGGCCAGCCCCGGGTGCATCGATCGGATTGGTGACGCCCGGTGCTCAACTTTCCTTGGGCTCCGACGGTCTGGATCAGCCGGATGGTGATGGAATGAGAGTCATCCTTCGGGCGGATGAGCAGGGGCGAGTGAAGCTCCAGAAGGACCCCACGGTGGAGCGGATCGTTGCGACCGGATCCCGTGGGACCCTTGGCTTCTCCGAGACCTCGTGGGCCCGAGTACAAGCCGATGCCGTCCTGCCGCTGGTCCCCTGGGGACGGATCCGTGGTCGAGTTCAGGGAAACGTGGGTGCCCTCGAAGGCAAGGTCATTGGCCTGAGTGGACAACCAGAGGGCTCAGCCGGCCTCACCCTGAATATCGCGACTCAAACCGACACCGAAGGGCGATTCGAATTTTCCAAGGTTCCGGCAGGCCCCATCCGGGTGGAGGAGCGCATTCCCGAGAAATATGGGAATACGAGCATTGTCTATGAAAGCCGATCCGTAGTTGTCACGGTGAAACCCAATGAGACGCTGGAAGTAACTCTCGGTGGACGGACTCGGGTGAGCGGTAGACTGACGCTTCCGGTCGGCTTCCAACCTCAACCCGATTGCCTTTGGCACGTGGTCCTGATCCCCACCGATCAGCCGCCCCGTTCGGTGGCTCGTTCTGGGGATTCAGCCTCCCCGGGACCAGAACTTCGCGTGCTTAGGTTGCCAGCCATTGTCGATGCCGGGGGAGGCTTTGCAATCGATGCGGTGGAACCCGGCACCTACGAACTTCACGCGAAATGGATCCGTCGGCCGGCGCCCGGACAGTTCGCCGGATACACCCCCGGACTTCTCGAGCAGGTGAGGCCCCTCCGAGTGACCGTGCCCCCAGACTCCGGCCCCATCGACCTCGGCGACATTCCCCTCAAGGCCACCGCCACCAAGGTTACCTCACCCCTACCCCATTAGTTCTGTGATCTACCTGACAACAACCCAGAGACACAGTGTCCGTGGTCGTGAAATTCCAGGAGACCAGTCCCACGGTATTTGGCGGCTGCGGTCCTCGACAAAACGGGCCAGCTTTGGATCCCGGGATGTCTTGAGGACGGCCCAAGGAAGAAGCCCGCTCCAATCAAAGTCCATTTGCCTGGCCACTCGTCTGGCGGATTTGGTGGCAGTCCGCTTCAGCAGGAATCCGACTGGATCGCCCGGCTTTCCAGGTTCTGAGGCGCACCCGGAACCACTCGGACAACATCGATGTTGGACTCGATGTCGCCCCATGTGAAGGGGATGGAGCCTGCCAGGGCAGTCATTCCAACCTTCCCGGGTAGAACCGCGCGGAGCTTTAGTTGCGCTGCAATGTGTTCGACATCGGACCTGTCGCCTTTGAAATCGATGTCTTCGTTGGTGAATGACTTCAGTTCGCCGAGGGCCGATTCTCTGAATGCATAGAGGCCTGCCCAGAAGTTGACAGCTTGGCCACCAATCAGCCCCGGGGATGAGTGAATTCGCCGTGGGGACGCAACGGGCGAACGAGAACGGAAAACGGGTGACATCGGGCAAAACTCCTCTTCGGGACCGTGATGAACGTCGCCGGAACTGCGTGCTCAGTTGAATTGTTCAATCACGGAAGACCGGCGGTTCCCGGCTACGGCGGCGGTATCGTGGTCTGGAGATTGTTTCGGGGACCTGCGGCAGTTCGGGCAATTTCGGCCATCAGCCACACCGGTTCGGACGCGCCTGCAAAGAACGTCCTCCGCAATTCATTCCACTCCCGCAATTCGACCGACATGGACAGTCCTCCGGGGCGCAGTATGCCACGGAACTGAAACCTTACGCCACCGGCCCCGCCTCAGGGCAGCAAGGAAACCCGGCGCCGTTTCGCCGCTTCGCGCAGCGGACCGTCCTTGCAGGCGAGGGGTATCTTCAAGCGCACGGCCAGTTCTAGGTAGGCGGCGTCATAGATGCTCAAGGCATTATCGGCGGCCAGTTGCGCCAGTTTGGTGAAGGCCAGGATCGACATTTCATGGTCGGTTTCGAATGCCAGTCCGCGCAGCGCGGCCAGAGCGTCGTCGCGCTCCTCCGCCGTCAGCTTCTTCCGGCGTTCGAGCACCACCAGCGCATTGGCCGTCTCAACCGGCCAGAGGGCGGGAACGACCAGGATGGCACCCTCGTTGACCTCGGCCAGCAACGCGTCCGTTTCCGGGGTCGCCTGGCCGGGATGCACCCACGCGATGGCCACCGAGGCGTCCACGATCAGGCGGTCCATCAGGGCCGTCCTTCCTCGATGGCGGATCGGACATCGGCGTCCGACAGCTTTCCACGTCCCTTGGTCCGGCCGGCGATCCGGCGGCGGACCTCGTGCAGCTCCGAAACCGCCTGACGGACATGCTCCAGGTTCCGCAGACCTTCGGGGATGATGCGAGCGACGGGCTTCTCGTGCCGGGTGATGACGATTTCCTCGCCACGGCTGACGCGGTCGAGGAGTTCGCCAAACCGGGTCTTGGCTTCAAAAGCGGTGACGGTGGCCATGGTGTTTGTTCCTAAATTAACCAGTCTTTGACTAGTTTACCACAGGGGTCGATGGACCGCAATGGATGCCGGCACAGGTCCCGTAACCCAGCAGCCCGCGAGATGGATATTCTCGTCCAGCGCGATGTTTCGGACGATGAATTCGAGCCAGCTTGGGCACGCTTGGACGCCTACGACAGCCGATACGAAGACGGTTTGACCGAGGTTTATCCGGCGACACGGGCCGACATCCATAAACACCCGACGGATTGGCAACTCAAAGGACCCCTGACTCACTCTAATGGATCAGGGAGGAGAGATTCAGGTTGCTGGCCAACGGGGTCGTTGAGAGGTTCGTCAAAATCGGAAATTAGACTGCGTTTAGGCGGTCAAAATAGCGTTAGGCCAAGAAAGAACGCGATGATCGCCCCTACTATCTGGCACGAGTTGGTCGAGCAGCTTCGGGGCCGCACATGCACTTTCGGCGTGATTACACCTGACGCCCCGGTTCACCGCGTCGAGTTCGATACTGGCCTCACCGACGCCGAAGTTGCTGCAATCGAGAGTCGCTACGGGTTCCGATTTCCGCCCGACCTCTGCGCGTTCCTTCAGACGGCCCTCCCGAAAGGGCAGCAATTTCCTGACTGGCGTTCTGGAGATGAGTCAACTCTCCGGGATTGGCTCGACATCCCGCGGCAAGGCGTGCTGTTCGACATTGAGAGCAACGGGTTCTGGTTGGAGGTGTGGGGGCCGCGTCCCGCGTTGATAGGCGACGCACTCCTTCGAGGTGAAGAGTTACTGTCCGCCGCCCCGGGACTGATTCCGATTTTCGGCCACCGCATGATGCCTGACGAACCGCAATTGTCCGGAAACCCAGTGTTCTCTGTCGTCCAGACGGATATCATCTACTATGGGTTCGACTTGGCCGACTACCTTCGCCATGAGTTCCGCCTGCCAGGGCGGGCGCCGTGGCCCGAAAAAGTGCGGCCAATCCGGTTCTGGGATATCGAACAGTTTCAAGATGTCTGATGGGGGCCGGATGGCAGTTGCCTCTTCGACAATCGCCGCGGCCTGCTCCCATGACAAGGTAGGCCTAACAGAGCCTTCCAGCAGAATCGCGATGACGTCCTGCGGTATTGAGGATCTATTGGCTGCGATCTGCTGAAGGCAGCCGTTCTGCCAGACAAGAGATGAATGAAGTCACTCTAACGTCGAAGTCCCTCGACGGTATCCGAAAGGCCGTTGCCGAGCTCGCACAGCGAATCGAGGCGCCCGCTTATTTGCTCCCGACCTATGGCCGTTCCATGGAATGCGCACGCCCACACATCGAGGTCGATCAAAGAGGCTTGCACTTCGTCGTCGTGGAACGAGGCCAGGAGCGAGAACGAAGAACGACCAACGACCCAAGCGAACTGGCATACTGGATATTCGACACCGTGACGTTTTCCATGGCGGCGAAATTCGAGCTGCATCATCGGAACGAAGGCGAAGATTCCCGCCGCATTCTTTTCTCCAAACGGGAGGAGTTGCTGGCTCAACTCGATTCATCATGGCGTAGCCGACTGCAGGCGGACCTCTCCCAAGTATTGAAGAGGGCCCCTTTCGACGATCAGCAGTCGATCAGGGTACAATACTACAAGCAGTTGAGGGACGATGGCGCGGACGCAGACAAGGCGTGGAGCCTCGCTTGCGAAAAGTACCCCCTTCCAGATGAAGAGCAGAACCAAGTGCCGGAGGATACGGCTCGCAAGCTCGCCGATCCTTAGCGCTGTCGTTAGGCAACTTCATGACCACCGGTACATTTCTCACACCCATCTGGGATTACGGTTGGCTTGCCGGAGACGACGTAGAATTCCCTCCGGCCGCTTCGGACCGCGAACTTCTCGAACGCTACGTCTCCTCTCCCGCGTTCCACACTTCGTTCATCCCATCGGACAGGGACGATACAGGCATCCACGGCCCATTCATCGCTGACCGGATTGTGGCGAGTGACTTTGTGCCGCTTAAGGAGTCAGCGTTGGAGGAGTATCTGGCGGCGCTGCTGTATTCTTCAGAGTGGGATTCGCCAGCCAGCGCCGAGCAGTTTGCCGCAGTTCTCGGTCAGCTCCGAAAGCCGTTCGCGCAGGACATGCGGTGCTTTCTCTTGAGGTTCGATGAGAGCCGTTCGGATTTGCATCACGACTGGGGATTTGTTCTCACTGTTTTTCGGGAGTTTCTATTCCTCGGTCGCCGTCCAGGTGTTATTGCGAGATTCGTCATTGGGTATGACTAGAATGCCGAACCCAATCACTGGACCGAACGCGGGTGGGCAACGTGAGTTTCCAATTCCAAAGTCACTGGCCGCGCGCGTCGGTCAGTTCTGTCGCCAGGGCGGTCATTCCAACCTTCCCGGGTAGAACCGCGCGGAGCTTCAGTTGCTCTGCAATGTGTTCGACATCGGCCCTATCGCCTTTGAAGTCGATGTCTTCGCTGGTGAACGGCTTCAGTTCGGCGAGGGCCGATTCCCTGATCGCATAGAGGCCTGCCCAGAAGTTGACAGCTTGGCCGCCAATCAGGAGGTATGGAATACCGTCCCGGTTCCGAAGTGCCAACAGCCGGTCGAACTGGTCGAGCCGGTACAGCTACTTCATTGCCACGAAGCCATGGCTTTAGCGGCGGCTTTCAGGTTGGTGATCCTCCATTTCGAGCTGTCACCCACCAATGAGGCCCGCTGTTGCTGAATATCTGCCGCGGCCGCGCTTCGTTCCGAACGCTTCAAAGCGGCGAGTCGGCTTTGAGCCTCCCGCCGCTTGATGGCATTGAACGTGAACCCGGACACTTGGAGAATAATCCCGAATTCCAGACTCCAGCAAGTTTCCTCCCGCTAGAGGTAGTGTGCTCCCCCTAGACTGATCCAAGTGCCACGGACCCGCAGGTGGCATGGCGGTCAAATCATCAAACAGGCAATCCGAGTTGTCCGGTTTCCGCGTTGGCGAATAACAAGGGGTGGTGAATGGAACGTCGGATCAGCAATTGCTCGCCCGCTGCGCCCGGCAGCGGGATGAGGGGGCTTTCGCCGAACTGGTCCGCTTCTTCGAGCGCCGGACTGCTAAGGAAATCGGAGACCGTCTTGGTGTTGCCGAGGAAACGGGGGACGTTTGTCTCCAACTCACGAATTGATCAGGATTGCCACCTGCCATAGTCGGTGCCATGGATAATACCATGAACAATGCCATTACTGATACCATGACTGATGCCATGATCACCATGGATGGAAGTGGCCGACTGGTGATCCCTAAGGAAATCCGCAGGCTGCTGCATCTCTCGTCTGGATCGGTCCTCCGTTTCGCTCTGGTGGGCAACCGGTTGGAGCTAACACCGGTGGAGCCGACCGGGCCGCAATTGAGGCGCAAATCCGGACTGATGGTGGTGCCACGCACCGGGCAAACCTTCGATGCCGTGGCTGCGATCGCGGCCACGAGGGAATCGCGGCCGTGAGGGACTTCTTCGACAGCTCCAGTCTTCTGGCTGCGATGATCGAGGATGAATCCGGCCATGAGAAGGCGTTGGCTGCGCTTTCCTCCACCCGGGATGGATACGCCTCGACCCATTCCTTGGCGGAATGTTTTGCCATCCTGACGGGCGGTCGAATCACTTCCCGCCTAACTCCTGCGATCGCGGCGGAGATGGTGGACGTCAATGTGGCCAAGCGGCTGACACTGGTGTCGTTGACCCCGACTGAGATTGCGGCCGCGCTCAAGACCGCCGCTTCCGTGGGAGCCAGAGGCGGAGCCATCTACGATGTGCTCTTGTTGGCAGCCGCCCGGAAATGCGGTGCGGACCGAATCCACACACTCAATTACCGGCATTTCGCGGCCTTTGCCCCCGACCTTCGTGATAGGCTCCACGACGGGCATACCTCTCGCTGATCCCTCTGTATCAAATCGCGAGATCCGTTCTTGGCAACAATTCCACGGCTTCCGTTTTTGAGGTTTCTTGGGCGTCTTGTCCATCGACGCCGGCCCACTGCGGTGCCGCATCGACTACCGAGGACGATGCCCAAATCCTGATCCATATCGCAGGATCTGCGAGTCAGCGGACAAAACCATGGAACAGTGGCCTCAGAGCTCCAGCCAAACCCGGAGCTGAGAATCGAGAGCGCACCGATCAACTTCGGCTATCTGACCGATCACCTTGCGGACCAAGCTGTCATGCACTGTAGCCAGTTGCGCTTTCACCCCGCTCGGCACGTTGAGGCCGGACAGTTGCCATTCCTTGAGGGGAGCATCCCAGTTGAACGCTTGGGACGTGATCGGAACCACGAAGAGGTCGCCAGGAAACGAACCGAATCCCAAAACGATGGCGGGCCTGACCTTGCTGCGGCTGAGGTCTGTGAATGGGATCGGCAGCAGGACGACATTATTTCTTGATCAGCACATTGAAGACATCGTCAGCCGGGTTTTCCCACACCTGCATTAGCGAGCGCTCTGATTGTATGAGCCATTCTGGACGTCCGCCGTCTTCAGCAGCCTCCACCGTCAACGTCAACTGCACGCGGGAGTGCTCCGCCAGCAACAGGGGTTTCAATGGCTTGAGCCAACCCTGTTCGTATACGGCCTCCACGACGGTTGTCATGCAGGCAAGTTAACGAAATGCCGACCTTCGACAAGCGGGAGCTTTGAAACGCCATGGGCGCAGATTCCAAGAATCACGCATTCCCCGCGGCAGACTTGGAACCGGGCGGTTCGTCGCCGAGAACCGAAGCTGATACAAAAAATCGGAAGGTCTCTCGACCCATTTAGTTTCCTGCCGGTCTCCAGTCGGGGCAAGTCTTGGACGCTTGCCATGCCACGGAACAGGGTTTAACCACACAGAGCAGTCATGAGTAACCACCAAAATATCGACCTCAGAAGTCTCGCCATGGACCAGATGACGGCGGAGAAGCTCTTGGCGAATCCCGCCTTGGTGGATCGCGGTTTGGCGAATCTGGATCGGTGGTTAAAGACCTGTTCCCCCGGTGTACGCCCCGTATTGATCGAGTGGCAGGCCTTGCTCCAGCGGCCGCTGCCTGAAGTGATCTCGGTACTGCGGAGCACCGATCAGCGGGCCACCCGTCTCAGGCAATCCAGCCCGTTTGCCGGTCTCTTGTCTGTTTCCGAGCGAACCGAAATCTTGAAGCGCTTTCCGACTCGTGAACCGCAACCAGCTTGAACACCTCATCCGTGCCGCCGCCGGCAATGCCGATGTCCGTGAAATCGTGGTGATTGGCAGCCAGTCTATCTTGGGGGCTTTTCCCAACGCGCCGGAAGACCTGCTCGTATCGATGGAGGCAGACGTGTTCCCCAAAGATCGCCCTGAACTTTCCATCGTCATCGAGGGCTCGATTGGAGAGCGGTCGATGTTCCATGAAACCTTCGGCTACTACGCCCATGGTGTGGATGAAACTACGGCCATTTTGCCAATCGGTTGGCAGGAACGCCTCGTGCGAGTGGAAAACGAGAACACGAGAGGCAACATCGGATGGTGCCTAGACCCCCATGACTTGGCCATAAGCAAGCTCGTCGCTGGCAGGGAGAAAGACTTGAGCTTTATCGCATCGTTGATCCGCCATGGGATGGTCTCGGAAGCGATCTTGCGTGAACGTTTGAGTAGCATCGATTTCACGGCGAAAGACGGGAAAGCCCGTTCATTGACCCGTCTGGATCAAATCGCGAGATCTGTTCTTGGCAACGAATCCGGTACGTAAATGGGCCTTTTTGGTTTCAAGCATGACAGGAAATAGGGATCGGGAACGACGTCTGAATTTGATTGAGAAGTTAGGGGTCGGCGATGAGGCAG
>CAINWP010000225.1 GCA_903854475.1 uncultured Verrucomicrobiota bacterium
CCCGAAGCCCGAAGTTGTTCGAGGGCTTCTGCGGCCTCCGGACGGGTCTGATCTTGGAGGCCGACCCATCCGATGCAGTGCCCATCTCGGGCCACGAAGAGGAGACTGTATCCGGCGGTCTCGTCGAGATCCACCGACTCAAAGAGGTCACCCAACACGCCTTGGTCTTTGAGGAAGGTGGCGCGACCGACCAGGATGCGCTGACCATCGATGAGTGCGCTGACACCTCTGCCCGCGGTCTCCTTGAAGTCGCTCACCTGGGCCAGCGGCACACCGGCCTGCTGGGCCAGTGCCGTGATGGAACGAGCGGTGGGGTGATTGGAAAACTGCTCAGCGCTGGCGGCACATCGCAACAGTTCAGCCGGGGCGATCCCGTCGAGGGGGTTGAGGCGGCTGACGGCCAGACGTCCGGTGGTCAGGGTTCCGGTCTTGTCGAACACGAAGGCGGTGATGCGAGCGGCGGCTTCGAGGTCAGCGATATTCTTGACGAGAATACCTAAGCGGGCGGCGGCGCTCAGGGCGGCGACCATCGCGGTGGGGGTGGCCAGGATGAACGCGCAGGGGCAGGCCACGATGAGGATGGTGATCACCCGGTTGAGGTCTTGGGTGAAGCCCCAGACAAGAGCGGCGATGATTAGCACCAGCGGGGTGTAGTAACCCATGTACTGGTCGATGATCCGCATGAAGGGCAGCTTGGTCTTTTCGGCAGCCAGAATTAGGTCGCGGACGCGGCCCAGGGTGGTGTCTTCGCCGGCCTTGCTGACTTTGACCTCGAGGAGGCCGTTCATGTTGATGGTACCGGCAAAGACCGCTTCGCCCACGCCCTTGTCGACGGGGAGCGATTCACCGGTGATGTTGGCCTGATTGATGGAGCCTTGTCCGGAGACGATCTGGCCGTCGGCAGCGATGTTGTCGCCGGGGCGGATGCGGATGATGTCTCCGACCTTGAGTTCGCTCACGGCCACTTCGACTTCGTTTCCGCCGGACAGCCGACGGGCCTTGGTCGGGGTGAGCTTGATGAGCGATTGGATGGAAGCCCGGGCTCCGGCGGCCGTGCGAGTCTCGATGATCTCACCCAGCAGCATGAAGAAGGCAACAATGCCGGCGGTTTGGAATCCGCCGGCGAGGCTAGAGCCCTCGCCTTTCATGCCGTAATTGCCCGAGACCGCGCAGGCCAAGACGCCTAGAGCAACTAACTCGTTGATGGAGAGAAGGCCTTTCCGGAGGTCTTTGAAGGCCACCACCATGATGGGGGTGCCTAGGATGACGGCACCGATCATGGCGCTGAAGGCAGCCACGGTGGTGCCGCGATCAAAGAGCCAGTCCACCGCGAAGGAGTTCAACACGAAGATCAGTCCGACGAGCGTCGTAGAGAGCTTGGTGTTGGTGTGCGAATGATCCAGACCACCGTGGTCATGACCGCAGTCCGCGCAGGCGGCGTCCTTTTTGGCGTCTTCCTCGAGGGTCAGGAGGCTGGTGACTTGCATGGATGAAAAGGGATGGGTTTTGGGGAACCTAGATCAACGCCCGAGCTCGGGACGTTTTTGGGGTTGGGGTTCCCGATTGAGCTGGATGCGGACTTCGCGGCGCTCGCCGTCAGCCCGTGAGGGCAGGAAGAACTTGTCGGGTGAGTTGGTGAGAATGCGGGTGATGGTGTCGACTCGGAGTCGATCGCGGTAAAGGGCGGGGTTCTGGCGGTAGGTTTCCAGTTGGTCTTGGAAGAAACGGGCCTCAGCGGCCAATCCCTGCACCAGCTGGTCGGCCGCGGCCTGTCCTTGGGAGACGGTGCGGTCGGCCTCGCCCTTGGCTTCACGGGTGACTCGGTCAAATTCGCCCTGCGCTTCATTAATGCGGCTGCTGCGGGCTTGGCCGGCCGTGATGACGGCGTCGAAGAATTCCTTCACGTAGCCCGGGGCGACGCGCTCGACATCGAGGCCTTCGATGAGGACTCCGAGATTGGCGAGGGCGAGCTGGTCGCTGACCCGCTGTTTGACCAAGTCGCGGAAGCTGGCGATGTCACCATAAATGGAGTCGGCCTTGGTGCGGGCGGCGGACCAGTAAATGGCGTTATTCAGGCAGTTCTCCACCGTGTTGGAGGCCGCCACGAAGTTGAAGGTGTAGGCCACGGGATCGCTGATGCGGTAGCGCAAGGTGGCCCGGACGTGGAGGATGTTGCCATCACCGGTCAGGACGTAGCCCTCGGAGGCAGGGTTGAGCGTGGTGGAGACCGGGGCACCGGTGATGCCGGCGGCTTCGGCGGCCGGATCGACGGCGTACCAGGCTTTGGTGGCTCGGACGATTTTGGAGTCGCCGACGCCGATGCGAACGATTTCGTCGATGGGGTAGGGCAGGGCAAAGTGCAGGCCGTTGGTGCGGAGGATGTCGCGACCCTCGCCCACGGGCTTGCCGAAGCGCAGCACCACGGCGACCTCGTTAGGCTTGACCGTGAAGACGCACGAAAAGACGAAGGCGGCCAGCAGCAGGGCTCCGAGGAGGCGGATGAGGACCAAACTGCTGCCCAAGGCCTCGGAGAGCGCCTGACTGGAGGCGTCGTCCGACGAAATCTTGGGGCCGTCGGGCCGCAGATTGCCGGAGGGTGTGTTTGCAGCGGCCATGGGATCAGTTTTTGGAAGGTGCAGTGGCCCCGGCATCGCCACGGAGCAGGTTCAGCGGGGCGGTCTTCTCATCCAGGATGAGCGTGGTGCGATCCTTCAAGCTGGCTTCGAGGCTGTTGAGTGAGATGAGGAAGCGGGCCAGCGATTCATCTTGGTTGAGCACTTTGTAGTACTCAGTGGCCTTGGCCTCGGCCTCACCCCGCAGAACGAGCGCCTTGCGGCGGGCTTCGGCGAGGGTGGTGTCGCGCTGTAGTTCGGCCTCGGAGCGGATGCGCATGGCTTCGGCATTGCCTTCGGCGACGAACTTCTTGCTGAGTCGCTCGCGCTCGGCCTTCATGCGCTCGAACACCTTGGCGGTCTGCGATTCGGGTAGGCCCAGTTGTTTGATGCCCACGATTTCGATGGCGATGCCGTAGGTCTTGAGCGTGGTGTCGGCCATGACGAGTTTCATCTCGTTTTCAATCTCCTCGAACTTCACTTGCTTGGGGTCGGGGGCGATGAGTTCCGAGAAATCATGACGGCCTACGACGGAGTTCTTAGCGTCACGCACCACATTTTCGAGGCTGGTTTCGGCGCGGAAGAGGTCGCCATTGAAGCGCTTGAGAAAGAGTTCGGCGTCGGCGATCCGCCAACCGACAAACACCGAGAGGATCGGTGATTTCTTGTCGCGGGTAAGGCTCTGCTCGTACTTGCGCTCGAAGTTCTGAAGGCGGCGGTCGAACTTGTAAACGTTCTGGATGGGGTACGGCAGGCGCAGGTACAGGCCTGGCTCGGTCTTGGGTGTGCCGCTGATGCTACCAAAGGTGGTGACGACGGCCACCTCGGTGGTGCGCACCTGGAAGGCGAACAGCAGGAAGAGGAAGATCGCCAGCAGCAATCCGCCAATGATTAGGGTGGGGGTACGGGGCTTCATCTTGGGAAGGGGAGGGGAGAAATTTATTAAAAAAGCGGGGGGTTGCCTAGGGACCCGTCGGGGTCATTTCTTGGGTTCGTCCTTTTTGACGGGCTCAATGTTCACATCCAGCAAGTCTTGGCGGATCTTGTCTTCTAGGTTGAAGAGGATGACGTCTTGGGTGTTGGTCGGAAGGATAACGATCTTGCGGGAACCGGCCGAGGCTTTGGCAAAGGTTTCTAGATGATTGCGAGTGGTGAAGACTTTGGGTGCGGCCTGGTAGGCGAGCAATTGGGAGGAAAATTGGGCGGCCCGTCCGGAGGCTTCGGCGATCTTTTGGGCCGAGATACCCTTGGACTCGTTAATAGTTTTGGCCGCTGCAGCCTTGGCCAGGGGCACCGTCTCGAGCGCATAGGCATCGGCCTCGAGGATGCGGGCTTCTTTCTCCTGCTCGGCTCCGATGACTTTTTCGTAGGCCTCGGCAACTTTCAGTTCTTTGGTGCCGATGGGCGGGTGGATGTCTTGGAGTCCGACGAAAACGATCTGTGTGCCGAGTTTGGCGTCATCGGCTGCGGCCTGGATATTGGTTTTAAGGTCGAGGGCGGCCTGCTGGCGGCCGTGGGACATAATGGTTTCAATGTCCACGCTGGCCATGTAGCGGACGACTTCACGATTGGCCAAGCGCTCGAGTAACAATTGAGGCTCGCTGTGGCCGTAGGACCAGGCGCTGATGTCCTTGACGAGGTACTGGACCGGAATGCTGACGGTGAGCAGGTTCACCGGGACAATTTGCTCTGATTCGGCGGCGTTGGTGGCGATGTTTTGCTCGCGGGAGGCCACCAGGAGGTTGAACTCTTCTTTGTAGTGAGCCTGGGTCCAAAGGATGGTGTCGGCCTTCTCTAGTTTTTCATCGGCGACGAACCCGATGTTGAAGCTTTGAATTTCAGAGACCGGGTGCCGATGGATCTGGTCGATGGGCCGGGGCAGTTTGAAGGCGATGCCGGGTGCGAGGACGGCGCCCACGGGTTTGCCGAAGCGTTCGCGCAGAGCCTGTTCGCCGACATCGATGAACACGACGCAGTCGCTGGCGGCCAAAATGCCGATCCAAATGAGGGCGAAGTGACTGAGCTTTTCTTCCAGAAATCGGTAGAACCAACTGTTGCTGACCCGGAAACCAAACTGGTAGTCGAGGGCTTGGGCGGCGGTGGCGAATAGTCCAGCGGGTTGGCCGAGCAAACCCACGAGGCGGCTTTCGTAGATGAGCCGGATTTCTTTGCCTTGGACCCTGGGGCGATAGGCTTCGAAGACGAGGGCTAGCAGGGTTTCGATACTTACCAAGGTGAGAAGGGCGGTCAGCACCCAGGCGATTTGGCGGTCATATTGAGGGAATCCAAACCATTGGAGGCCCTCGCTGACGGTTGCGAGGAAGGCCAGCAGGGACCCGAGCATGAGTGCAGACCCCCCCGGGCGGAGGAGTCGGATGCCTTCGAGTTGAGCCAGTCGACAGGCGTATTTACCGAGGAGGAAGGCGGTCAGGCTCAGGCCGGCGAACATCGCCATGGACACAGTGGAGGGGGCCGATGCGGCCGCGCCCATGTCCTTTAGGTCTTTGAAAAAGTACAACGCCCCACCGGCCTGCATCAGGAAGAGCACCAGGGTAAGGCCAGGTACGAACCATTTTTCGAAGAGGATCCGGGATTTACGGGCCGGGAACGCTTCGTCGGCGGTGGAGTCGAAGAGGGCCGTTTTGCTGCGGGATCGGGCCAGTTCGTCCATCTCGAGTCGCTCGGAAGCTTCGGAAGCTTCTAAGCGCATCTGGAACCAGGCCACCAGGGCCATGACCAGCCCGACGAGGGTGAAGGCTGCTCCGAGTTCGGCCGTCGCAGAATCGGCGATCTTGGACACGACTTCGAGGCCGATGGCCAGTCCTAGTAGGGCAATCCAGTTCAGCATTCCGGGCTTGAGAGCGTGTCGTTCCATGGGCGGTGAGGCGGGTGGGGACTGGGAGTGTGTCAGCTGAGTTCGCGATCTTCGAAGAGCCAAACCCCGGCGGCGAGGGCGGCGGAGATGCAGGAGAACATGTAGACGGCAGCTTTGGCCACGTAAGGCCAGGGAATGCTCTTTTTGTCTTCCAGAGCGTCGGCCAACCAGAATTGCTGCCAATTGGGGATGAGCGCGTAGGCGGTTTTGGCCCAGAAGCTGCCGGCATCGGCGGCGGCTTTGAACAAGTAGTCGCCCATTAGGCCGGCGATGAAGAGTGCTGAGCAAATGGCCAGCGTGGGTACTGTATCCAGTCGGGTGGAACAGGCCAAGGCGATGGCGGCTAAGATGAGGAGTGCGAAGAGAATGAGTACGGCGGCGGGCACCATGCGCCAGTCGACCAAGGCCACTTCGCCGAAGGCGCGTTCGTCATGCACGAAGAAGTGGATGCCCAGCACGGCCAGGGTGGTGAAGAGGATGAAAGTGAACACTGCATCGGATACAAATCCGCGGCGCAGGAAGAAATTAAAGAATCCAGCGACGGCATAGGCTAGAGCTCCGGCCCCGCCGTAAATAGCCAGGGACTTCACGTCGGTGTCTCCGTAGGCGTCGAAGGCCATTCGGCCGGCGAGGAGGGCTGCGACGACGTTGGCGTAGGTCATCAGGGCTAGGGAGGCGGAGAGGCCGACGTATTTGGCCGTGAGGAAAGTCCAACGACCGACGGGCTTGGAGAGCACGGTGAGGGCGGTTCCGAGGCGGATTTCTTGGGCGACGCTGGAGGAGGCGCAGAGGACGGCTCCGAAGAGGCCTGACAGGAGCATCAGGGCCAGTGACATGTCTTTGACCAGCTTGGGATCTTCGCCGAATCCGAAGTAGGGGACAGCCGCGATGAAGACGCAAAAGCTGGCCGACGTGGTCATCAACAGCAGAAAAATCGGCTGTCGGACCAACTCCATGAAAGCGTTGAGCGCGATGGATACGAAGGGTCGCATTATCGGCAAACTGTGATGATTGAAGACTACGTTTGGAACGATGGCGCATAAAGTCAATTCGGGGATGATGGTAAATGCGAGCGGTTCGCAAAACAGTTGGTCCTGTCTTAGTTATTGGGGGGGTGTTTCAAAACGGGGGTGTAATGGGTTTGTTCTGGGGAGTGGCTTGGGCTGTGGGGTTGGTGCGGCGAGGTTGGCGCGGCGAGGTTGGCGCGGTGAGGTTGGCGCGGCGAGGCTGGCGCGGTGAGGCTGGCGCGGTGAGCGGGTTGCTGGGGCTCCGCGGGTCGGTGCTGCGCTCGCAGGGAACGTGGGGACAGGAGTAGCTTTCGCGCTGTGCGCGAGGGAGGTAAGGGTGTTGACGTTCCAATGCTCGCTTCGCCCCGATCCGCTGCCGCTGGGTCGCTTTAGAGCCTGTCCCTTATGCGGCCCCTCTGTTCGCCGGAGCGGCGCTTTCGGAGAAATCGCCCTACCACGGAAGTGCATGGGTGAGGCTGAGTTTGTGGCCGGAACCGTGTATGTAGCCCAATGACCTCCGAGGTAGGGACCGATCTCCGAGCGGTCCGTCCCTGTGGCGCTGGCCCCGTGGTAATGGCCGTTGAGAGTGCTTGCCTGGGAGAGTGGCGCTTCTTTGTCCTGTTCGCCGGAGCGGCGCTTTCGGAGAAATCGCCCTACCACGGAAGTGCATGGGTGAGATACGGGGCTGGTCAAAGGGGGGGCGGATTGGCACTGTAAGACATCCCATGCATTTTCTTTTTTGGCTGCGCGGTCGGGTGTTGGGTTGGCGTTTAGGCCGGCTCCAGGGGTGGTTTTTTGGGGTGGTGGGTTTTCTGGGCTTCGTGGGGATTGGCCGTGCTGCTTTAGCACCGGCTGCTCGGCCGAATGTGATCGTCATTTTGGCCGATGACATGGGAATCGGGGATGTCTCTAGTCTGAATGCGAAGTGCGCTTGGAAAACTCCAGGCATTGATCGGCTGGCTCGTGAGGGACGCACGTTCACCGATGCTCATTCGGCTTCTGGGGTTTGTACGCCGAGCCGTTATACGCTGCTGACGGGGCGCTATTCTTGGAGGGGGAAACTCAAGTCGAGCGTTCTGCATGGGTACGATCCCGCCTTAATTGAACCCGGTCGGTTAACGGTGGCGGGATTTTTGCGGGGTCAGGGGTATGCGACGGGCATGGTGGGGAAGTGGCACTTGGGTGTGGATTGGGTGCGCACGGGTCCCAAATTGGAGGAGGTAGATTTCGCTCAATCCTTTGGCGGTGGGCCGATCTCTCATGGGTTTGACCGGTTTCTGGGAATTAGCGCTTCGCTAGATATGCCTCCGTTTGTTTTCCTGAGTCAGGATCGCTCAACGACGGTGCCGGTGGACCGTGTGGCGGCCAGTCCAGGGCCTAAGATGTGGCGGGCTGGGGTGATTGGGCCGGATTTCCGGCACGAGGAGGTGCATCCGCGGTTTCGGCGGGAGGCGTTGTCTTGGATCGAGTCGGGGGTGCGGGCGCGGGCGGTGGACGGTACGCCGTTTTTCCTCTACTTGGCTCTGGCTTCTCCTCACACACCCACGGTTCCGACTTCAGAATTTGTCGGGCGGACACGAACGAACCCTTATGGCGATTTCGTGGTGCAGGTGGATGCGACGGTGGGGGATATTCTGGATTCGCTCGATACCCTGGGAATTTCTCGGGATACATTGGTGATTTTTACGGCGGACAATGGCTGTTCGCCGGCGGCCAATCTCGGTGAGTTGCGAGGCTTTGGACATGATCCGAGTGCCGGTTTCCGCGGTCATAAGGCCGATTTGTTCGAGGGTGGTCATCGGGTGCCGTTCTTGGTCCGATGGCCCGCTGAGGTGCCGGCCGGTTCGACGTGTTCTCGGTTGGTGGGTCAGCTCGATTTACTGGCGACCTTGGCCGATATTTTGGGGCAGCGTCTGCCGTCGGGTGCGGCCGAGGATAGTGTGAGTTTTCTGCCTCAGTTGCGTCGAGGCGATCGGGCGCGGGGCGGTCGCGAGGCGTTGGTGCACCACTCAAATGGTGGCTTCTTTGCTCTGCGCCAGGGGCCATGGAAGCTGCTCTTTACTCCGGATAGCGGTGGGTGGAGTGATCCCAAACCGGGAAGTAAGGAGGCGGCCCGATTGCCGAAACTCCAATTATATCACCTGGGTCGTGATGCGGCGGAGCGGACGAATCGGCTGGCGGACGAGCCCAAGGTGGTTCGAGCCATGACTCGGCAGATGCACCAGATCTGGGTCCATGGGCGCTCGACGCCGGGCCCGGTTCAGCCTTTTGCGAATCCGGGTGACTGGCCTCAGGCGGATCCCTTCCGTGCGCAATGAATGCCCGAGGCCGTTCGGCCGGGGTGGCCAAAATGGGCGGTCGGATGGGAGGGGTAATTAAAAAGGGCCGATTTCCGTGGGGAAATCGGCCCTGTGGTTGAAGATTTGAAGGCGAATTGTCTGCCTTCGTGGCGTCAGCGGATACGGTAGAACTTGGCCGCTCCGGTGGGTGTGATCTTGAGCGGGGAGACGGCCCCGGTGACTTCAGTATAAGTGCCGTTGAGGCTGTCAGACTGCTGGAGGGCGCCGCCCGACCAGGTCAATGTGGTATCGGCTCCGCTCAGGCTGATGGCTACTTTGGCCGGTTCGCTCGATCCGCCATTTACGGCGATGGTGTAGTGCTTCTGGATTTGTGCGGCCGACAATGCCTTGGGATAGACGGCCACTTCATCGATGGCTCCGGTGAAGCCTCCGTCCCAACCGTTGCCGGTAGAACCGATGGCCCAGTCGGCTCCGGTGGCGGCGATGGCTTTGCCCGATCCAGCGGCCGCGGCGATCTCGGTTCCATTGCGGTACAGGCGCCAGTGGGTGCCGTCGTACACGCCGCTCAATTGTACCCATTGGCCGGCCGTCAGGTCGGCAGCCGGAACTGGGGCGAAGGCCCGCTCCACCGTGAGGTCGGGAGCGCCTTTGTACTCGCTGGATCCGAAGGAGTAGTTGAGCGCGCCGTTGACGGGTTCGATGCGCAGGGACACTTCGGTGGTGTTGGTGTTGAGCGCGGTGATTTCTTTGGCCTGTTCAAAAATCTGGGCCACGAAGGAACTGACGGTGGCCGGACCTCGGGCCAGGATGCGCGCCGGTGAGGGTTCGGTTGTGAGTGTGCCCGGCTGGATCCAGGCACTGAAGGTGACCCGGTCAGTGAGCTTGAGGCTGCCCAAATCATTGAGGGCTCCGAAGGCCTTGGTCGTGGTGAGGTCGAGGGCGCTGTTGTTGGCTTCGAAGCCCTTGAAGGCCGGCGGGCGTGGGCCAGCGGCTGAAGTGTTCGCGAGGACGCCGTGTCCATCCGCATCGGCTTCGAGGCTGCCCGCGTTGGCCAGCGGCGATACCGCGCCTTCGTTGAAGCGCAAGTAGGTGGCCGGGCCTTTACGCTCGGGGCCCGTGAAGGGGGCGGTGATGACCAGGTTCTCGTACGGGATGGCCGGGTGGGCGTTGGTGCCCGCTTGATAGTGAGCTAGCACTTGTTCCGGCTTCAGCAGGTAGTCGCCGTAAACGGCAAACTCGTCGACGTTGCCCTCGAAGGGGTTGCTGCCGAGTCCCGACTTGGCGTTGTAGGCGCCGATGCCTAGATCGGCCGCCACGCTGCCGTCCTCGGTGGTCTCCAAGTTGGCCGCATAGAGGGCCGCGCTGTTGGTGTTCACGGCCACGCCATTGACGTAGGCCTTGAGGATACCCTCCCACTGGTTGTTGCCGTTGCTGCCCGGATCGCCGTTGTCGGTGACCGGTTCCCAGGTGAAAGCCAAGTGCTGCCATTCACCAATGCTGTAATCAGTGTCGGTGTTGACATCCGCGCCGCTGCTGCTCACGCCTCGGAACATGCGAAAATTCCATCCAAGGCCTTCTGAGGCCGGGTAGGTGGCATTGGGGTTGCGCTGGAAAATCACCCAACCGGTGCGACCGCTCCCGCCGACGAAGCGGTTGTTGACAGGGCACTGGCCACCTTGCTGGTCTTTCATGGGACGGGCCCAGAACTCCACCGAAAGAGGCTTGTCGGCCCCGGGATTGTTGCCCGCGGTCCAAGGCAGGGTGGTCGTCGATTTACCGTTGCGGTTGTGATACGCCACCGATCCGTCGTTGCCGCCGGCCGAGATGGCCCCCGGAGCGGGGTGCCGCACTTCGGAGGTATGGCTGCCGTGGCCGATGGAACGGGTCTCGCCAAAGTTCACCGCGATGTCGGGGCCCGGAGCCTCTTCGTCGAGATGCAGGTAAACGGCGGGTTTGTCGGCCTGGATCAGGCTGGAGTAGGAAACCGTCCGGTTGGCGTTGGTGGCGTTCTGATAGTGGGCGAGGATTTGCTCAGCGCTGAGCTTGGTCTGGTAAAAGGCGAATTCGTCCACGCCGCCGAAGTACGGGTTCAGGCTGGTCCCCGCGGTGTTGTTGTAGTTGCCGATGGCCAGGGCCGCATCGCCGAAGGTGGCGACGGTGGGGTCATTGCCGCTGGTGTTGGCAACGTAGCCCGGTTGGGTGCCGTCGGTGCCGCCAGTCCAGGCCTTGGTGACAGCCTCTTTGCCATCGATGTACATGGTGACGGTGGCGTCCACCACGTTCTTCGGATCATAGACCACCACGACGTGGGTCCACTTACCGAGCACGTAGGGAACACCGCTGAGAATATCGAGACCGGAGCTGCTGCCCGCGCCGCGGAACATACGGAAGTTCCAACCGACGCCTTCGCCGCCGGCATAGTCGGCGTTGGGCTTGCGCTGGAAGAACACCCATCCCTGCCGGTCTACGCCAGAATACGCGTAACGATTGTTGATCGGGCATTGGCCGTTGCCGGTCTGGTCGCTGGTCGGATAGAACCACGCCTCAATGGTGAACGGTTTGTCGTTCTTGGGGTTCACCGCGGCGTTCCAGGGGATTTCAGTGCGGGAGGTGAAATCGAAGAAGGCGGCTCGGCCAGAGTCGCCTAGGATCGCACCGGGCAGGGTATGCACCCGGCCTAGGTTCTGGAATGCCGTGATTCCGGTCGCGAGGCCCGAGTTCAGGTTGTTGGTGCCGCGCACCGTGCTGTCGCCCAGGCGATAGTAGGCAGCGGGTCCGTCGGCGAGAATCGACTTCGCGTAGTCGGAAGCCATTGCCGAAGAAGGCAGGGCGGCGAGACATGCAGCGGCAATGCCCCAGATAGGAGTTCGGATCAGATGTTTCATAAGGAACACCTTAGACAGTCCCAAACCCGGCTCCAATCCGGAAGCGTTTTGTCCCTCGGCATCGGATTGTTACCCGATTGTTAGATAAGCGGGCTCGGGTTTTGAGCGAAAGGTTCACAGACGAGTGAATTTTTGGTCGCGATGTCGGTCTTCGTGTTCCTATGCTCGGGGATCCACCGAGTGCGCAGTCCGGGAGGGCCGATGGGTCGGTTCCTCCGGTGGCTGCATTCTGAACCCTATGAGATCCATACGACTGGCCTTGTTATCACTGGCCCTATCCCTGGCGGTCAGCGCCCAAACTCTGCTCCAACTCCAGCCCGGCGATCATGTCGCGATCGTCGGTGGTGGCATAGCGGATCGGATGCAGCACACCGGTTATTTTGAGACGCTGGTCCATGACCGTTTTCCCGATCACCGACTGGTTTTCCGCAATTTGGCGGCGGCCGGTGACGAGGTAGCCAATCGGCACCGTTCCGAGAATTTTGGTTCTCCAGACGATTGGCTGACCCGGGCGAAGGCCGACGTAATCATCGCGTTCTTTGGCTACAACGAGTCCTTCAAGGGGGGCGAGGGGTTGCCGAAGTTCAAGGCCGACCTAGATGCTTGGGTTAAGCACGTGCGGGGTGGCAATTACTCCGGCAAAGGAGCACCGCGGGTGGCGCTCGTGTCCCCGGCGGCCAATGAGAGGCACGTGGATAGCAATTTCCCAGACCGCTCCGTCAACAATGCCAATTTGCGCCTCTACTCGGCTGCCATCGCTGAGGTCGCTAAAGACAATGGCGTTGCCTTTACCGATCTCTTTGAACCGTCCTTGCAACTCATGACGGCCGCAGCGGCCAAGGGGCGTTCGCTGACGATCAATGGTTTTCTCCTCAGCGAAGAAGGGGACAAGGCTCTGGCACCGGCGATCTTCAGCGGCCTGATTGGCGGCAAGGTGCCAACCGGCGACATGGAAAAGCTTCGCCGAGCGGTGAATGACAAGAATAGGCAGTGGCATCAGCGCTACCGCACGGTCGATGGCTACAATGTGTATGGTGGTCGTTCGACGCTGGCCTATCAGCCAGGCAAGGGCGGTTTTGTCGGAGATCGCAATGCTCCCGCTCCTTACGTCTCCAATTACAAGGTCATGCAGGAGGAAATGTCCCAGCGCGATGTGCTGACGGCCAATCGCGATTTGCGGATCTGGGCGGTGGCGCGCGATGGCGACCTCAAGGTGGATGACTCGAACCTGCCGGCCGTGACGGCGGTGGAGTCCAACAAACCCGGGCCCAACGCCGACAAGAGCCAAGTCTATATCGATGGCCAGGAAGCCATCGGACAGATGACGGTCCACTCGGGCATGCAGGTGAATCTCTTTGCCGACGAGAAACGTTTCCCCAATTTGGTTAACCCGGTCCAGATGGCTTGGGATACCCGCGGTCGTCTCTGGGTCGCCGTGTGGCCCAACTACCCGGAGCGCACTCCGACCAGCAAGGTGGGGGATAAGTTGCTCATCTACGAGGACACCAACGGCGACGGCAAGGCCGATAAGGAAACGGTGTTCATGGATGACCTGAACTGCCCCACCGGCTTTCAGTTCTACAAGGACGGCATCTTGCTCATGCAGGCCCCGGATCTCTGGTGGATTCGCGATACCAACAATGACAGCAAGGCCGACACCAAGGAGCGCATCCTCATGGGTATGGATTCGGCCGATTCGCATCACACGGCCAACGCCATTTGCTTGGACCCGGGTGGCTCGATTTATTTGAGCGACGGCGTGTTCCACCGCACTCAGGTAGAGACGGGCGACGGTGCGCTGCGCAACACCGATGGTGCGATTTACCGCTTCGAGCCGCGCACCCATCGATTTGAGACTTATGTGGCCTACGGCTTCGCCAACCCCCACGGACGCGTGTTCGATGCTTGGGGCAACGACTTCATCACCGACGCCACCGGCAATGCGAACTACTTTGGTCCGGCCTTCAGCGGTCGCATCGATTATCCGAACAAGCACTCCGGCATGAAGGAGTTTTGGAACCGTCCGTCACGCCCCTGCCCGGGCACCGGTATCCTGACCAGCCGCCACTTCCCCGAAGAGTTTCAGGGCAACTTCCTGAACCTCAACGTGATTTCCTTCCAGGGCGTGTTCCGGGTCAAGGTGACCGAGGACGGCTCGGGCTTGAAGGGTGAGACGCTCGAAAATCTGGTTTCTTCCACCGATCCGAACTTCCGCCCGATTTGCATTAGCACGGGCCCCGACGGCGCGATTTATTTCGCCGACTGGCACCAATCGATCATCGGTCACATGCAGCACCATTTGCGTGACCCGAACCGCGGCCACCAGTACGGGCGCGTCTACCGTATCACCTACAAGGGGCGTCCGCTCATGAAGCCCGCAAAGATCGAGGGCCAATCCATTGCCGCTCTCTTGGACTTGCTCAAGGAGCCCGAGAACCAGACTCGCGAACTGGCCAAGATCGAGTTGGGCAAGCGCGACACGACCAAGGTCATCGCGGGTGTGCGTCAGTGGGCGGCCGGCTTGGATTCCAAGGATCCGAACTACGAGCACCACATGATGGAGGCCCTGTGGGTCCACCAGTGGCACAACGTGGTGGATGCCGAGCGTCTGACCCGGATGCTGAATTCACCGGAGGCCAACGCCCGCGCTGCTGCCGGCCGCGTCCTTTGCTACTGGCGTGACCGCGTTCCCAATGCTCTGGCGCTCTTCGCCAAGCTGGCCGACGACGAGAGCCCGCGCGTTCGCCTGGAGGCCGTTCGGGGTGCGAGCTTCTACCGTTCTGCCGAGGCCGCAGAAGTGGCTTTGGCCATTCTCAAGCGACCGCTGGATTACTACCTCGAGTACACTCTCAAGGAAACCCTCCGGCAGTTGGAGCCGCAGTGGCGTAAGGCGGTGGCCGATGGGCGTCCGCTGGCGCAGAACAATCCGGCTGGCCTGCAGTATTTGCTCAAATCGCTCAGCACGGCAGAAATCCTGAAGCTGCCGCGTGTCGAGCCCGTGTTGGCCGATTTATTGGGCCGCGCCGGGGTGCTGGATGCCGATCGGGGCGTGGCTCTCAATGAGTTGGCGACGCTGCGCAAGGTCTCCCGTTTGACACTGCTCTTGAGCTTGTTGGAGAAGACTGAAGCGCGCTCCGAAGAGGCTATTACTAGCTTGGCGCGCCTGCTGCCCGGCCAGCCGGTGGAAGAGTTGAAGGCGCAGCGGACGCGTTTGACCCAGTTGGGAGCCAAGAGCGGCCACGCGACGACCCGGGCTGCGGCTTGGGCTTCATTGGCCCTCGTGGACGGTTCGTTCGATGCCCTCTGGCAAACGGCCTCTGTCCAGCCGGCGTCTCTGGCCGACCTCTTGGCGGGCATTCCTCTGGTGAGTGATCCGGACTTCCGAGCCAAGGCCTATGGATTGGTCCGGCCGGTGGTCTCCGGTGAGTCGAAGCTGGTGACCGACGCGTCCAAAAAGGGCGGAGCTCGCTACGTGCGCATTGAATTGCCTCGGCGCGGAACACTCACCCTGGCGGAAGTGGAAGTGTGGTCGGGCGGCCAGAATGTCGCTCGCCGTGGCAAGGCCAGCCAGTCTACGACGGGTAACTCCGGAGATGCTGCTCACGCCATTGATGGTAACAATGACGGCTCATTCGGCTCCGGTTCCCAGACCCACTCGGTGGAAAATGACCGCAACCCCTGGTGGGAAGTGGACCTCGGCTCTGAGCAACCCGTGGAGGCGGTCACAGTTTGGAATCGCACCGAGGGAGATCTCGGCCAACGCCTCAATGGGTTCACCCTGACCTTGCTGGACGCGGTTCGGCAGGAGGTCGGCTCGCAGAAGGCCGTGCCGGCCCCGGCCCGGAGTGTTCGCATTCCGATGTCTGTGGATGGTTCGGGGGGTCTGCGCCGCACCGCCATGCGTGCCTTGCTCAGCATGAATGAGAAACCCGAAGAGGTGTTCAACCTCTTCGCTCAATTGATCGCCAAGGGTGACAGTGTCCCTGCAGCCGCTCAGGGCTTGCGTCAATTGCCCAGGACAGCCTGGAACGCCTCCTCAGCCGGTACCGCCGCGACGGCCCTGGTTCGTTGGGCGGCTGCGGTTCCGGCCGAATCCCGAACGGATATCGGCTATGTCGATGCACTGCAAACGGCCTCGGATCTTGCGGGCCTGATGCCGGAGTCGGCAGCGGTCGCAGTGCGCGCCCAGCTCAAGCAGCTTCGGGTGTCGGTGTTCGTGATCCGCACGGTGCGCGAGCAAATGCGCTACGACGTGCCGCGTCTGGTCATTGAGGCGGGCAAGCCCTTCGAGCTCGTTCTCGAGAACGACGACTTCATGCCCCACAACTTGGTGATCGTGAAGCCGGGTGCCCGTGAAGCGGTCGGTGCCGCGGCCGATGTGATGCAGCCGGGAGCTTTGGACCGCGAAGGTCGGGCCTACGTTCCGGCGCTTCCGGGCGTGGTGGGAGCCACTCGCTTGGTGGAATCGGGCAACCGAGCCACGCTGAAATTGACGGCACCCACGCAGGCGGGTGACTACGAGTACATTTGTACGTTCCCGGGTCATTGGCCCGTGATGTGGGGACGCTTGGTCGTGACCACTGATGTGGACGACTATCTGGCCAAGCATCCGATCGCTCCGGCGGCCGGAGGGACCCACGCCCACGAAGAAGGGAAGTAATTCTTGTGGTTTTTTGAGGCCGGGACTCCTTACGGGTTCCCGGCCTTTTGCTTTGTGTGTGCCCGGCCGAGCGCTGAGACTGTCAGCCGGTGCCCACGGTGGGGCGTTGTTCTATCAATGGATCCATGGCTTTGATTTTTCAGAAAACCAGTGAAATTCGCACCTCGGTGGAGTCGCTCTTCCGCTTCCACCAAGATCCGGCCAACCTCGAGCGCATCAATCCTCCAGGAGTCCGCGTGGTCAAACTTCGCTTGCCCAAGTATTGGAAGGCGGGCGCGAGGTTGGGGGTGACGGTGAAAATCTTGGGAATGATTTCCCAGGAATGGGAAGTCTCTCTGGAGACGGTGTCACCGCCCTGTCGCTTGGTGGATGTGGCCATTCGCGGGCCTTATCCCAAATGGCGTCATATCCATGAGTTCCGGGAGGTGGGGCCTCGATTGTCTTCGTTGACCGACCGGGTCGAATACCTGCCGCCGTGGGGACGATGCGGGCTGTTGCTAGACCGTTGGATTTTCCGGCCCCAATTGGCACTGATGTTTGCCTGGCGGCATCGTCAAACGCGGCGTCTTTTGGAGCAGGCACTCGCGCCGAAAAAATCCTGAGGGAGGGATTGTGCTGGGCAGGACTGAAAACGGGTGTGGGCCGTTTTCAGTCGGACTTCACGGCGCCAATTGAGACGACCGGCGTGTGTCCGTTACTCGTTCCCTTCGGGGAAGCGGAAATTAACGTCGGTGAAGGTGGTGCCCTTGATGGTGATGCCGAAGATTTTTCCAGTGAAGTTGGTCGTGGTTTTCAACCACGCGGTGCGGGCCTCGAACTGGCTTGTATCTCCGCTTTTCTCTCCGGTTGCCGCATTGGCTACCGGGAGCAGTTCTAGGGTTTGGGTCAGGTTAGAGACTGTCGTTTCGATGATCAGGTGGGGCGCAGGGATTCGGATGAATGATTCCATGTGTCCATCGAGAATATAGCAGGTGAGCAGTCCGGCCTCCGCGGTGCGGACCAATTCTAGATGGAAGGCCTCTTTACCCAGAACGATCGCAGTGCCGCCATGCGGGGCGCGATGTTCGTGCTTGTGGGCTCCTCCGTGGTCGGCTGCGGCATTCTCATCCTTGCCCCCGCATCCCGTGAGGAAGGCAGACAGGGTGACGGCCAAGAGGGGGAGTGAAAATCGGTGGAACGGCGCGTAATTCATGGTGGGCAGAACTGCTCAGAGCTTCGTAGTCCGGCGGCGATAGAATCGCGTGTTGGGCGGAGTGGCAAAGGAATCTTCCCAACGCACCGTGGATCCGATCGGAGTGATGGAGGGAACCAGGGTCCAGGGCCCCATGAGGCTTGAGGCCGACTCCAAGTCTATCCGGGCCTCGTTCAAGCGCTCGGTCACCACCGGGAGTTCAAAGACGAGGCTGGGTACGACGCCAGAGCCCGGATGGTATTTGAACAGGGGGCGGCTGGCTGGATCGCGCGGGTTGGTTCCGCTGAGGAATTCCGCGATATTGGGTTCACCATCGTGATCGGGGTCCGCCTCCGGCTGAACCTCGTCGTTGGGAACACCTCCGGGCCACTGCGCCTGTACCCATTGTTGCCAGAGTGACGGGGGCGGGGGAACGACCGGAAGTGGTTCGACAGCGAAGAGAATGGGCACGGATTCTCCCAGGAGAAAGGTCTCGGAACCCAATGGGCGGGCGCTGGGTTGGAAGACTAATTCATAGAGCCCGGCCGTGGTGAACCCGAGGTTGTAGTGGTCGTGTCCATTTATCAGCGGTTCGATCCGGTCATCGGCATCCAGGCCGTCCTTCGAATTGATGCGGAGCGTCACTGCGCCGCCAGAATCGGCCTGCCAGAGGAACACAGAACCGGGTCCGTGGACTTCCTTCAATTGCAAGCGCAGCCGCCCATCGAAGAGATCTCTGGGAAATCCTTCTGACGAAAAGCCCAGGAATAGAAGGGCTGGATCCTGACTTTGGGGAAGGACCCAGAGTGAGGATCCTTCGGGGCCGAACGTCTCGAAACCCGCCGGGATGGCCAGCTTGGCTTGTTCTGCGACCACGAGCACCGTGTTGGTGGCCGGGTAGTTAATGCTATGATCCCCGTCGCGAATTTGGACGGTAATCGGCGTATCGGCATCAGCCCGGAACACCATGCGGATATCGGCGTGCTGTCGGGTGAACGCAATGCGGTTGGTGAGAGACAAGACTGGGTCCGAAGCCCAGGTCACGGGTGCCGCCAATAGACAAGCCCAGTAGGTGATCTGGTAGGCAATCTGGTAGGCGGCCCGGTAGACTGCATGGCGCGGCGGCCGTGAGAACTGGTTGCAAAAGAGGGGCATGGATATGGAACCCATCGGGCAGAAAAATGTAGCCGGCGATTTCGAGGAATCCAGCGACGGAGATCAATCGGGGGGGCGCGCGATATTTTCTCCCCGATCCACGCGGGCTTTCAAGAGCGCCGCAGAGACGGAGGAAACGTGACCACACGCCATGAGCTGGTTGGCTCGACCACCATCATGTCGGGGTGATGCCGGCCCATTGCCATGTCGGTCGGGTTGGATATCCGCCAAGACCGCGTCCCAACCGCCTTGGACCCAATTCCGGGAATGGGTGTGGTCGCTGGAGAGGCTGGGTTCTTTGTCGGTAGCCACCTCGAAGAGGG
>CAINWP010000226.1 GCA_903854475.1 uncultured Verrucomicrobiota bacterium
CTCGGAGCAGGATCGGACTCGGAGGCTCATCGGGCTGCATCCCGGATTCCCGCGGCAAACTCCACCTCACCCAAGCGTTTCCGAGGTAGGGCGATTTCTCCGAAAGCGCAGCGTCCGTAGACATGGACCAACGCGGTGATCGGAACGCCGCAGAGCCGGACCGCTCGGAGATCGGTCCCTACCCAGGAAATCTTCGGGCTGCATCCGGGTGGCCGAAAAACCAATGTCAGTGACGGTGTGAAAACCAATGGAACCTGCTGGTTTAAAAATCACTGAAAATAGCGAGGAACCTCTAAACGCGTGAATCCAGACTCTAAGCTTCTAGAAGCTACCTTCGCGCCACGACCGATCGTCCCATGGCCTTAGAGAACCCATTTTTTCGCTGACCCTGTGAACCAAAATTAGGCGAGTTGCTGCGTCCGTCTTAAACCGCTCGGGTTCCTCCTTGCGGTGACCCCTCCAAACAGCGTTTCGTTTGCCCGCGGTGAATCAGGACTCCTTGTTGACCTCTCTATCCCGCGTTGTGCGCGGGTTGTCCTGCCTTTTCTGGGGACTGCCGTTGGCATTGCTCGCCTGCACCCGAACAGCCCTCGGTGAATTGTGGTCTCAGTTCGGCATCGGCCTGCCGGTGGCTTCCTGCGGACTCGTCTGGTTTGGACTGAAGCAATTGGAGCAATTTCAGACCCAAGAACGAGTCTGGGTGCGATCGGTGAATCGAGCCGAATTACTGGCCCTGCTAAATCTGGCTCTTTCACCCTTCACTTGGTGGTGGAGCCGACGCCCCGACGTTGCGCTGTTCGGGGCGAGCCTCCTGCTCATGCTCTTTTCAGGGCTGGGATTTCTTCTGGCCTTGAACCATTCGCTCCGTCGTTTGGCTGCCTTGCTCCCAGACGAAACCCTCCGCTCGGACATGCGCCTCTTTACCACCATTAACACCACCTTGCTGAGCACGTTGTTAACCTTCGCCTCCGCATGGACGCTGGCTCGGGAGTTTCAATTTCTCCCGAACCACCTCCAAGAAATTCTCGAGGTTTTGGAGCAAGCCCGCGTGCTCCTGGTGGTCTCTCTAGGACTCCTGCCCGTAGCTCTGACCATGACCCTTATTTGGAAGGCCAAGGAAGCCATCGTCACCGATGTCTACCGCGGGAACCATCCCGCACGACTCCCTTGAGCCGCCAGTGCCGCCAGTGTCATGGCGCTCCTATCCGGCACTGCTGACACCGAACCTATCGCCCCGCCAAGACCTTTGGGATGTAACCGATGGAAGTTTGGATCGCATGAGTGCAGGAGCAACCCGCGCTCGTCTCCGGTGCCAACAGCATTCCTCCCGCCGGGATCATGCTCAGCCAGCACCCAGAACGAATGCCCTCGAATTGGGTCCGTTTGTTGGATTCTAGATCCCACATGCCGTGGAAGTGATGACGGAAGAAGATCGCATTGCGACCCGCCGACATCACCCCGCAACCCCGACGCTCGGGCAGATCCTTGCGAACCAAGTCTCCCGAGGTGAGTTTGAAAGCCCGCTGATCCGAATAATAGGTGTCCCCAATAACCACGGGATGCTGGAGATGCCCGCTGTGATGCCCCTTGTCTTCTTTGTGGGATTCCGACCAAAGAACACGGCCACCGATGGCGCCAATGATGTCGTCGCCGCTGTCTTGATTCCCACGAGGGGACGGCGCGTTGAAAGCGAAGGTGTGAAAGTTCTTGGAGGCATCGGTGCCGGTGACAACGACGGTGTTCTTCCCGTAGACCAAATAGGTCATGAACTTGCAGGCGCTGAAGTCGTGGGTTTTCTGCCAGAGTTTCTTTCCGCTCTTTAAATCCAGCGCGACCAACCATTGATCGGTGAGGACATTGGGGTTCTGCCGGGCAAAGGGCGCAGAGATGGCCTCCGGGTTTCGGCTTTCGAGGAAGAAGAGCATTCCGTCACCCAGGGTGATCGTAGAATTGAGAACGGCTCCTCCCGAGTACTGCCAAACTGGCTTGCCCGTCTCTGGATCCGTGGCGAAAAGCAGGTCACTGGTCACCCGGGCGATTTGGTCGGCGGCGTACTCCTCGTACCACTCGCCATCATCCCCCAGATACGCCGATCCCGGCTTCACCCGACTCCCGATGAGGAGACCTCCCTCGGCGGCCACGTAGCCCCAGTCTCGGGCCTCCTCGCCGGCGGCCGGAACCGAGTAGCGGCGAGACCGCGCGCCCGTCTGGGCATCGATTCCCAAGCAATGACGCCCGTGAGCCACAAAGAGCCTGTCCCCGGCGGCCGTCATGTTAGAACTGTCGCGGGTGACGTTTGCTCGGCGAATTTCCGGACAAGAGAACGACCACAAGATGGCACCGTTGTAGGCATCCAAGCCGAACAGGATCCGTTCTCCCTGAATCATCAGGCGCCCGTTGACGCTCAAGGGAGCCGGATTGCGATTGCCGCGATCAGGCATCGGCCGCGGACCCGGGTCGCCCCACCAAGCCACCTGAAGGTCGCCGCGAACCAAGTCATCCTGACTACACGAAGAATTGTCGGCGCCGCCATATTGATGAGCCCAATCGCCCGCACCCACCAAACGACTGCGGACCCACCGGTGCCAATCTCCCCCGCCTGCCACCGGGCTCCACTGAGCCATGTCGGAACCCATCATCCAACGAGCCCACGCTTCGGATTGGCGGCTGGGGACTTCGGCCATAAATGCGCCGCCCACAGGCCGCAACACGCGGTACACTTCGGCGGCCAGCACTTCTGGCGGAGCACCTGAGGCCACAACGATGAGATTGGCGGTCAGGCCACCGAAGGGTAACTGGGCGGATTCGGACCGCATCACCGTGGCTCGCACACCGTAGATGCCAGCCTCGTCCAAACGCGCGCGCAGGCGCTGGATTAATGCGGCATCCCTCTCCACCAAAACCACTTCCAGGTCGCTTTGGCGGACCAGTTCGATGGCCAGATCAGCATCGGTCGCCCCCAGGATCAGCGCATACCCCTGGTGCACCCCGGAGGCCTGAATCACCTGTGCGGCGCGGGAGGCTGCGGGCGTTTTCAGAGATACCGCTGGCTGGGCCGGGCGATAGTAAAACGACGAGTCGAAGAGATACCGACGACTGGTGACTCGACGCCCCTCGCGATCCGGGAAAATCAACCGGTAGTGGTACTCCCGGTCGGGCAGTAGCCCAGTGAGTGTCACCGAATGATTCCGTGTCTGGCCGACGCCCGAACGACGGGGGGTGCCATCGGGCATTTCCAGTTCCAACACCGTCGGCTCGTCCGTGAGGGTCTCCCAGG
The DNA here is from genome assembly GCA_903854475.1 of uncultured Verrucomicrobiota bacterium. GTDB lineage: Bacteria > Verrucomicrobiota > Verrucomicrobiia > Limisphaerales > UBA9464 > SXXZ01. The sequence continues at coordinate 3,278 of CAINWP010000226.1, forward strand.
ACACGTGCACCGTCGTGCGGTCCACCCAATCAACGAACGGACCAAAATCGGGCTTGGCGAAGATCGGCTCGGGAGCCGGTTCCGGAAACAAGCGCTTCCGAGCCTCGTAGTGAGACAACAACTCCGCCGAGGGCACGGCGCGACGGAACAAGCCCACTTCGTGCAAGGCACCGCTCAAACGGAAGTGCTCATCGTCGTCCTGATACGCCCCGATGACCATGGGTCCGGACGGGGCATACAAAATGGGACCCGACTGCTCGCGACTGGTCGCCACCACCGCACCATCGACCACCAAACGCATCTCGGCCCCGTCATAGACTCCGGCCACATGATACCACCGGTTGGTCTGGAACGCGGTCGGAGCAGACAGAAGAGTGAGGCGTTTGCCGCCTTCGGAGGCGAGGGCGAACGTGAATTTGGATTCGACGAATCCCAGCACCCAACCGCGCTCAAAGTCGCCATTGTCCTGAACCTGTCCGATGAACCCGCCCCACGGAGTGACACGGTCCACGCGGACCCAGGCTTCGGCCGTCATGTCGCGCTCGGGCAGCAGCGCCCGATCCGGCGCATTGGCCACCACGATGCGTTCGTCGCGGCCCGGAAGCTCGATCCGCGGCGGACCGGGATCCTTCACCAGTCTGGGTTTGCCCACGAAGGTCAACTCCTTGCCGACGGGCGATCGCATACCCGCGTTCTGTGCCCACTCCGGGGCGAAGACCCAGCGCCCGATGCGGCCGGTTTCCTGGGCGCACAAACTCAGTGCGGTGGAGAGAAGTACGGAGACGCCGAGGCGAATCAAAGAAGCGGAATTCATGGCCGGGAAGAGGTCGAAGCGTTGGAAGATGCAGAAGGTTCCGAGGCACTCGGAGAGCGAAGACACAAAACGGCACCGCGATCGGTGCTAACAAACACCGCGTCATCGGCCGCGGCCAACCCGTAGGCGATGCCGGGCACCGGGAGTTTCCATCCCAGTTTTCCTGTCGCTACCGGCAATCCAGCCACTTCGCTGGAGCCGCCGAGGATGAGGGTGTCGCCCGACAAGATCACGCAATGGGGCCAGATCGAAGGCACCTTCCACAGCAGGCACTGGTCCATGGCTTGGGTGGCTTCATCAAGGCGTTTGCCCAAGTCGACCAACTGCTTCTTGATGGCTTCCCGCTCGGCCTCGGTGCCCGATTTGCCTGCGAGGGATTTGGCCTTCTTGGCCAAGGCAGCTTGTTGGCGCGAGATGGATTTCCGCTCACGCGCCAATTGCAAATAGCGACCGCGGTCCAAGGCGCTGAATTCCGAATCCGAGTGCAAGTAACACAGGTTGCCCGTGACGATCATGTTGTTGCCCTGGAAGCTGGCCAATTGATCGGAACTCCCCTCCTCCACCGCTCCCAATTGCCCGGTCTTGCCTGGGCCAAAGACCAACAAATCGTCGCTCAGGAGCGCGTACGTTCCGCCGGCTCCTTCAACGACCCGAACGCGCTTGCC
>CAINWP010000227.1 GCA_903854475.1 uncultured Verrucomicrobiota bacterium
GCGGAACTCGCTGCCCTCGGCCGCATAGGACGCGTTCACTGCAGCCACGGCCGAGAGCTGTTCTTCCAGGCGTCGGGTATCTAAGCCATTGGCCTGGAAGGAGGCTCGGGAATGATCGGTGATGGCCCAGTAATCGAGGCCTAGCTCGTGGGCGTGTGCCGCGATGGTTTCCAACGAATCGCGTCCGTCGGACCAATTGGAATGGTTGTGCAGCGAACCCCGCAGGTCGGTCCACTCGATGAGGCGCGGCAACGCATTCGACTCGGCCGCGGCAAATTCCCCGTGATCTTCGCGCAGCTCGGGCGGCACGTAAGCCAGCCCGAGGTTCTCGAAGATCTCCCGTTCTTCGCGGCAGACGATTCTTAGGGCGGGATCGCGGGTCTCTTCGCTGCTGCGGAATAGTCCGTATTCGTTGAGCCGCAGGCCGCGCGCGATGGCTCGCTGGCGCATGACGATGTTGTGCTCCTTCGAACCGGTGAAATAGGCCAGAGCGAAGGGGAACTCCTCGTCGGTCACCACCCGCAGGTCGGCCTGGATGCCGCCCTCCAAGATCACGCTCGCCTTGGTGTCGCCCTGGGCCAGCACCGACTTCACCCCGGGCTGCCCCACAAAGAATTCAATCACCGAGGATGGGGTTTTTGACGACACCAGGAAATCGATGTCCCCAATGACTTCCTTCCAGCGGCGCAAGCTTCCGGCGGTGGAGCAGCGGATCACGTCGGGATGTCCGCGGAGAGATTCCTGAATGGGATCCGCGCAGACCAGCGCATCAATGAGCCGGTGGCGCGAGGCGAACTGCCGTTTGAACGCAATGGCCTCGATAATCTTGGCCTCAGACTTTTCGCCGAACCCCTCCAAGGCCGCGATTTGATGGGCCTGACACGCCGCCTCGAGCTTCTCCATCGAATCGATGCCCAACTCCTCGTACAGCCGCTTCACTTTCTTAGGACCCAAGCCCTGGATCTCCAGCAGGGCAGGCAGGCCTGGGGGAAGCGAGGCCTTCAGCTCGTCGTAGTAGGGCAGGGCACCGGTGGTTACCAAGCGGGTGACTTTTTCTTGGAGCGCCTCCCCGAAACCCTTGAGTTCTCCCAAGCGATTCTCCGCCACGATCTTCTCTAGCGGCTCGGTCAGTCCTTCCAGAATGCGCGCTCCATTTTGGTAGGCTCGGGTTTTGAAGGGGTTTTCGCCCTTCAATTCCAGCAACGTCCCTATCTCCAAAAGCACCGCGGCCACCTCATCCTTGTCCATGCCCATGCCGCAGGATAGGGACAACCCGGTGACGCAGGGAAGCCGGGGCTTCCAAACATGCCGTGGAGCTAGATTCGTTGGATTTTAACAGCCATCGGTGCGACCTCACTCTCCAGTGCACGCATCGGACTTCATGAGCCACTGGGTCCGGAATGGGCCCCCCGGTGGTGTGGGTGGTGTGGGTGGACGGCGAGGATGAAAACACCCCCGCCTTCTATTACCCCATAGGTTTGCCCGAAAAATTCTAGGCTCAGGCCCCATCACGGTTGCCCGCGCACGATGGCCACCACCGAGTGGGTCGGATCTAGGTAGCGATGGGCCGCGGCGCGGATATCGGCGGACGTCACTGACTCGAAGCGCTGGGTCTCCGACTCGAAATGGCTGTAGCCCAATCCGTACAACTCATCCAAGGCCGAGCTCATGGCGAAGCCGCCGAGCTCTTGTCGCGCGATCTTCCGCTGGCCGATAATTTTGGCCTTGGACCGCGCCAACTCTTCGTCGCTCAAACCTTCGGTTCGCAAAATTTCCGCCTGAGCTCGCAGCTCCTTTTCCACCAGTTCGATTTTCTCCGGAGCGGTTCCGCAATAGAAGGCGAAGTATCCTGGGGTCTGGCCCGTGAGAAGGCTGGCCCCGACGTAGTAGGCCAAGCCCAGTTCATCGCGGATGCGCATGAAGAGCCTTGAACCCATGTCGCTGCAGGCCTCTTGGATCAGTTCCAAAGCGAAGCGATCGGGAGAACTAATGCTGGTTCCGTGAAAGCCAAGAGCCAGCACCGCCTGCTCTTTTTCGCGCGATTCTTCCGAACGGGGAATTGGGTCGACCGGAACCAAGACCGGCATCGCCGGCCGCGGTTGGTCTTGCCAGCCAGCGAAATGCGTTTCGAGCAATTGTCGCAGCTCCTCCGGATCTACGTCTCCGAAGACGGCCAGCACGCCATTGCCGGGCACCGTCCAGCGGGCGTGGAACTCGCGCAAGTCGGCCGAACCCAGGGTGCGGATGACCGATTCAGTTCCCAGAGAATCCAATCCGTAGCCCTGTTCGCCGAACAGACCGCGCCGCATCGCCTTGAAGGCGCACTGCAGCAGTTGATCGCGTTGGCCACGGATCGACGCCAACTGGGCCTCGCGTTCGCGTTCGAGGGCGGCCTCGGGGAAGCTCGGTCGCAGGAGAATTTCGGTGAAGAGTGCCAGTCCCTCCTTCAAGTCTTCGCGCATCATCTCCCCAGTCAGGCCGAAGGTGTTGCTGCCGCCGTAGGCCTCGATGCTGCCGCCGAGGCTTTCGATTTCCCGGGCGATGTCTTCAGCCGACCGGGTGGGGGTGCCCTTGATGAAGAGCCGTGAGAGCATTGAAGTGATGCCGGAGTTGGCTGGCGTTTCCACGCGCAGACCTCCTTCGAAGACCGCCCGCAATTCCACGAAGGGCAGCCGATGGTCTTCCTTCACCAGCACCCGTAGCCCGTTGGAGAGCGTCATCTTAACGATTGCGTGGGCGACCACCGTTGGAGCCTGAAGTTCCCGAGGCAGCCCCGATTCTTTGGGCAAAAGCCCGAACACGGTGCGGTTGTCGTCGCGCAGGTATGTCCGGACGACGCGGATGAGGTCGTCGGGGGTGACGGCGCGCACGGCCGCCAAGTAGCGTTCCGAAAAGTGCAAGTCTTGGGCGGCCATCCAATTGCCTCCCAGGTCTTGAGCCTGTCCCTCCATCGTCTTGCGGGAGGACAAGGTGCCCACGGTGAATTGCTTCACGGCCTTGGCTAACTCAGCACCCGACACGGGTTCTTTGCCCATCTGCACCACCTCGCGGAGGATGGCCGTTTGGGATTCGGAAAATTTGCTACCATCGCACACACCGCTCACGCCGAAGAGCCCGCTCAATCCCGGGGCGTAAATCCATGCGCTGACCGAGTGCGAGAGGGAGGCGCGCTCGCGAACCGCCTGATAAAGACGCGAACTGCGGCCGCCGCCCAGCAGCGTGGAGAGCACGTCCAGCACCGGCACGTCGGGGTGTGTCAGGTCGGGGATGTGCCAGCTCAGGTGAAAGTGCGCATGCTGGACCGGAGCCAGCTCCAGCTCTTCGCGAGGCGACATTTGTCGGGGTTCCGGGACGAGGTAATTCACCGGAACGGTGCGAGCTAGAGCTCCGGCATAGGCCTTGCGCACCTGCTCAATGACCGCGTCCGCCTGAACGTTACCCACCACGACAATGAAACAGTTATTGGGCGCGTAGTGGGAGTGGTAGTACGCCAGCAGGTCGTCACGGGTGATGCGATTGAAGAGGTCCAACAGTCCGATGACCGGATAGCGGTACGGGCTCTTGGTGTAGGCGGCTGAAAAAAGCCCCATGCTCGAGCGACGGCCGGGGTCGTCTTTGCCCATGTCCATCTCGCGGCGGATGACGTCGAGTTCCTTCTCGAGTTCATCGGCCGGCAGCGTCGCGTTCTGGAAGATGTCGCAGAGAATATCGATGGCCGTGGTGGCCCCTGAATCGGGCACATTAATCCAGTACACGGTGCGGTCGAAGCTCGTGTAAGCGTTCATGTAGCCGCCCGCCGACTGAACCTCCTGGTCGATGCGGCCGGAGCCCCGGGTGCTCGTTCCCTTGAAGAGCATGTGTTCCAGCACGTGAGACAAGCCCGCCCCCAACCATTGTCCTTCATCGATGCTGCCGGCGCGGGCCCAAGCCTGCACGCTGACGACCGGGGCCGAGGCATCCTCTCGGATGATCAGCTCCAGCCCGTTGTCCAAACGGTGAACCCGCACCCCCGATGGAATCTGGGGCAAGCAGGCGATCTCCGTGTCGTGCGGCAGTGAATGCATGTTGGGCGATTGTCGGCGGAGACCGCCGCGAGGCAAGCCTGCCGGCCTTTAAAAACCCGCGATGCAGGTCTCGGCCGAACCACCGATCCGGACCGAAGCAGGGGGCCCGGGGAGTTTGACCGTGGCAGGCCGCCTGCGATAGCCTCGAACCCATGGACCAATCGACCGACCTCCCGTCATTTTCGATCCGGCGCTAGGTCGGGCGGCCCTCGACTCCCCGTCAGGTGCTGTGGCAACTGGAAGAGATGCGTCGGTTCGTCCAAAAACACACCCATGGAAAACCAACCATCGTCGAGGGAGACGCTTTCCCTGTTCGAAAAATTGTTGGCAGGCCTCGTTCGAGCCAGGGTTGATTTCGCCGTCGTGGGCGGGGTTGCCGTAATCCTCAACGGTTACCATCGGCAGACCAACGACGCCGACATTTTGGTCGATCCGTCGCCGGAGAATGTGCGTCGGCTTTTGGATTTCCTGTGCGACTGGGGCGAGGGATGGGCCCGAGAGTTGCATTCGGACGACTTCACGCCGCAGGAAGGTTTCATCCGGGTCATCGAGGAGTTCGAGTTGGATCTCTTCACCCAGATGCGTGGTCGCCATTTGGCAGATTTCCGGCCTTATTTGAGGTATTTGCAGTCGGAGGATTGCCGCATCGCCTACCTCAATCCCTCCCAGCTCATTGAACTCAAGTCGGGCTCTTGGCGTGACAAGGATCGCCTCGACGTGGCTGCGATGGCGGAAATCCTTCGGCGTGAAGCGGCCGGCGAAGTGCGGCCGTCGGTGTGAGCGTTTCGCGGAGCACCGCAGCCGTCAGGTTCCTCAAAACGAGGCGGGTAATTCGTTGACGCCTGTTTCATCTGCCCAACAGACTTGCGGATAGTTCAAAACGCGCTCCTTTCTTCCCAAAACCACATGAGCACCCCTTCTTCCGCTTCCCCGGCCGTTTCCAAGGGCCTTGAAGGCATTATCGCCGCCCACACTCGGCTCAGCGACGTGCGCGGTGACATAGGGCAACTGATCTACTGCGGCTACGACATCAACGAGTTGGCAGGGAAGGTGAGCTACGAAGAAGTGGTGCATTTGCTGTATCACAACCACCTGCCCAACGCGAAGGAGTTGGCCGATCTCAAGGCCATTCTTTCGGGCTATCGCGGACTGCCCCAGGGAGTGATCGACTTGCTCACCAGCCTGCCGAAGGACTGCCCCCCGATGCACGCCATCCGAACCGGCGTGAGTGCTCTGGGCTGCTACGACACCACCGCCGACGATGACAACATGGATGCCCAGCGCCGCAAGGCCCTGCGCCTCATTGCTCAAATCCCGGTCATTACGGCCTATTTCCACCGTTCCCGCCAAGGATTGCCGCTCGTCGCGCCCGATGCCCAATTGGGCGAAGCGGCCAATTTCCTCTGGATGATCGACGGTGAGAAGCCCTCCGTCGAAAAGGAGAGCACCGTCGATATGTGCTACGTGTTGCATGCCGACCATGGCATGAACGCCTCCACCTTCAGTGCCCGCGTCACGATCGCCACGCTCAGCGACATGTATTCGGCGGTCACCACAGCCATCGGCACTCTCAAGGGACCTCTTCATGGCGGTGCCAACGAGGGCGTCATCAAGATGCTCAAGGAAATCGGCTCGCTCGATCAGGTCGATGCCTACGTGGCCGAATGCTTGGCTCAAAAGCGCAAGATCATGGGCATCGGTCACCGCGTGTACAAAGTGCTCGACCCGCGCGCCCCGCACCTCAAGCGCATGGCTCAAATTTTGTCCGCCAAGCTGGGTGACCCAAAGTGGATTCAGATGTCGGAGCGGATCGCCGAGATCATGCTCACGGAGAAGAACTTGCACGCAAACGTCGATTTTTACAGCGCGACGGTGTACTACAGCCTCGGGATTCCGACCGATTTGTTCACCCCGATTTTCGCCATTGCTCGCACCAGTGGCTGGACGGCCCACGTGCTGGAGCAGTTGGCCGACAACCGCCTCATTCGCCCGCAGTCGGTGTATACCGGCCCCGTCGGACTGACGGTCACCCCGATTGCCGAGCGCGCCTGAACTCAAAGTTCGAACCGGGGTCCGACCGGTTCAACCCAATCGACCGAGCCGCCCCTGAGGCCCTCGGCGCGATACTTGCAAAATTTCCCCACACAACATCCCCCCTACCGTTAGGAGAGGGGGGATTGACCAGACCCAAATTCCCCTCCTTTTCGAAGTCAATCCATTGGAAGATCCAGCCTGAACTGAATGAACATCCACGAGTACCAAGCCAAGCAGTTGCTTAAGCAGCATGGCGTCGCCGTTCCCCCCGGTGAGCCCTGCAAGACCGTCGCCGAGGCCCAAGCGGCGGCCGAGAAGATCTTCGCTGCCGGACACACCCTGGCGGTGATCAAGTCTCAGATCCACGCCGGCGGGCGCGGCAAGGGCACCTTCACGCACGGCTTCAAGGGCGGCGTCAAATTGGCCAAATCGGTCGAAGAGACCGTGAGCTTCGCCGAGAACATGCTCGGCAAGACCCTCGTCACGGTTCAGACCGGACCTGAAGGACGCGTCGTGCAGACCATTCTCGTGGCCGCCGCCGAGAAGATCCTCAAGGAGTTCTATCTCGCTGTGCTGCTAGATCGAGCCAACAGCCGTCCGCTCATCATGGCCAGCACCGAGGGTGGCGTGGACATCGAAGAAGTCGCAGCGCACACCCCCGAAAAAATCATCAAGGAGTGGGTCGACCCTGCCGTGGGCATTCAGCCCTTCCAGGCCCGCAAGATTGCCAGTGCCCTCGGCTTAAAGGGCGACGCCTTCAACGGCGCCGTGAAGCTCATCATGGGTGTGTACAAGACCTGGTGGGAAAGCGACGCCTCCATGGTCGAGATCAACCCCCTGGCCGTGGTCGAGACCCCGTCCGGCAAAGAAGCGATCATTTGCGTCGATGCCAAGATCGGTCTTGATGACAACGCGCTCTATCGGCACCCCGACATCCAGGCCATGCGCGACCTCGCCGAGGAATCGCCGCTGGAGATCGAGGCCAGCAAGTACGCTCTCAACTACATCAAGCTCGACGGCAGCATCGCGTGTTTGGTCAACGGCGCCGGTCTGGCCATGTCCACCATGGACATCATCCAGCACTTCGGCGGATTACCGGCCAACTTCCTGGACGTGGGAGGTGGGGCTTCGAAGGATCAAGTTTCTGCGGCCTTCAAGATCATCCTGAGTGATCCGAACGTGAAGGCCATCTTCGTCAACATCTTCGGCGGCATCATGGACTGCAACGTGATCGCCACGGGTATTGTCGAAGCCGTGCGTGAAACAGGCCTAAAACTACCCCTGGTAGTGAGGCTAGAGGGCAACAACGTGGCCGCTGGCAAGGCCACGCTGGACGCATCGGGTCTGACCATCATCAGCGGGGACACCATGGCCGATGCGGCCAAGAAAGTGGTCGCTGCCGTGGCCCCCTAGTCCCAGACACGCACCCCGCAACGAAACGAACCCCATACTTTCACAAGAGCATGTCTATTCTCGTCACTCCGCAGACCCGACTTCTCGTTCAGGGCATCACGGGCGCCTTCGGTGCCCGCCACGCGCAGCTATCCATCGACTACGGCACGCAGGTCGTCGCCGGCGTCACCCCCGGCAAGGGTGGTCAAATCTTCGAACACCGGGGCGTCAAAGTGCCCATCTTCGACACCGTCGCCGAGGCGGTCCGTGAGACCAAGGCCACTGCCAGCGCCGTGTTCGTGCCGCCTCCCTTCGCGGCCGACGCCATCCTCGAGGGCATCGATGCTCATCTCGACCTCGTGGTTGCCATCACCGAAGGCATCCCCGTCATCGACATGATTAAGGTCAAGCGAGCCATGCAAGGTTCGGCCACCCGCCTGATCGGGCCGAACTGCCCGGGCATCGTCACCCCGGGTGAGGGCAAGGATTCCCACGGCGGCTGCCGCATCGGCATCGCTCCGGGGTATATCCACAAGCGCGGCCACATCGGCGTGGTTAGCCGTTCGGGCACCTTAACCTACGAAGCCGTGTTCCAGCTCACCAGCCGAGGCGTGGGGCAGTCTACCTGCGTCGGCATCGGAGGCGATCCGGTCAACGGCACCTCCCACCTGGATGTCATCCAGATGTTCATGGCCGATCCGGACACCCACGGCATCATCATGATTGGTGAAATCGGTGGCTCCGCCGAAGAAGAGGCGGCCGAATGGATCAAGGCGCACGGCACCAAGCCCGTGGCCGGTTTCATCGCCGGTGCAACGGCACCTCCGGGACGCCGCATGGGTCACGCCGGCGCCATCGTCAGCGGCGGCAAGGGCACGGCCCAGGCCAAGTTCGACGCCTTCCGCGCGGCCGGCATCGGTGTGTCTGCCACTCCGAGCGAGATGGCCGACACCCTGTTGAAGATGATGTAATAGCTTTAGGCCAGCCTCCGCGGGCGACCGCGGAGGCTGGTCTTTTTTGCTCGGATGCACTGGCTCGACTGGATGACCGACCTTGTCGGGTTGCTACTCTGGCTTTCCTGGCGGGGATTTGGCTCGTTGCCCGTATCACCGCGGCCTGCGTTGACGCTGCTCTCCAACCTCCGCCCCGCCAATCGCTCCACCCGCAGAAGTCCGATGTTCTTGCCGGCCTTGGTGGCCCTGCTGGTTTTGCGGGCCCTCCTGCATCATACCTTTTCGACTCAGTTTGCCGAGGCGGTGCCCTGGTCGATCGGAGCGGTCACCGTGGTATTTCGCAGCGACCTGTGGTTTCGCATCCTCTCCCATTCCTTTCTCAGTTGGACGTACTTTGTGCTGCAGGCCTACTTGTGCTTGGCACTGCTGACCACCTTGCATCGCTCGGATGCCGAGCCCGATTCCATCACACGCTCGGTTCGGTCCGAACTGGGTCTGGTGGCCCGGTGGCCCTGGGGGCTTGCCCTGATTCCATTTCTGGGGGCGATGGCGCTCTTGTGGTTGGCCGTCTCACCCGCATTGGTTTCGGCCGGGCTGACTCCGGTGCGGATTCCTGGATTCCACTCCGTTCAACAAGCCCTTGTGGTGGCTCTGGGCGGGCTCACGGCATTGAAATGGCCGATGGTCGGCCTGTGCCTCCTGCGATTCCTCCTCGACCACGTTTACCTCGGATCCATCCCCTTCTGGGATTACGCCCACGGCACCGGAGGGCGCCTCTGTGCCTGGTTGGGTTGGTTACCCCTGAAGTGGGGTAGGGTGGATTTCACCCCTCTGGCCGCAGCGGGTGTGTATTGGAGCGTGGGGTATTTTCTCCAAGGTGGAGTGCCTCGGCTTTTCCTCAGACTGCCTCTATGAATGCGCCCGCGACGGGCGCTGCGTTTCTGCGGGAAACGGCCGGCGGAGTCGTTCTGACCTTAAAAGTCATCCCGAGGGCGTCGGTCAATGCGGTGGCGGGAGTCCAGGGCGACGCCTTAAAGTTGAAGGTCACCGCGCCCCCAGTCGATTCGGCCGCCAACGCCGAAGTCGTGCGGTTCTTGGCCGAGATTCTCGATGTGCCTCGGGGTGCGGTTCAACTCCTCCGCGGAGCCACCAGCCGCCACAAGCAGGTGCGTGTCGTGGGCCTGACCGGGGCGCAACTCCTGCAGCGGCTCAAACCAATGCTTGAACGCGAGTAAGCTCGCCTCACCGTTTGGGATCAGGATCACCTTCGTCACCTGCGGCTCAAACCGATGCTTGAACAGGAGTAAAAGCCTGCCCCGGGGCGCATCGGCGCATCGACCGGGGCTGGCCTGAGCGATTTGAGTAGGATCGGCCGCGCTGGTTTTGAGTTAGATCGGCCGCGCGGGCTGCATCTTTTTTTCGCAAGATGCGTTGTTGTTCGCTCGTTGCGGGCCTCCTATCGGTTGCCGGTTTGCCCCGGACTCCTCGCCTCGTCTTGCGAAAGAATTGGCTACGACGTCACAGTCCTCCGGACCCAGTCGTTCCGTCTCAACTCATCAAAGCCAAACAATCGGTCAAGAAAGGCAGCAACTGCTTCTTGCGTGAGACCACGCCATTGAGTTCGAAGACCCCGGGTTCCCGCTCCGGATAGCAAATAGTCTTGAGAAACGCGGGGGAACCAGCGACCAGCAGCAACGAATTTTGCACCACCACATCGGTGACGAGCAGAGCCGAGAACAGGTAATCGTGATTGGCCCGGTAGTGTTCCAATGCTGCGGCCACCTCGGTCTTGCGCGCATCGAACTGCTCGAACCCCACCTCCTCAATTTGAGCGACGCTGAAACGTCGTCCGCGTTCGGAGTACTCCTTGCAGTCGGTCGTGATGGCCTGCGCGGCTGGCTTGGCCGTGAGCACCGAACCGGAGCTAAAGAGCTTCTCGGTGAACCGCGTTGCATCAACCTTGGCGATCGCCTCGAGTCGAGCCAGCACGGCTGCATCGCGCGGCGTCGTCGTCGGCGAGGTCAGGTTCAGCGTGTCCGATACCAGGCCCGCGAGCAGCAACCCAGCGATCGCCTCCGGCAGCTCCACGCCGGTTTGGAAGAAGCAATCGGCCACGATCGTGCTCGTGGAGCCCACAGGTTCATTGCGGAACAAAATGGGTTGATGCGTCGTGAAAGCACCAATGCGGTGATGGTCGATGACCTCGATGATTTCCATTTGATCGGCCCCCAGCACCGCCTGGCTGAGCTCATTATGATCGACCAAGATCAGCCGCCGTCGGATTTGCTTCAAGAAGTCGGACTTCGAGAGCATGCCCACCACACGGTCCTCCCCATCCACCACTGGAAAGGCCTGGAATGCTGAAGCCGCCGCGATGCGTTGGATATCGGCCAACTTTTCGTCGGCCCGGAAACTCAAGAAGTCATCGCGCAGCAACCGTTCCACCGGGATCGCCGCCCGGCACAGCATGGCCGTGGTCGCCGAATCGTGGGGTGAGAGAATGAGACTCACGGCATGGTGACGTGCCATGGCCAAGATTTCCTCGGAAGCGGCCTCGCCGCCCGTAATCACCAGCAGACGGACCCCACCCTGAATGGCTGTGCGTTGGATGTCTTCGCGATCGCCCACCACTACCACCAGTTTTTTGGCCGCATAATTCTTAAGGCGTTCGGAGAAGCTGATGGGCTTCATCGCCGCCACCATGAGGATGAGGTCCTCCTCCGAATCCTCCTCGTAGCCACAGAGAATGCGCCCGCCCAAGGTTTTGGACAGCCCCTGAAC
>CAINWP010000228.1 GCA_903854475.1 uncultured Verrucomicrobiota bacterium
ATCGGCTCCCGCAGCTTCGTCGAATCCATCGCTCTCCATCACCAGAATTGGCTCCAACGAAAACGCCATCCCTCCCCTCATCCAGTGTCCGATCTGGAAAAATCCTTGCTCTTCAGTCTCCGCCCGTTACGGGGCATGGCCAGTTGTTGAATCTCACCCCTTGTCGCCAGCAATAGAAGACGCCAACTCAATACCTCGCATAAGCAATGGCGACCGGCCAGGTCAGCCCCTCTCAACGACCAAATTCCGCAAGCCTGCCCACTTGTAACACCTGACACCTGATAAAAACGGTCGACCTTTTGGCCGCTTTTCAGCCTATCCGTCCGCAAGGCTCGCAACTGCATTCTTTCAGACGAGGTGCTTGATCCTGTGAGTCGGATCAGGGCCTCCTAATAGCAACCCCATGAACTTTTTAATACACGCCACAAACCGACCTTGGCACGGCTTACCGAGCCTGTCCCTTATTCTAATTTTTGCGTCTGTGCAAGTGATGACGACGAGCCTTCTGGCTGATGGTCCAGCAGACAATTCGCCCGAAACCGTTCGAAGAGTCCCACCGGTGGGAATCACTATTTCTGAATTGGTCCGGCAAGAACTAAGCGCGGAGGCCAAAACCCTGGAAACCAATCTCTCCGAGGCTCGGTTACGCTGGTCCCGAAATCCACAGCAACTGAAGCATTGGGCGGACATCGCTATTTTCGGCAAGTCAGTCGATTGGGCTCTGCGTTACCAGGAAATCTTCAAGACCAATGAGGTGGATTCAGCCCGCTTGCAGTTGAAGACCGCCGCCGAACGATTGCAGGCGCTGGACAAGGGACAGGCTCCCTGGACCGAGATTCCCGGCCCCACGGTTGGAGGGTACGTGTCACGGATCGATGGATCCGTGCAACCGTTCGGGTTGGTTATTCCGCAAGGTTGGCGACCCAACTCAGGTAACCAATGGCGCTTAGATTTCTGGTTCCATGGACGGGGCGAGACGCTGAGCGAACTAGCCTTCATCGCCGACAGGATGAAGAATGTTGGTGACTTTTCCCCTCCGAACACGTTTGTACTCCACCTCTATGGGCGCTACTGCAATGGCAGTCGATTCGCCGGAGAGACCGATTTCTGGGAGGCTTTTGAGGAGGTTCAACGTCGCTATCCGATTGATGAAAATCGCCTGATCGTTCGAGGGTTTTCGCTCGGTGGCGCATCTGCTTGGCACTTCGCGGTGCACCACGCAGCCCGATGGGCCGCAGCCGCTCCCGGGGCCGGGTTCAGCGAGACAGCCGAATTTCTTCGGGTTTTTCAGCAGGAGCAACTCCAACCCGCCCCATGGGAACAGAAGCTTTGGCGACTGCATGACGCGACCGCCAACGCAGTCAATGTCTCCATGGTCCCGCTGATCGCCTACAGCGGGGAGCTGGACAGCCAGATCCAGGCTGCAAACGCGATGCGGTCAGCATTGCAAACCGAGGGCATCGAGCTGACCCATCTGATCGGCCCCAAGACGGGGCACAAATACGAGGCCGGTGCGAAGGTTGAACTAAATCGTCGCCTGGATGCACTGGCAGCGGTGGGGCGTACCCGCGTACCGCATGAGGTCCGCATGGTGACCCATTCGCTGCGATATAACCAGATGGCATGGATGACCGTCGACGCATTGACCGAACACTGGGAACCGGGGCGTGTGACTGCGCAACTGCCGGATGGGGACAGGCTCCTTCGGGTCGAGGCTGAAGGCGTGGAAGCACTGACCCTTGAATTCGGCCCAGGGGAGGCTCCGTTCCCTGTTCACCAACCCGTTCGGGTGGCTTTCGCAGGAACAGACAATACGGTGATTCTGGAATCCACCCGACCGGGAACCGACCGCTCTTGGAAGGCCAGCTTTCACCGCAAGAACGGGGGTTGGAGGACCGGACCTGATCTGACGGTCGGGCTGCACAAACGTCATGGACTTCAGGGACCTATCGACGACGCCTTCATGGATTCGTTTATGATGGTGCTGCCCACCGGAACCCCACTGAACACCGCAGCCGGAAATTGGGTGAAGAGCGAGTCGGCTCGAGCCATTGAGCATTGGCGGCGTCACTATCGCGGAGATGCCCGACAAAAATCCGACAAGGATATTTCTGAAGCAGACATCCGCGATCACAACCTCGTTCTGTGGGGAGATCCTTCGAGCAACCAACTGCTCGCCAAACTGGCCTCGTCACTGCCCATTCGCTGGGAGAAGGATCGCATCGTGGTGGGAGGGAAATCCTTTGCCACCGATACCCACGTTCCGATCCTAGTGTTCCCAAACCCCTTGAATCCCTCCCGCTATGTCGTGCTGAACAGCGGATTCACTTTCCGGGATTACGACTATCTCAACAACGCGCGCCAAACCCCAAAGCTTCCAGATTGGGCTATTATCGATCTTCGCCAACCACCCAACGCCAGAACCCCGGGCGGGATTTCCGCCGCAGGATTCTTTGGTGAACGTTGGGAACTGCGCTGACCTTAAGGGATCCGAAGGAATGCTTCAGAGGAGAGTCCTGGCCTTGGCCAGGGCTTCTTCCAGACGAGAGGCGTCCTTGCCTCCACCACGGGCCCCATCCGGACGCCCTCCGCCTTTCCCACCGATGATCGGAGCGATGGTCTGAATGAGCTTTCCAGCCTGCACTTTGGCGATGAACTCCGGAGTCACCGCCGCGACCAATGCGACGGCACCGGCCGAATGACCTCCCAAAAGGATAACGCCATTGAACTGAGACTTGAGCGCATCGACCACGGTCTGAAGGGTTTCGCCATCGGCCTCGCCCAGATTTGCGATCAATGCCGGGACACCGTTTAGAGTCTCGGACTTGACCAACAAGTCTCGAGCCTTGCCAGACGCCTCGCGCTGGGAGGCTGCTTTGAGGGATTTTTCCAACTCGCGACTGTGCCCCAAGAGCCCTTCAAGCTTCTTCTCCAATTCACCGAGGGGGCTATTGAGTTTGGCTGCTAAAGAGCGGATCAGCGCCTCATCGGAGCGCGCTTTGTCGAGAGCGGGCAACCCGGCAATAGCTTCAATGCGGCGCACTCCGGCGGCTACAGCCGACTCGGCCAAAATTCGGAACATTCCGATCTCACCGGTGGCCCGGGTGTGGGTACCGCCGCAGAGTTCCATGGAATACCCATTCAACTGCGCGGCCTGTCCGCCGATCTGCACGACGCGGACAACGTCTCCGTATTTGTCGCCGAAGAATTGGAGCACATCCTTGCGGTTCTTCACTTCGGCATGCGGCACCTCAACCCATCCCACGTGAGCGTTTTCCAAAATGCGCTCATTAACCAACCGCTCGATGTCGATGACTTGCTGAGCGGTCAGCGCGGCGCTGTTGAAATCGAACGTCAACTTCTCAGGAGTGACATTGGACCCCTTCTGGGAGGCTTCCTTGCTGGCCACTTCGTGCAACGCCCAATGCAACAGGTGAGTCACCGTGTGATGGCGCTCGATGGCGTGCCGACGAGCGGCATCGACGCGAAGACTTACCGATGACCCAACCACCGGAGTCTCACCGCCTTCAATGAAATGCAGCCACACGTTGCCGGATTTTTGGGTACTGGCGATGCGCCACAGCTGTCCGGAGCCACTCATTTCCCCGGTGTCTCCTAATTGGCCTCCCATCTCCGCATAGCAGGCGGAAACATCGAGGATGATGGCTGTCTTGTCTTTCAGATCAACCACCTCCAAGACCTGGGCACCCATCTCCAGCGTGTCGTACCCGATAAACCGAGTCGGAGACTTAGTCTCAATTTGCGAGAGTTCGATGACCTGCTTTTTCTGGGAGGCTCGAGCACGGGCTCGTTGCACCTCCATCAGTTCCTCAAAACCCGCCTTATCTACCGACAGTCCGCGCTCGCGAGCCATGAGTTCAGTGAGGTCGATCGGGAAACCCTGCTCGTCATACAGACGGAACGCGAAGGCTCCAGAGATCTGAGAACACCCGGCCTGCGAGGACTCCTTCTCGAACAGCTCGATGCCGCGATCCAAAGTGCGATTGAAGGCCTCTTCCTCAAGACGAAGAACATCCTTCACCTGCTGCTTGCGGGTGCGAATTTCCGGAAACACATCGCCCATGGTTCGGACCAGCACGTCAACGAGCTTGTAGAAGAACGGGGCGTGGAACCCGAGCGTCCGCCCGTACCGCACCGCGCGGCGCAAGATTCGGCGCAGAACGTAATTGCGGTCCGTGTTTCCTGGTTGGATACCGTCGGCAATGGCGAAACTCAGCGTCCGAATGTGGTCGGCGATGACCCGGAAGGCCACATCCACCTTCTCCTGCTCGGTGTCTCCGGTGCTGCCCTGCTTCGGCAACGTGGATCCGTATTTATGGCCGCTGAGCTGTTCGATCTCATCGAAGATCGGGCGGAAGATGTCTGTCTCGTAGTTCGAAATCTTCGCGTTCTGGAAATCCGTGAGTCCACGGGTTCCTTGGATGATCGAAGCCACCCGCTCAAAGCCCATGCCCGTATCAACGTGCTGCGCCGGCAGCGGCGTGAAGGAGCCATCTGGATTGGCGTTATACTGGATAAAGACGTTGTTCCAGATCTCGATGCAGCGTGCGTCCGAACCATTGACCAACTTGGCTCCTTCGGCTTGCTCCTCAACGGAGGTCTCTCGAGGGCCGGGGCGCAAATCGACATGAATTTCGGTGCACGGACCACAGGGGCCGGTTTCGCCCATCATCCAGAAGTTGTCCTTCTTGCCGCCGTTGACGATGTGGATTTCTGGATCCAGACCGACCGCCCGAAACTTCGCTGCCCACAGTTCCCAGGCTTCCTGATCGCGATCAGCAGGATCCTTCTTGGCCACATTGGGCTGATAAATCGTGGCATAGACGCGCTGGGGCGGAAACTTCCAGACCTCGATCACCAGCTCCCAGGCCCAATCGATGGCGTCCTTCTTGAAGTAGTCGCCGAAGGACCAATTCCCCAGCATCTCAAAAAAGGTGTGGTGATAGGTGTCTAGGCCGACGTCATCCAAATCATTGTGTTTGCCGCCGGCGCGGATGCACTTCTGGGTGTCTGCGGCCCGGGTATCGAGTGCCGGAACTGACCCAGCCCACTTTGAAACGTCAGCTTTTCGTTCTCCCAGGAAAATTGGAACGAACTGATTCATGCCAGCATTGGTGAACAGCAGGTTGGGGCTGTCCGGCATGAGGCTAGAGCTGGAAACGATCGTGTGCTGCTTGGAACGGAAGAAGTCCAAGAACGACTGGCGGATCTGGGCGGACGTCATGGTATACGATTTTGGGATTTCAAAACACCCCGGAAACAGGGGGCGGAGAATAGAGATTGGCCGAAAAATAGGAAGAACCCTGTTTGAGTTGGTTGTGCGCACGGCGCGCGCGGCACGGTGCATCCATTGTCACCGCTCGTTGGTTTCCCCTCCCACTCGCCAATTCCATCGAGTCTCGAGAGAGTTTTTCTGGTTTGGCTCAAGCCTTTCGGTTGAGCGTCCGATAACCCACGCACATCAAAATCGAAGGGTGTCCTCCACCAAACCATCCAAAGCTCTGATCCTCCTGGTCGATGACGACATCGACCTGCGCGGCATCATTCATCGTTTTTTGGAACGATCCGGATTCTCAGTCGTGGCAGCAGGCAACGGTCGGGACGCTTTGATACGTTTAGAAACCGTGGGCGTCGACCTGATGTTAACAGACCTGATGATGCCGGAAATCTCCGGGATCGAGCTCATTCAAACCGTGCGGCAAGCCCATCCATTGCTCCCGATTATCGCCATGTCGGCCGATGCGGATTTGCGAAACGATCGTTCTCTGGAATTGGCAGCTCAAGCCGGAGCGCAAGTAGTCCTCGAAAAACCGTTCGCCATGAACCGTTTGATCCGAGAGGTTCAACGCCTTCTGGCGGTCCCTGAAATTCATTGAGGAGCGCCAGTCGTTGCATGACTGGTTCACACATCTCGTTTTTTTTACTCGCGGCCACCCTCCTCTGCGGATGCGGTTCCCTCAGTGGTCCCGCAGTGACCTACACGGCAGCTCGGGTAAGCGGCCGAATCACCGACTCGGTCACCGGGAAGCCTGTCCCCAATGCCATGGTGGGGCGAACTCTCTGGACCCACCGCCATGCCACGGGTGGTTTCCTGAGGGCGGCCGAGGAACAAGTATTGCGGCAAGATTTTGCAAACAGCGACGCAGAGGGGAGGTTTGCCCTTCCGGAGCAACGGGTCGCCCTACTGTTCTCCTTGGGCGAGACCCGGCCCAATCTGCGTCTTGCAGTAAGTCACTCTCGATACACTTCCTGGACGACGAACTACCCCGTGTCGGCTCTGGATAAAGACCCGAATCGCCCCAGCCTGGACACCGGTTCCCTGTTACTGGTTCCCCGCAAGCCCTGACTCCAGCCTTCGGGAGCATTCTCCAGTTGTTAGATCCAACAGCCACGAAAGCAGTCTGTCCCCGCCAAAAAACAGCCTGTCCCTTATCCGGTACCGTCCTACCAACCACTGCACACTGTCCGGACTTTCCGATTTCCATGGATCGATAGGCGGCCCTAATTCACAAAACACCCCACGCACCCTAGCCTGTCCCTTCCTCTCATCATGAATCTTCGAAGAAAACAGGGTTGGATCCTTATTGCTCTTTTAGGGACAGGCTCCTTTTTGAACGCGATGGCTGCCGCTCCGACCCGACGCCCCAATGTGGTCCTAATTCTGGCGGATGATTTGGGGTTCTCGGATCTCGGGTGTTACGGAGGCGAGATCCCAACACCCCACCTTGATGCACTCGCCTCGGGCGGACTTCGCTACACCCAATTTTACAATACGGCGCGCTGCTGGCCCTCCCGCGCTGCAGCCCTGAGCGGGTTCTACGCGCAGCAAGTCCGACGCGATACCGTCCCTGGTGTCCCAAGCGGCACCAACGGAAAACGCCCCTCCTGGGCCAAGCTCCTGCCTGAATACCTGAAGAACTTAGGCTACCGCTCCTACCATTCCGGGAAATGGCATGTGGATGGCAAGCCGCTGGCCAATGGATTTGAGCACTCCTATCGATTGGATGATCACGACCGGTATTTCGCTCCCCGGTTCCATTCGGAAGACGATGTCGCCCTGCAGCCTGTCCCTACCAATTCGAATTATTACGCCACCACAGCGATCGCTGACCACGCGATCCGGTGCCTAAAAGAACATGCAACCCAGTCCCAAGATCGGCCGTTCTTCAGTTTCGTAGCGTTCACGGCACCGCATTTCCCGGTTCAGGCCCCGGCCAGTGACGTGGAACGCCATCGCAACCGCTACCTGAGCGGCTGGGATGAACTCCGGGAGGAACGCTGGAGTCGAATCCGATCATCCGGCGTGGTTTCCGGAACCTTGCCGCCGGTGGAACGCGAAATCGGGCCACCTTACGACTTTTCCGATGCCCTCAAATCTCTGGGTGCCAACGAGGTAAACCGGCCACTGCCTTGGGCGAAACTGTCCAGCAGCCAACGCCGTTTTCAGGCCGACAAGATGGCGGTCCACGCGGCCATGGTGGATCGGATGGATCAGGAAATCGGCCGGATCATCCACCAACTCCAGACCATGGGTCACTTCGACGACACGCTGATTTTGTTTCTTTCGGACAATGGCGCCAGCGCGGAGATGATGGTGCGCGGCGACGGACATCATCCCGATGCCCTGTGCGGAACCGGTGCTACGTTTCTCAGTATCGGCCCAGGTTGGTCCTCTTTGGCCAACACGCCCTTCCGCCGTCACAAGACCTGGGTGCATGAAGGGGGCATTGCCACTCCATTCATCGCCCATTGGCCTCAAGGCATCACCCACCACGGCGCGTTGCGAAAGACGCCAGGCCATCTCATCGATCTGGTCCCCACGGTTCTGGAAGTGGCCGGAGGGAAGTGGCCAGAAAAGGATCATTCCCCAGAAATGCCGAAGCCGCCGGGTCTCAGCCTCGTCCGGAGCTTTGATCAAGATACCGATCTGAAGCGAGAAGCCCTCTGGTGGCACCATGAGGGCAACCGAGCCCTTCGAGAGGGTGATTGGAAAATCGTGGCTGCTGGCACGAACAGCGCTTGGGAACTCTACAACCTTGGTCAGGATCGCTCTGAAACCATCAATCTGGCCTCCAAACATCCTGAACAGGTTCTGGCCATGGCCGCGCGGTGGGAGTCCATGACGGCATCGCATACGGCCACGGCGAAGGCCCGCTCCACCGCATCCTCGCTGTTTCCAGAGTGGAAACATTCCGCCTCTCTGTTTGTCCTCACGACACCGGACGGAGCCCACCTCCCGGATGGAGTCACGCTCGAGTCTTTCCCCCTCCTCGTCCGACTTAGCCGTGACGACTTCGACTTCTCACAAGCCTGTTCCCAT
>CAINWP010000229.1 GCA_903854475.1 uncultured Verrucomicrobiota bacterium
AGTCGACCGACCACAGCGTTTTGCCATCGGCGGCTGCAAAGCAGGTCAACTTGCCCCGGCAGGACTGGGCATAAACTCGGTCCTCGAAAACCACGGGTGTGCAGCGGGGCGCCGCCGGTCCCTGGGAATCGGTGAAAGTTTCATCTACAGTGGCCTTCCATCGTTCGGCACCCGAGGCGGCATCCAAGGCTCTCAAGAACTCCTTGCCGTCCTGAGCTTCCATGGCAAAGACCCGACCGCCGGCCACGATGGGCGATGCATATCCCGGACCCGCGGCGATGGACCACACCACGTGGGGAGCCGAGGGGAGTCGGGTCAACACAGGCTCATTCGCGGCCGGTCGGCCCGTTCGGGTGGGCCCGCGCCACTGGGGCCAGTCGCCGGCCAAGGCCGACACGAGGGCGCACGTCATCCACGCCGTTGCGATACAAGCAGTCCGGCGTGTTCCAACGGTGGGGAGCATGCGCTAGACGCTCAGCCAGGCGAGGACCCTCCGTCAATGCGGGGCTGTCGTCAGGGCTGTCTGGGAGTCGTGGGGTTCGAGGGTGGCTGCACTTCCGTGGGTCGAATCATCAAGACCAGAAACACCGAAACTAAGGCCACAGATGCGAACACGCTGAAGATGGCCGCCAGCGGCAGGTGCCGATCGCGCATGATTCCAAAACCCCAATCCGCCAGTCCACCGCAACCGATGCTCACCAAATTCATCAGCCCGTAGCCGGTGGCCCGCTGCTCCGAGGGAGCCACCTGACAGAGGATGGGCATATTGTTGCTGTCGAAGAACCCCCATCCGAGTCCGAAGAGGATCAAAAAGGCTACCGCCACCCAGAGTTCGCCCGTTTGCGGAGAAAACCCAACTCCGAATAGGGCCGGGATAATCATGAGCATGCCCAGAGCACTGACATGGATTCGACCCCGCGGAGTTTTTCGCATTCGGCGGTCGGCCAACCACCCACCCACGAAGGCCCCCACGATGGCGGCGGATTGCCAGTAGAGGGTTGCCGAGACGCCGGCTTTGCCTTGGCCGATCTTGAATTCCGATTTGAGGATGGCGGGCATCCAGTCGCGCACCACCCAACCGGCCAGCGCCGGTAGCGTAAAATACAGCACCAGCAGCAGGAAGGAACGGTTTGTGAGTAAGGCACGGACGCTCCCCAGACCCGCTGCGGAGTCGGATTGCGCGGCCTCCGGGCGGGGCCGATCTTTGAGGAAGAATAACAGCGGTACTGCCAAGGCCATTCCCACCAGGCCGCTCCACCCGAAGGCCCCCCGCCAACCCAGGCCGGGCATCTCGGCTGCATAGCCGGTGAAACCTCCAAGGATCACCCCGCAGTATATTCCCATTTGGTGGAAGCTAATGGCCCGTGAGCGGGTTTCCCCCGTGTGGTAATCGGCGATCAGAGCCAGGGCTGCGGGAATATAGAAGGCCTCGCTAACGCCCATGAGGGATCGAGCGGTGAGGAGTTCTCCGTACGACTGGACGTGCCCGGTCCACCAAGTCACCGCCGACCAGGCGAAGAGGCTACCGCAGATGGTGATCCGTCGGCCGAACCGATCCGCGATCCAACCGCCCACAGGGCTGAGGAAGGCATACACCCACTTGAACTGCCCCAGCATCCGGCCCCAGTTGGCCTCCGAACCGATGTCGGGAATGTCGGTCATCACCGAGCTTTTCATCGCCGCGAGCATTTGGCGGTCGAGATAATTGAGCAGGGCGATGGGCGCGAGCAGGCACACGGTGAGCCAAGCCCAGCGGGGGAGAACAGGGGAACGGGAATCCATCATGGGCGACAAGGGGCTGGCAAACTCGGCAGGGGCATTGGAACAACGCGTGGGAGTGCTAAGGATCAAAACGGAATAGGGAACGTCGCGGCAATGGTGAATCGTAAAATCAGGCTTCCGAGCGGAGTCAGACAAGCCTTGGTTTTCTCTAATTTCTCGCGGCATCGGGTTTAGCTATCGAGTCCTGAGAATCCTGATTTTCAGGCCTCTATCGCAGCGTCTCAATTTAGTACTTATTAAAATCCAACTGGGAAGTGCGTGGACGACACAGAGTTTCCATCAGGAACCCAGGATGCAGCCCGATGAGCCTCCTAATCCTATCCAGCTCCTAGGTAGGGACCGATCTCCGAGCGGTCCGCGTGTGCCGATCCAGCTCCTAGGTAGGGACCG
>CAINWP010000230.1 GCA_903854475.1 uncultured Verrucomicrobiota bacterium
CAGAATACCCCCGTTTCTCGGCGATGTAGGACACGAACGGGGTAAACCGCTCGTCGCTGACCTCACAACCCGTCGGCGGCACCAAAGCCGTCATGACAGGCAAACCCGGCGGAAGCGGGCTGTACGCAAACTCGGTCGGCGACTCCGATCGGCCAACCAGGAACATCTCGTTCTGATTTTCTAAGCGAAGGGGAAGCGTCATGCCCCCAATATTGGTAAACGCCGTGTAGGTGTAGCGGTGGGCCAACTTCGCCGTCAGGAACTCAACGGAGAGCAGCACCCCGCGCACGGCATCGAATCGGCCGCTCACCACTGGACTGCCTTCCAGCTTGGGATAGGCAAACCGCCCATCCTCCTCCACCATCACCGGGCCCTCGGGCAGATGGTAAGCCACATCCAACTGCAGGAGCTCCCTGTCTAGCGAACCAGCCATGTCAGTCGTCTTGGTCACCGCGGCAGACATCAGCGTGTTGTCCCGAAGCGGGCCCACGTCACCGTTCGGTTTTACTATGGCCGAGCCATACGTCACCAGCAGTCCGGATCGATAAAAGCGGAGCGTTTGATCCGAGGGACTTTCTGAAGTGAACGACACCGAGGCCATATCACCGCGGGTGTTTCGTTCCACCACCGTAGTACTCACACTGCGGGAAACCCCGTGATCATCGTGGTGAATGATAGCGGCACGCAGGTTCCCCAGCTGCGCACGGCGGGCCGAAAGTACCTCACGGAGATCCATGGAGCGGCCCGCTGGGCCCGCGGCCTTGGTCAAGGTTCCCGAAAGGAGCGCCACAGCAGCGACTCGCAGAAATAGTCGCGTGAGACGATCAACGGAAAGCGTTGCACTAAATGGAGGAGTCATGCGCGTTGAGTTCGGAATAATATTGAATTGATGGTTCGAAGAGCCCGAAACAGGGAGAGCCAAGTCCAGGTCGGGTCTCAGACTTTAACGACGGGGTGGAACTGGCGGACGGTCCGAAGCGGCCGTCCGCCAGCCAATCCGATTCGTCGCCACCAAATTCGGTTCATTCGCGATTGTCACCCTTCTCCCCCTCCCGACGCCAACGCCGCCGATTCGCGCCTCCGGAGGCCCGTCGCACAAAGGCAACCAAGGCCCCGACACCCACCATCAGACCGGCCACCATCAGCGGCCAGAAGCGCAACACCTCCCGGCCCATCAACGCCGGCTGCCGCTCTCCGGCCGACCGACGAACGCTCACTTCATGCAGGCTCGGTACCTTGGCCGAAATTCGGTCCATCAGGTCAATCTTCTCAAAATACACCGGCCGGCCACTCCTCGGATCAGGAAGCTTCCCCGCCAGGATGTCCTCCCGCAGAGGCACTTTGGTGACACGGTCCATCACCTCCACCGTCCATCGACCTATCACCTGTTCCTCATTCTTGCCCGCCGTTTTGGCCGGATCGGAAATCGCCTGCCATACGATTCGGGTCGGCAGATAAAACCCGGCCCCACCGTCAACAAACTCATCAAACGTCCACCGCGACCATGCAGGAAAGCCCTCCGGCCGCCGCTCCAGTGCCGTGACCACCCCATCGGCCGGCCAACGATCTCGATCAAACGCCACCTCCGACTTGGCGACTGGCGTCCCCAGGATTCCGGGTCGGGTCCAGACCAACCGCTCCAGCCCAGCAAGTGAGTCGCCTGGGAAAAGACGGTAAGTCAGCGGGTCCCAATCCGACCCAAGGATCCGACGCACCAGATCCGCTCCCGGGGGCAGTTCTACCCGGGTCATCAGACGCTCGCGCGCGTTTCCAACCAACCGTCCGAGGCGAAAGTCAAAGCGAGCCTCGGCCGACACCGCCACGAACCCATTCGTCCCGGCAATGACCACCGCCTGCTGGGTTCCTGTCGTGTCGGACATCGGGGTGGGCGCGCCTGACCGGTCGCTGGTCACGGCCAGCCGAAACCATCCGGTCCCATCCCGGTTGACCGGCTCCCCCGCCCGGAGGCCGACTACCAACGCCAATGCGCTCAGGAATCGAATCATACCCGAGTCCCATCCCCCTTCGGACTGCGTCGCGCGACGGCTAAACGGCGCAAGGCTAGCCCGATGACACCCGCCACGCCAAAAAGCATGGCAAACTGAAATGGTGACGCCGCAAGTCGGGAGGCCGGCTCGGGCGGCTTCTCGGGAGTCTGGGACTGCCGAGCACTCCACTTGGCCGCAAGTTCTGCCTCAGAATACCCCCGTTTCTCGGCGATGTAGGACACGAACGGGGTAAACCGCTCGTCGCTGACCTCACAACCCGTCGGCGGCACCAAAGCCGTCATGACAGGCAAACCCGGCGGAAGCGGGTTGTACGCAAACTCGGTCCACGACTCCGACCGGCCACCCGGGAACTCTGCCCGCTCTTCCGAGCGAAGGGGAAGCGTCATGCCCCCAATGTTGGTAAACGCTGTGTATGCGTAGTGGTTGGCCCAGGCCAACTCCGCCGTCAGTAACTCAACGGAGAGCAGCACCCCGCGCACGGCATCAAATCGGCCGCTCACCAAGGGACGACCCTCCTGCTTGGGATAGGCAAACCGTCCATCCTCCTCCACCACCACCGGGCCCTCGGGCAGATGGTAAGCCACATCCAACTGCAGGAGCTCCCTGTCTAGCGAACCAAGCAGGTCAGTCGTTTTGGTCACCGCGGCAAACATCAGATGGTTGTCCACAAGCGGGCCCACGTCACCGTCCGGTTTCACCATGGCCGAGCCATACCGCACCAGCAGTCCGGATCGATAAAAGCGGAGCGTTTGGTCCGAGGGACTTTTCGAAATGAACGACACCGAGGCCATATCACCGCGGGTGTTTCGTTCCACCACGGTCGTATCCACACTGCGGGAAACCCCATGATCATTGTTGTGAATGATCGCGACACGCAGGTTCCCCAGCTGCGCACGGCGGGCCGAAAGCACCTCACGCAGATCCATAGAGCGGCCCGCCGGGCCCGCGGCCCTAATTAAGGTGCCCGAAAGGATCGCCACAGCAGCGACTCGCAGAAAACGTCGCGTGAGACCAACAACGGAAAGGGTTACACCAAACGGAAGATTCATGAGCGTTGGATTCGGGATAACATTAAATTGATGGTTCGAAGAGCCCGAAACAGGGAGAGCCAAGTCCAGGTTGGGTCTGAGACGTCAACGACAGGATGGAACGGGCGGACGGCCCGAAGCGGCCGTCCGCCAGCCAATCCGATCCGTCATCACCAACTCCAACTGTTGTAGTAGGTGCAGGGCCTGTTCATGCTCAGGACCTTGGTGGGTCCATCGTCATCCTTTTCGACGGTGGCTCCGACATTCGGGCACGATTCCGGTTTGCCCCCAATCCTACCCTGAGTCCTTTCTGTATGATGCCGATTCGCGCCATTATAGCAATAGTAGCCGGTCCATCCTATGGATGGTTCCCGGCCCTCACATGTCTCATAGCCCCGGCTCCTTTGGCACTTGTTGGCGAAGAGAATAACTGGCAAGTACTCTCCCGGATCTGCACCCATTAACATGTTATATACACCATACCCCGAGGACTTCGCCGGCCACGGTCCAAATTCCGGGCTGTTAATTGTTCTGGCACACGGAGCCTCCGCCCATACCCCGACGCCGTTCAGGGCGCAAATAAGCACAACGGATCTTATATATTTTTTCATGGTTCTATTGGTTTTTTGGTTTTTAGTTCTTTCGTTATTGGCTGACCACAGCACAAATTCGTCGATGGTCGGGCATAGACCACCGGTATATCATAGATTTCGGTTTCTGGCCGGCTGAGAATGAATCTCACGGAGGGAGGGAGGGATTTGTCGTTCATATCCAACGCCGAGCGCTCTACCCGCACACTGAGACGCATTGAGCCATCGGACTGTGGAACTAGTTCCGTCCGGACGCCGGGTTGCGCAACAGCTTCGATCCGTCCCTCCACAGCCTGTCGCAAATCCGTTCTGCGAACCCTCACCACCGCTTCGGCTGGCGAATTTCCGTCCAAAAAGCCTAGATTGAGTTCTGCGGGTTCGATGATCACGCTCCCAGCCGCAGTAATGGTCACGAAAATTACGGTCGACTGCCCGCTGGGCCGGTGCACCACGCGAACCGAACCCGCTCGAATTCCGGAAACCAGCGGATTACCCCCGTCCAAGGTCAGTTGAAGACGACCCTCTCCCGTTTGGGTACCCGCTGTGAGCGCTGTCCGGATCGCCAACCGTTCCGAAGGTTCGACTTCAAAGTCCGCCGCGGAAAACTTCCCCACCATCGGATCAAGCCGTAGGACTACGTTCGTTGTGGCCGAGTGGCCGAACAGGCGCTGCATCCGGACCCCCTGGGGAAATGCCCGTAATCCATAGCGCACTTGCATCTCGAGCCACCCGCGGAGGACCCCTGAATCCGTTCGAAACAAAAGCGTGTGCTCGTCCTGAACGGGCCGAGCCGAGGCGTCCACCACCACGGTCACCCCGATTGAGCCATGGGCCGGAACCACGCTGTTTGTCAGCGTAGCCGTCGTGCATTGGCAATCGACATCGACACCAAAAATCGTCGAAACCCGGGGGGAATCATTGGTTAGGAAAAATACATTGGTCGACAGGCGGCCCGACAGGACCACCCCGGCATTGACTCTCGATTCGATTAATCGAAGCCCGGCTTCCGCCCGCCCGCCCCAAACCAAGACTACCGCGGCCACTCCAACGCCAGCCAATCGCCTGGCCAACCCGGTCAAAAAAACTTTCGCAGCCCCCCTCTGACAACCAAGGTTCCTCGCTGTTTCCAGTGGGAAATGAAGATTTAAGGAAGATTGTGCCGCCCGGTAATACCGGAGAAAACGTTCGGACCATTGTTGGGCCTTGGGAGGCCAGGCGTGGCATGGAGGAGAGTCTTGCGGCGAAATCCTCGACCTTGGAGTTGAAGGTGGTGGAAACGATTGAGCTGTGGCTGGAGTCAAGTATGCGGGCTGCAGGTCGGAAGCGGGCCTCTGACCTTCGCGAAAGGTCCAGTGCGATGATTGGGCTGGGATTACCTGAGCGGCGACGCCCGCCTCGGGCCACGTCGGGCGACCAACACACCCCACGGCCTGACTACCGAAAACTCGGCGCAGATTTGATGTGTTGATTAAACTCTTCGTCGGGATTTATTTTTCTAATCTAACTCATTATTTTAGTCAAAATATTTCTTTTTTGCGCCGGTTCTTGAGAAGGCGACTCGATTTGATTGACTAGTATAACAACCTCTTTTACGGGTATTTTACCTCATTTACCCCCTGTTGAGTAACCTTCTCTGGCACGTTAGTTTTTTGCCCCATCCACAGGTGACCAGCGGAGTTCTCCACCACTCTCTCGTAGAAGCGTTCCAGAAAGTTCGTGCCGGCGGAGGGGTTGTAGATTGTTGCGGGGTCTTGGGTCTGCTCATGGGTTAGAACCATCGCGGGCGGGGTCTTTTGCAGGATCGCAAGCGCTGATACCGGGCTGAAGTCGCCACACAATCAGCGCGTCTCCACTACCAGTTCCTATCCCTTTACCGGCAGCGCGCCGGAACGGAGCACTGTCTGGCTAGGACTGCTTGCGTAAACCGCTCCCGCCCGGGATCCATGGCGCTCCAGCATCGCCAACATCGCCTGCTTAAGACGTTCCCTATTTAGGTTCACCGTCGGGTGTTCAACGACAATTATTCTTCCCCTTCCCAGACAGAACCCCTCCCCATTTTTAGACAGGCTCTCAAGGCGGCGAGCCCGTTGCCCTGACAATCCAAGAGAATCCAGACGGGGCGGGCTCGCGGGTTTCACACCGTCCCGGACCGCGTCCCGGACCGGTCGGAATGTCAGATGAGCATTTGGCTTTTCCTCCGAGGTCCACTCCACTCCGTGCATGAGCCAAACAGTCCGCTTCCTGCAAGCCTGTCCCTCCGACCAAGAAATCGACGTCGTTCGTCTGGTGGACTGCGTGATCATTGATGCTGTGCAATCCGGCGCGAGCGACATCCACATCGAGCCCTGGGAATCGAGTATTGCCGTACGAGTCCGGATAAGCGGCGTGCTCAATGAGCTCATCCATTTGCCCAGTGACCTCCTGCCCAAGATCACCGGTCGCCTGAAGGTCATGGCCAACCTCATAGGCCATGAAACCCAACTCCCCCAGGAAGGCCGCGCCAACACCTTTCCCGAGGCGGGCAACGTGGTCTTGCGCATCTCGACCTTCCCCACCATCCGCGGCGAGAAGACAGTGATCCGTATCTTTGACCCCTCGAACCGCGCCTTCAACCTCGAGGCCCTCGGTCTCGAACCCGACATTCTGGGGACCCTCAAGGCACTACTAACCCGGCCGAGCGGCCTGGTGCTCATGACCGGCCCCACCGGCTCAGGCAAAACAACGGTGATCTATGCCTCACTCTGCCACCTCATCGAGCGCTCGGGCCCGAGCATTAGCATCGCCACGGTGGAGGATCCGGTGGAGTTTACTCTACCCCTCATCGCCCAGTCCCAGTGCAATGTGGCTCGCGACTACACCTATCCGGTGGCCCTGCGGTCGCTCATGCGGCAAGACCCCCAGGTCATCATGATCGGCGAAATCCGAGATGCCGAAACGGCCCAAATCGCCGTGCAGGCGGGGCTCACCGGGCATTTGGTCATTAGCACCATCCACTCCGGCAGCACCTCAGGAGTCTTCGCCCGGCTCATTAACATGGGCATCGAGCCCTTCCTGCTGGCCTCCTCAATCACGGGCGTCTTGGGTATGCGCCTCATCCGACGCAACTGCCTCGTCTGCCTGGAATCCTACCAACCCGAACCGGCCGCTCTGGCCTACCTCCCGGTGGAGACGCATAGCACGGGTCAATTCCGTCGCGGAGGCGGCTGCCCAGCCTGCAACCACACCGGCTTCAGCGGTCGCGCTACTGTGATGGAAACCTTGACGGTGGACGAGGTCCTGCGCGACGCGGTGCTGCAGAAACTACCCACCCGCCGCCTGCAAGAAATCGCCCAGGCTCAAGGCATGGAGACTCTCTGGCAGGCGGGCCTCCGACGGGCCCTGCGGGGTGAAACCACTCTGGAAGAAATCCTGCGGGTGGTCGGCATGGAAGGGTTCTAAAAAACACTCGGGGCACCTGGGATAAACCTCCCAAGATGCCCCGATTTCACACCGACCCGGCGGATAGTATTAGTAGCCGTACTGCTGCACGTTCCCGTTGGCCAAGATGTAGCCGGTGCGCTCGCGGTACCACTGGAAGTCCACGCGGCCCTGGGCATCGAAGGTCTTGGTGGGCGGATAGGAAAACTTCACAGCCTGGTACTTTGAGGTACCACTGAGCCAGCGGCGGATCTCGGCATGTCCGTCGGCGAAGGAGAAGCCGCAGGCGCCATTGTGATACGAGGCCGGGATGTCCTGCCAAGACGAAGCATCGGGGTTATTAATGAAGTAGGCGTCATTAATGGAGTCCGGGTGCTCGTCGAGCGTGAGCCACGTCTTGGAGGGCGAGGGGACTTGCGACTGCTTGAGGAACTGGAGGCGATCGGAGAAGCCCCAGTTGCGGCCGTCCTTGGTGGAATCATTACCAATGCTGAAGCGACCGAAGAAGGAGTTCATGGCCATGCTCCGATTGCGGCGTGCCCAACCCTTGGCGCGCTGAGCCGGTGCGATGAAAATATCAGCCGGGCACTTGTAAACCCCCACAGCCCCTCCGGTGTACTTGCCCAAAACCCCATTCACCACCCACGCATCATTGGTAACACTGCGCTCGGCCGTTCCGGTGCCGACACCCCAAGTCATGACGTTGTTGACCCAGTTATCGAACACTTTCTGGTCAATGGCCTGAATGGTCTCACTGACGCCATAGTTGTTGGCCACCGCATCATTGTAGTCGGTGGAATACATGTGCCAGGCCAAGGTGAGCTGCTTGCCGTTGTTGACGCAGCCGATGCCCTGAGCCTTGGACTTCGCCTTTGCCAGAGCCGGCAAGAGCATGCCGGCCAAAATGGCGATGATGGCGATGACCACCAAGAGTTCGATGAGCGTAAAGCCACGGCGGTTGACCGCGCGACGAATGGAAAGTTCCGGGGGTTTCATGATGGCTAGGAATCAAGATACCCGAGCCATCAAGGCTTACAAGTGCGGTGTCCGCACACCGTTAGGCAAAGCTACGAGCTAAAAACTCCGCGAGCATCACGGGTGGACCACTCGGAAAAACTGACCGTTCGGAGCATTGGTCGTGGGGTCGAGCAACAGGAGCACGCCCTCGGGGTCGCTGATCTCCAGATCTGTTGCATCCTGCCAATTCTGCAAATCCACCGAGCGCTCCAGGCGGAAGGTCTGGTCCATTTGTCCACCGAAGAGGAAAAGGCTGTCTTCCGGGGTCTTGGGGTAGTTGAGGATCTGGACTGGCGCATCGAAGGCGGTGGCTCTGGCCCGCAGGATGGCCCCGCCGGTACCGGCGACAATCCACTGGTCGGTGGCCGCACTCACCGTATAAAGGTTGCGAGTGGTGACGGTGGGCATTTCGACCCAATTCAAGAGGTCTTGCGACAAGGCCACGACACCTCCATCGCCCACCAGACAGAACCAACCGGAATACCATGCCACATCATTCCACCAGGTCGTTGAGACCGTGGACCGCGCCGACCAGACCACCCCGTCGGTGCTGGTCAAGACTGTGCCCGCTTCGCCCACGGCGACCAGACGGCCACTGAGCCATCGCACTCGCCAAAGCCAGCGCGAGGTGCCGGAGGGGCGGGAGGACCAGTTGGTGCCATTGGCGCTGCTCAAGAGAGTCCCATTTTGTCCAGAAACCAAAAACCCACCCGGCCATTCGGTGGCGCCGCTGAGAATGGCGGTGGATCCAGAGGTTCGCCGCGTCCACGACCGGGCATCCGGACTGGTCAGGAGGGCACCACTGGAACCGGCGACGACAAAGAGGTTGGAGTTGGCACAAACGGCCCGCAGGTCGGCGGTGACTCCGGAGGCAATCGCTTCCCAGGCAATGCCCAGGGTGTTCACCTGATTGGTAATGAGCACACGAACCACCTGGGTTCCGTTGGTCACAGAATTGGTGCTCACCAACGGCGCATAGTCGGTACGGCTCAATGCCAGTGCTCCTGAAGAACCGGCAGCGACCACCCAATTGGAACGACCGCCCAGCCCGTAGTAATTCACTCCGGACGCACTGGCCGGCGCCAGGCCCCGGTTCCAGTTCTTGCCGTCCGGACTGTCCATGAACTGCGCCCATTCTCCAGCCGTGACCCGGAGGGTTTGTGGTTGGGTGTTGGTGGTGAAGGTGGGCACTGCCCCTGTGAATGCGACACTCACATTGGTGCCGGGGACGGTGAGAACCAGAGAATCCCAAATGGCGGCAATGCCGGTGGGTTCGGTGTAGCTCCAGTTGAATCCGGCCAAAGTGGAAGACCGCGTCCCGGTGACAATGAGGCCATTGCGCGTTCCGGCCACCACCTGCTGCCCGTCCCACAAGAGACATTGATAGGTCACCAGCGGAGCCGGATTGGCACGAAGGGAATTGGCCTCGGACGACCAAACCCAATTACCAAACAGGCTGACGCCGAAACGCAATTCCCCAGAACCGGCCACCAACCGCTCGTTGCCAATGGCTAACACGGCCGTCAGAGCGTTGGTGGTGCTAATCCGGCCGGCATCCCATTGGAGCAGTTGGGTCGTGCGGCTGATCGCGTAATTGCCTGCGTCACCCACAATCATGACACCGGTGGACACCGGGGCCACGCGGTACCAATTGAAGCCCGACCTGCCGGTGTTGCGCACCGTCCAGCTCAGGCCATCGGCACTGCTGGCCACAAAGGCCGCGTCACCGACGGCCACGAACAGGCCCGAGGCGTAGGTAATACTGGTGAGGTTGTTGGTTTTGCCCACGGAAGCGGCCGTCCATTCGACTCCATTGGTGCTCACCAGCACCGTCCCGCCGTCGCCCACGGCCACGACCCGATTGGTCGAAGCGGCCACGCTTTCCAGCCACTGGGTCGTGCCTGAGACCGCCGACTGAAACACTTCTCCATCCGACCAAAGAATTGTCCCCGACTCGCCCACCACGATCGCTCGGTCCCCCAAATAGGTGGCTCCACGCAACGCGACCGAGGTGCCGGTCTTCACCCGACGCCAGTCCGGCAGTGTGTCCGCCACCCACAGTGCGCCGCGATCTCCCACGGCGAGGTAGAGTCGGTTGGTGCGCCACGCCAAATCGGTGATGGAATTGCCGAAGGGAGCGGGATTGGACCAGTGCCAAGTCAAATTGGTGCCTTGGGCGTTGGCCTTGGGCAATCCAACCATGGCTCCCAGCAGGATGAGCAAGAAACGATGCCAGGACCACCACTGACCCGTTGGCCCAAAGGCACAAGCCTCCTTGCTGCTGAGGACGAGGGTGTTCACTGGATTTCTATAGGCGCTCGGGATCCGTTGTGCAATCCGCTCCTATTAATTTCAGGCATCTGCCACAGAGACTTGCTCCGGCGGCGGGAAATGCACAACAAAGGTCGATCCGGCCGATCCGGTGGACTCCAGTGAGACGTCACCGCCGATGCTCAAAGCCAGTTGTCGGGTGATGGCCAATCCTAAGCCGCTGCCGCCCGGCTTGGTGGACACCGTGGGCTCGAAGAGGTGTTCCCGCACAGACGGCGCGATCCCCGTTCCGGCATCGGTGACGCGCACCATCAAACTGCCATCGGCGCCATCGACCGAGGCAATCCGCACTTCGGAATAATCCGGTGCCGCCTCCAGCGCGTTGCTGACCAAATTCTCGACCACCAGCAAAAGGATGTTGGCCTCCCGGTTGTGAAGCCGACGATGGGAATGGCTGTGCAAAACGGTCCGCACTCCCCGCGCCTGCGCCGCCGGATCCAGCCGCTGCAAGACCCGGGGCAAGAGTTCACTCATCGCTATCTCAAACTCGGAGACGCCACCGGAGTCCCGAAGGACACGCACCACTCCATCGATGAGGGCTCGCATGCGGCGGAGGGTAACCAGGGCTTCGGCTCGATCATCCGCCGCCACGGGCTGATCTCCGATGCTAGCCAGAAAACCTTGAAGGCCCGCCAGGGGATTGCGCAGTCCATGCACCAAGTGAGAAGCCACGGCTCCCATCGCCCCGGTCTTGGTGGCCACCATTAACTCCCGATTGGCCCGAGCCAAACCCTCGCTGCGTTCGAGCAAGACCTGGTTCGTGCGGGCTAACCGCGAAAAGGCGATCGTGATAGCCACGGCCAAGGCGCTGCCGGAGAGCAGTAAGGTCACAAACCCTTGGCGCCAGAGACTGCGATCGAGTTGGGCATACTCCTCCAATAATCCCGAACCCGCGACCTCCACACCCAAAATGCCGGCCAGCGACGGGGCCGTGGAATCCGGGAGGGGGATGAGCATTCGCAGGACCGCCGATTTTCCATCAGCGTGGACCCGGAATTCCGGAAGCACTTCTCCCGCGATCAAGCGCTCCAACTGCGATGGATCCGGCTGTGGAACAGACTCCTCGCCATAAATTCTCGAGGGCAATCCGCCGCGGGCGTCGAAGACCGTAATGCGTTGGACATAGGCCAACTGCGGCAACGTGGCCACTTCGACGGCGGCCAAGAGCGGGTCATCCACTCCCTCGGCGCGCAGAGCAGCAAAACGTCCTTGGAACAAGGCCGCCACACCACGGGCTTCGCGTTCGGCCAAACCCACGCGGAGTTCCCGGCGCAGCTGGAGGCGCGTGCCGAGAACCGTTACTAACAACACAACTAAGGCCACCGCCACCGCCGCGAGCGTGGGCCCATGCATTCCATACTGAAGCCGGTTGGATTTCAGAATTCCCATTCCAATCCCCCGGTGGCCGTGTGGGAGGAGTATGTGTAGAGCAGCACGTTGGAATTCTGCCGCTCGAACAAGTACTCGGCAAATACCGTCGCGTGGCGGCCCACTTTTCGGAACACGCGGGCACTGGTTTCCACATCTTGAGTGTGGCGGTACTTGAAGAGGTCTTCTGGGGCCGGCGAAATGAACTGACGTTGGTAGTCCCATTGGCTCCAGCGCGCTCCCAACAAGGTCCCCCAATAGGTTCCTTCCCAACGCAGGGTTCCAGCCACTCCCCAGCGATTGAAGTCATAAAAACCCACGGCCTCATCGCGGTTCAGCATTTGGAAGAGGCGCACCGTGGAACGCAGTTTAGGTTTGTCCGACCACTGATGTTTCCACGCCACATCGGCATTGAGCTGAGTGAACCGCGCCACCGTGTCGGGCTCGGGAATGCCCAGGAGATTGGAAGCAGGCCGGGAATCATAAGGCCGGTTTTCGTAGCGGAGAGTGGCCTCGACCGCAGAGCCCTCGGCGTAGTCCCAAGCCACCACGGAGCGCGGCCCTGTCTGCCAGAATCCATCGATCGGGGCATTGAAGTTCTGGCGCTGCCAACTGTAACCCACCTCCCAACGGAACCCTCGGCCCCGGGACCATCGAACGGAGGGTTGGGTGGTCAGGGAATGGACCTTGGTACGCACCGAACCCTGACCGTCGGCCAACGTCGAGGCATCGAAAACTTGATTGGCGTAGAGGTGCTGACCCACAAGGCCAGGGCTCCATCCGGATGGAGTTTGGTACCGATACTCGCCATAGGTTGAAACCCATGCATCGCCACTCACCGGCTGGCCCACGAGGCCGGAATCCACCGTCTGGAGGTACCGACGTTCTTCACCGCCGACAAACAAGGTCCATCGATGGGCGTCGATGGGCATGCGCATCAAAAAGGCCTCGAACCCCTAACCAGCAAACGGGGTTTCCTGGGCGTTGGTGCCCGAAAGGAGGGCGTTGTCCCGCCACCCGCCCGAGCTGCGCACGGTCACCGTGGTGGTCCACACCGGAATCTCCCACTCGCCATCGGGATCGCGCGGATGCAAGGGACCCAACACTTGCTGACCACCGAGGAGAGTTCTTCCCAAGAGGAAGATCCAGACCCAGAACCCAGCCGAATGTCTTGCCCATGAAGAGGCTTCCATTGGGGTGCGGTTGTGAGGCGGGGTCGACATGCGAAAACGCAACGGATCAGTCCTCAAGAGAGTGCCGGACACGAAAAAGGCAGGCGAGCCGCAACCTGCGATTCGCCTGCCTCGCCTTAACTTTCAAAGTCGTTTCGCCGTGTGAAAAACCACCGCGGAGAGGGGCTGCGAAAATCAGCCTCGAGAATTAGGAAATCAGCCGCGGGGACGGCCCGGTCCCTTGCCGCCGCCCGAACCACCGCCATCGGTGGGCTTGTTCTCGCGGACCGAGACGCCGAGGTCTTTCAGTTGGTCGCGGATTTCGGTGCGCACCTGCTGGGTGTCAGTCAGGAACTTGTCGCGATTGGCCTTGAGTTGCTCGCGAATGGTGTTGCGCTGCTCCTGGGTGGCGGTGCTCAGCGTCTTGGCTACCTCCCGCTGGGCATCAATGAAGCCCTTGGACTGCTCACGGTACTTAGAGATCTGGTCCTGCAAGGACTGGGGCAAGGTGGTGAACACCTTCTCGGGCACACCGATCCGAGGCACTTCGATGCCCGGGCCACGGCCGCCGCGGCCGGTTTCAGGCTTCTCCTGCTTTTCCGCCTTCTCAGGCTTCTCGGGGGACTGAGCGAAGGAGCTCAGGGTGGTGACCGTGGCCAGCAAGGCGGCCAGCAGGAAGGAATTCTTGGAGTTCATGTTTGTATCGATGTTGTTTGTGAATCGGGACTGTATGGATCGGGGCTGTGTTTTTGTTTCCAGAAGGTTTTTTTAGAAGATCTTTAGAGAAGGTCTTTCAAAAAGTTTTTCCGGAGGTCGCGACCCCGCATTTTCTAGGAACCCTCCTGCATGGACCGTGCCAAGGCCTCACCGACTCGAAAGCCCGGTCGGAGAGGCTCGTTTCCCTAGATTTTGCCGGTGTTACACGATAGGGACCCCACCCGACTGGATGAATTTGGGGAATATTCCCCAAGGGGTTAGAGAATCCGATGGGGACGAACACCCACTTTCCGATCCGTGGTGCACCGCCGGGACCCAAACGGTCCCGCAGAAGATTTCGCGTTTTGCCTCTCCGGAATCTATGCTTACACCCATGGGAGATTCGCCCGCCGTTCCGATCACGATCCGGAACACTTGGAAAGCCGTTGTCGACCACGCTCGACGCTACCAAGACTTCACGTACGTCTATCCGGTCATTTCGCGCCGATCGCGGGGGCTGTCCATTGGGGTGAACCTCAATCCCGACAAACAGTGCAACTTTGATTGTGTCTACTGCGAGGTCGATCGCACCACGCCAGGAAAGGCTCGCGACGTTCGGCTAGACCAAGTTCGGGACGAATTGCGTTGGCTCATCGACCATGCTTTGAGCGGCGGGTTGGGTCGCGAGGCCAAGTTTAACGACGCCCCTCCCGAGGTGAGCCGAATCGTCCGCGATGTGGCCTTTAGCGGCGACGGCGAACCCACGATGGTCTCCAACTTCGATGAGTGCGTGGAGGTCGTGGCCGAGGTGCTGCGGGAAAAAGGACTCTCGGAGACCAAGATCGTTCTCATCACCGACTCGGCGGGTTTGGACAAAGTCTCCGTGCGCCGGGGGGTGTCGCTCATGGATGCTCATCATGGGGAGGTCTGGGCCAAGCTCGACGCGGGCACCGAGGAATACTACCGGCACATCAACCGCAGTTCGGTGCGCTTCGACCGAATCTTGAGCAACCTGCTGGAGACAGCTCGGGTTCGACCCATTGTCATCCAGAGCCTCTTCCTAAAGACCCACGGCCAGCCCATGTCGTCGATTGAACTGGAGGCCTACTGCGGGCGCCTCAACCAAATTCGGGATGGTGGCGGCACCTTACGCGAGGTTCATGCCTACACACTGGCTCGACCTACGCCGGAAGCATGGGCCACGCGCCTCAGCGCCGAAGAACTATCGGCGGTGGCCAAGACCATTCGCAACCAGACCGGCCTTCGGGTGGAAGAGTTTCCCTAGCCGGAACGATTCAATTGGATCGGTCGCGCTGGATGCGTCTTCGTCCGCAAGAGCTTCGTTGTTCCCTCGTTACGGGCCTTCCATCGGCCCGCGCCTCGCTCTCGCCTCGTCTCGCGAAAGAATCCGCTACGCCATCCCTTTACTCCCTACTAAATCGTTCCGGCTGAGCCAAACTTCCGAGTAGAAACAAAAACTCCCGCGGGAAGCCCCATCATCATGGAGTCCAGCGGGAGTGGATTCGGATTTTTTTAGCTCATGTATTCGCGCGGATCGGCCACTCGACCGGCCAGCGCACTGGCGGCCACGGTCGCCGGCGAGGCCAGGAACACTTGGCTCTCCTTGTGACCCATGCGACCCGGGAAATTCCGGTTGGTGGCGCTGATGCACTTCATGGGCGCATTCATCCGACCAAAGGTGTCCACCGGTCCGCCCAGACAGGCGGAGCAGCCGGCATTCTCGGTCATTTGCACGCCTGCCGACAGGAGGATGTCCCAGATGGTCTGATTGCCCCAGCGGGTGTTCTGGAGGTCATGGACAATTTCTGGGGTGGCGGGCACGCCGAAGGTGTCGATGACCACTTTCTTGCCGCGCAGCACGCGGGCGAATTCCACGAAGTCGCTGGTCTTGCCGCCGGTGCAGGATCCGACGTAGGCGCGATCGAGTTGGATGTGGGACAGTTCCTTGGCCGACTTGCGTTGGCCGGGGTCGGGATGGCAGGCCACCGTGGGCTCGAGCTTGGAGAGGTCGATGACGATCTCGCGGGTGAACTTCTGGCCGTGATCCACCTCGACTGGCTCGTAGGTGGATCGGGTGCCGTTGAGGCGAGTGCGGGCGTCGACGTACTCGGCGGTGCGCGCGTCGAAGGGGAAGATGCCGTTCTTGCCGCCGGCCTCGATGGCCATGTTGGCGACGGTCATGCGGTCGTCCATGGACAGTGTCGCGATGCCAGAGCCATGGAACTGCATGGCCTGGTAGGTCGCGCCGTCGAAGCCGATCTCGCCGATGGCGTGCAGGATGATGTCCTTGGCCATGACGCCCAACTGCATCTTACCCTCGAGTCGGAACCCGATGGTCGATGGCACCTTGATGAGCAGCTTGCCCGTACCCATCACGAATCCTGCATCGGTGTTGCCGATGCCGGTGGCGAACTGGTTGAAGGCGCCGGCCATGCACGTGTGGGAATCGGTGCCGAAGAGGACTTCGCCGGGGCGGGTGTGCCCCTTCTGCGGCAGCGCTGCGTGGCAGACGCCGGCGTACTGAGATCCGTACTGACGCTTCAGCAGCCCTTTGGTCGCATCGAACTTCCAGGCGCCGTTGGGGTCGTCGATGACGTCGTAGAAATAGGGGATTTCCTGCTCCCGCACGAAGTCGCGCAAGATGTCGACGTTGCGGTTGGACTTGGAATCGGAGGTGAAGATGTAGTGGTCGGGAATAATGACCACTCGGTTACGGTCCCACACCTTGGCGTTCTGGCCGAACTCGCGCTTGAAGACGCCGATGGTCCCCGGTCCGCACACGTCGTGGGTCATGAGGACATCCGCATTCACCCAGATATTGTCACCGGCGGACACCTGGGATTTGCCCGCGGCTCGGGCCAACAACTTTTCAGTCAACGTCATAGAATCGTGGCCAACGATAGCCAACGGACTGAGCCGGCCGCAACCGCGAGTTCTTGGTGGAAGTTGCACAGGACGAACCGTGGGTTCTTGACGGGATGTCTCGGGTGGAGCTCTGCCGGATGGACCGTGGGTTCTTAACGGGATATTTCGGGCGGAGCTCCGCGGGACCAAGCCTGCGGTCGCTGAGGAGACTCAAGGGGCGGAGCTTTCGCGCTGCGCGCTGGGGGCTGGTTTGTTTGCCTCCAAGGCTCCCTCCAGCTCGGTCCCGCTGCCGCTCAGCCGTTACGATTTAGTTGGGAGGAAAGTGATGGCACAGCAGATTCTTTCGTAAGACGAGGCGAGAGCGAGGCGCGGGCCCATTGAGGCCCGTAACGAGCGAACAACGAAGCTCTTGCGGAAGAAGATGCAGCCAGCACGACCGATCCAACTCAAATCGTTGCGGCTTAAGGGTCTGCCGGATCGGTGTGGCGAACTCATTAGATGCCGGGGCTTGGGAGAATCGTGCAAGACGGAAGCGGGCTCAGATCGCCAGTAAGCTCAAAATCTGGTCGAGTTTGCGGTTCAAAGCGACAGAAGGCGAACAGGCTCCGGACTGGATCTCCTCGGAAACTCTAGGGATCTCGACGATGCGGTCGGCGGGGTGGTATTCGGAGAGACTTCGGGCATTGCGGGCGGTGGACGCATCGACGGAGGCCGGGGCCATGAGCACGACCGGGATGCTGGAACGCAGCGACGGCGGCAGGCAACCGAGGGTGGCGCGGACGTCGTGGATCACTCCCAGGCG
The DNA here is from genome assembly GCA_903854475.1 of uncultured Verrucomicrobiota bacterium. GTDB lineage: Bacteria > Verrucomicrobiota > Verrucomicrobiia > Limisphaerales > UBA9464 > SXXZ01. The sequence continues at coordinate 17,317 of CAINWP010000230.1, forward strand.
GTTGGAGGCCACGATCAAGGGCCGCGCTTTCAGACGGACGATCAGGTCCCGCGTATCTCCGTCGGCGGTCAAGGGGCTCAAGAGCCCTCCGGCCCCTTCGACGAGCGTGAGTTCGCTCTGCTTGGAATGCTGGCGAACGTGGGCTGAAACTTCTTCAAGGGTCACGGTCCGCCGCTCCAGTCGGGCCGCCAAGGCCGGGCTCAGAGGCGCTTCAAAATGCCAGGGATTGATGTTGTCCAGCGTTTGGACCCCGCCAGAAGCCGCCTCCAAGGCCAGGGCGTCGCCACGACCGCCGCTGCACAGGGGCTTGAAGGCTCGTACGGTCCGTCCGAGTCGGACCAGTCGGCGCACGAGGAGTCCGGAAAGCACGGTCTTGCCAACTCCAGTCCCCGTCCCGGTCACCACCAGAATCTTCTGTTTTGCCGCCATGTCTTGGGATTCTGGTATCGCCTTTCCTCAAGAACCAGCCCATTCGCCCCTTGTGCGGTCTTCCACCGTTTTGTCACCGTTGAGGCCCGTTCTGGAGGCCAACTTCGGGACCTATTACCATGACTCCCAACGCATCAGGCACCCCAGCAAGTCCGTTGCTGTCGAATCCGCGACCGACGCCTTTGGCCCGGCGGATCATCCCTTGCTTGGATGTCCATGACGGAAAAGTCACCCGAGGCGTGCAATTCGGACGGGCCGAAGAGGGCGGCCTGCGCACTGTCGGCGATCCGGTCGAGATGGCTCTGCGCTATGATAACCAAGGTGCCGACGAGATGGTGTTCTTCGACATTACGGCCAGCGCCCACGGACGGGCCTCGATGATCGATGTCATTGAGCGGGCCGCGGACCAGTGCTTCATGCCACTGACGGTGGGCGGTGGCATCCGAAGCGTGGACGACATGGGGCAAATGCTCCGGGCCGGCGCCGACAAAATCAGTATTAACTCCAGCGCCCTATCGAATCCGGAATTGATCCGTCAAGGGGCTGAGAAGTATGGAAGCCAGTGCATCGTGGTCTCCATCGATACCAAAAAGATCGGTCCGGATCATTGGGGGGTTTTTGCAGCGGGTGGGCGAAAAGAGACTGGCCTGGACGCAGTGGAATGGGCTTGCCGAGCCTGCGAGTTGGGAGCGGGCGAGGTCGTCCTCAATTCCATCGACGCTGACGGTACCAAGCTAGGCTTCGACCTGGTGATCACTCGGCGCATTAGTGAGGCCGTCGGAATCTCGGTGGTGGCCAGCGGTGGAGCCGGCAATTTGCAGCATTTGGCCGATGTCCTGAAGGAAGGACACGCCGACGCAGTTCTGGCCGCCAGCATCTTCCATTTTGGTACTCACACCATCCGCGAGGCTAAGGCGTTTCTAGCGTCTCAAGGCATCACTGTTAGAGTGTGACCGGAGCGTTCACTGCAAAAATAGTCAACGAAAGGATTTGCCCTGAACCTCAAAATAAGGAGGATGGCTTCTGTCTGTCAGAGATCTAGTGCTTCCAAGGCGTGGTGAATCCTCAGGTGAACTTGGTTCGGTGAAGATTTGAAACCCGGCAGTCGGGAACAACCTCGAGAACGCAAGCGGTACTCCGAACAGCAAGTCATCCATGAGCAACAAACTGTTTGTCGGAAACCTTTCCTACAATACCACCGAGAACGAACTGCAGGACGCATTTTCCGCATACGGAACCGTCCTGGAAGCCAACCTGATGGTCGACCGCGTAAGCGGCCGTCCCCGCGGATTCGGCTTCATCACCTTCAGCACCCCCGACGAAGCCCAGAAGGCTGTCGAGGCCATGAACGGCGCACAGATTGGTGGCCGTCCCCTGACGGTCAACATCGCCCGTCCCCGTGAAGATCGTCCGTCCGGTGGTGGCGGCGGTTACGGTGGTGGCGGCGGCGGCGGCGGAAGCCGTGGCGGTCGCGGCGGTGGCGGCGGCGGTTACGGTGGTGGCGGCGGTGGTGGTCGCGACCGGTACTAAGTTGTACCGTAGTCATTAATTCTTTCACGGGCGAAGGCTGGAGTCTTCCGGTCTTCGCCCTTTTATCTTCACTGTTTCCATTCCGGTCGACCTGCATTCAGATCGTCCTCTTTTGTTTCTGTTCCTGTCCCGATAGAGTCCTGTCCCCATGAAAGAAAACGCCATCGAAGTCGAAGGCCGCATCTCAAGCGTCCTGGCTGGCACTATGTTCCGCGTCGAGCTGAACAATCAGCACCTGGTCTTGGCCACCGTCTGCGGCAAAATGCGCAAGCGCTGGGTCCGTCTCACCGTGGGCGACCGGGTCAAAATGGAGATGTCTCCATACGACCTGAACAAGGCGCGGATTACTTGGCGGATCGGCTGATCGGCCATCCCGTTTCCATTGCATTTCTCTGCGTTTTCCTGCTCGATTTTTCTTCCCTCACGGATTCCCTGGCAAAAATGGATTTTAGACAACTGGGCCTAGACCCTCGTGTGCTGCGCGCTGTCGACGAAGCCGGCTACACTGAACCGACGCCGATTCAAGCCGCGGCCATTCCCCTCATCCTGTCCGGTAAGGATCTTATCGGCATCGCCCAGACCGGAACCGGCAAGACCGCTGCGTTCACCCTGCCGCTCCTGACACGTCTAGCAACTGGCCATTCCAGCCCGGGTCATATTCGTGCCCTCTTCCTCGCACCCACCCGGGAACTGGTAGTCCAGATCCACGAGAATGTGCGGGATTACGCCCAGTTCCTCTCCCTCAGTGTTGCAACGGTTTTTGGCGGAGTCGGCGAAAAGCCGCAAATTGAGGCACTCCGACGGGGGGCCGACATCATCATCGCCACTCCGGGTCGCTTGATAGACCTCATGGCCAGGCGCTACGGCAACTTCTCCGGTATCCAGCACCTGGTCCTCGACGAGGCCGATCGCATGTTGGACATGGGCTTCCTGCCCTCCATCCGGGATATTGTACGTCAACTGCCCAAACGTCGGCAAACCCTGCTCTTTTCGGCGACACTGTCGCGGGAGATCGAAGCAGTGACCCGTGAATTCTTGCAGTCGCCGCAGTCCGTCGAGATCGGAAGGCGCTCCAATCCAGCCGAATCGGTGGCTCAGTCGGTGTACGAGGTGCCGCGCCATCTTAAGCCTGCTTTGCTCCAACAGCTCCTTGCGGATCCTGCCATGGAGATGGTGTTGGTCTTCACCCGTATGAAGCATGGTGCCGACCGTATCGCCCGACGACTCGAGCAATCCGGGATCCGCACCGCGACGCTCCATTCCAATCGGTCTCAGAACCAACGCATGCGAGCCTTGGCAGAATTCAAGGGCGGGGCCGTGCGCGTTTTGGTGGCAACCGATATTGCAGCGCGGGGCATTGATGTGGACGGAATTTCGCATGTGGTGAATTTCGACTTCCCCATGGCGCCCGAAGACTACGTGCATCGAATTGGCCGCACGGGTCGAGCCAATGCCGTGGGTGATGCCATCAGTCTGGTCAGTCCGGACGAATTCAACGACCTGCGAGCGCTGGAGCGTTTTATTAACCGAGCCGTACCGCGCAAGCGTTTGGAAGGCTTCAACTATTCAGCGGCCGCCCCGGCTGTCTCTCCCGATTCACGCCGAGAATCCGGCCCCTCGGGTGGGCGCGGTGGTGGTCAGGGGCGAGTTTCCCGAGGATCTGGTCCTGCAGATCGCAGTCCAAGGCCTCAGGGTGGCGGTGGTGGTAGAAGTAGTGCGAGCGGGGGAGCCTCCAGCGGAGGTACTTTTCGCCCCCGCCGGTTTCGCTAGGCCGTTCTGTAGTACCCTATCAGGCATTGGCGTAATGAGGTTGCAGGCCTCTTACGCAAGATGCGGCTAAATAGAAAAGCGCCCGCGTCCTCTGGCTTCTTTCTGAAAGAGGCAACCTTGATCGTTGGGATCGTTTGCCGCCACTGAACTTCCTGTTCCGGACAGAGGTTCTGCTTCTTAGTCAGCCCGTTTCCCTGCAGTCCTGCGGTTCACTAATAACGCCTGTTCGGGACTTTAACGGTTCCTCGCTGTTTTCAGTGGAAAAGGGGAGGGAGGTAGCGGCCACAAGATGATGCATATCGGTGACACCGGAGGAGACACTTGGATGGTTGCTCGAGCTAGGCAGGGCTTGGTGTTCTGGAAGAGCGGCTGAGGCGAAC
>CAINWP010000231.1 GCA_903854475.1 uncultured Verrucomicrobiota bacterium
GCACAGCGCGAAAGCCGATCCTCCCCCGAGCCTACTCAGCGAGCAGAGGCCTGATGCCGCGGAGCCCCGCCCACCAAAACCCGTAGCGGAGCGGTGTCAGGCCGGAGCGAGCCTTGGAGGCGATCACCCCCCCCTCGCGCACAGCGCGAAAGCCGATCCTCCCCAAAGCCTCCTCAGCGCGCGCAGGCCTGATACCGCGTAGCCCCGCCAAAACCCGAGCGGAGCGGTGTCAGGCCGGAGCGAGCCTTGGAGGCGAACACCAAACCCCCAGCGCAAAGCGCGAAAGCTCCTCCTCCCCAGAGCCTCCTCAGCGCGCGGAGGCCTGATGCCGCGGAGGCCTGATGCCGCGGAGCCCCGCCCACCAAAAACCGTAGCGGAGCGGTGTCAGGCCGAAGCGAGCCTTGGAGGCGATCACTCCCCCCCCTCGCGCACAGCGCGAAAGCCGACCCTCCCCAGAGCCTACTCAGCGAGCGGAGGCCTGATACCGCGGAGCTACCGCGCTTGACCGCTACCATTCCCCGCCGGGGCGGCCGGGTGGATGTCGAGGTAAGTGTATTCCTTGAGCCCGCGCTCGTACTCATCGAGGAGGCGCATGCCTTCAGTCGGCTTGAGCTTGTCACTCTTAATGGCCGCATCCACCTGAGCCTTCATCTGGCGCTTGAGCTCCCCTTCTTCGTACTGCACCGAAGTGAGGCACTGGCTGATGGTGTTCCCTTCGATGACCTCTTCAATGTAGTAGCCACAGGGCTCATCGGGCTCGAGGAAGACATGCACTTCGTTCACACGGCCAAACAAATTATGCAAATCACCCATAATGTCCTGGTAGGCACCCATGAGGAAGAAACCCAGATAGTAGGGCTCCTGACCCTGCGGGGTCTCCCGCAGTTCATGCAACGGCAGCGTGTCACGGACATCGCGAAGATCCACAAACTTGTTGATGCACCCATCCGAGTCGCAGGTGATGTCCACGAGTGTGCCCTCGCGCGTCGGCCGCTCCAGCAGTCGATGCAACGGCATCACCGGGAACAACTGACCCAAGGCCCAGTGGTCTAGGAGTGACTGGAAGACCGAAAAATTGCACAGGTACTGGTCTCCTAAACTGTCCTCCAGTTGCTGGATCTCCTCGGGCACGTAGCCTTGCCCTCGGAACGACTGAACGACTTCCTTGGAAATTTCCCAATAGAGGGTCTCAATCTTGGCTTTTTCCGGCAATTCCAAGACCCCAAGGGTGAACATCTGGTGAGCGTCCTCCTTGCGTTCCAACGCATCGTGGAAGGACTCCAGCTTGTTGACCTTTCCGAGGTTGTCCCGGATCTCGAGCATCTCCTTCACCAAGCGGTGCTCATCGGCCCCATATTGAAATTGGATCTCCTGACGGGTCTTGTCGATCGAGCCGAAGACCTCGACCACGAGCACCGAATGATGGGCCACCAAGGCGCGCCCGGATTCACTAACGATGTCCGGATGCTCAACCCCCTCCGCGTTGCAGACATCGGCGATGTAATAGACGATGTCGTTGGTGTATTCCTGCAGCGTGTAATTGGTCGAACTGTCGAAGGCGCTACGAGATCCATCATAATCCACGCCCAAGCCTCCACCGACATCCATGAACTCGATGGGGAAACCCATCTTCTTGAGCTTGGCGTAGAAACGGGCCGCCTCCTGCACGGCCTTCTTCACGGTCAGAATATCCGGAACCTGAGAGCCGATGTGGAAATGCAGCAGCTTGAAACTGCTCGACAAATTTTCAGCGCGCAGTAACTCGGCCGCAGCCAGCAGCTCCGAGGTACTCAGACCAAACTTAGCGTTCTCGCCACCGCTTTCGGCCCACTTGCCCGACCCCTTGCTGAGAAGGCGCGCACGGATGCCGATCAACGGCTCCACACCCACCTGCTTAGAAACGGTGATGATCTGGCGAAGCTCCTCGAGCTTCTCCACCACCATAATGACCTTCTTGCCTAGCTTGATGCCGGAGAGAGCCAGCTTAATGAAGGCCTGGTCTTTGTAGCCGTTGCAGATGATAAGGCCTCCGGGCTGGTCCTGAAGCGCCATGCCCGCGTACAGCTCGGGCTTCGAACCCACCTCGAGCCCAAAATTGTAGGCCTTGCCCGCATCGAGAATTTCCTCAACCACCTCGCGCAGTTGGTTGACCTTAATGGGGAAAACTCCCCGGTAGCTGCCCTTGAATTGAAATTCGGTAATAGAATTCCGGAAGGCGTTGTTCAGGTGGGCCACCCGGTCGCGAAGAATATCTTGGAAACGGATGAGCAGCGGGAATTGCAACTTTCGCTCGCGCGCCTCTTCGATGATGTCCGCGATCTCAATGGACGACCCTTTTTCACGCAGCGGAGTGACCACCACGTTTCCGGCCTCGTTCACATCGAAGTAACCCGCCCCCCATCGGTCAATATTGTAGAGGGAACGCGCCGTGGGGATGTCCCACGGAGTGGTGGTAGAAGCGGGGACGGAATTCGGTTCGCTCATGTTTGGCAACGACGCAAGACGAGGACTCTAGGAACGAGCGGAGTGGATTCAAGCGACAGGTTGCAAAAAATATCATCGAGGTTGCGGTATGCTCGCCCCCTTCTGCGGCTTCTCCTTTGGCTTCCGGCACTTTAGCGGCATGGTGTGTCGGTCATGCGACTGCTGATCGCCATCACCGGAGCCAGCGGGACAATCTATGCCCAGCGCTTGCTGGACCAACTAGATCCCCATCAACACGAGGTCCATGTCATGCTCAGCCAGTATGCACCGCAGGTCATCGAGGCCGAGCAACCCGGGGGTCTTCGACTGCCGGATGGGGCTCAAGTCCACAGCCACCGTTCGATGAACTTGCCCTTTGCCAGCGGATCCAATCCGCCAGATGTAATGGTGGTCATTCCCTGCAGCATGGGAACGCTCGGACGCATCGCACACGGATTGAGTTCCGATTCCATGCTGCGGTGCGCCGACGTGATGCTCAAAGAACGCCGCAAGCTCATCCTTGTGCCGCGTGAAACCCCGATCTCGCTGGTGCACGTGAAGAACTTCGAACTCCTCATTCAGGCTGGCGTGCTGCTCATTCCCGCCAACCCGCACTACTACAATCGACCCACCACGGTCGAAGCCGTCGCCGACACTGTGGTCGCCCGCGTCCTCGACCACATGGGTGTCTCCCATCGCCTGACCGTGCGTTGGCAGGAAGAAATCGAATAGCCCCACGTCCGAAGCCATTGCCCCATGTCTCCGCTCTATCTCCGCCCGCCCCCCAAGCAAACGCTCCCATGATTTCCCTGCTTTCTAAGTGGGCCTCGTTCGTGAAGTTCAGTCACACGGTGTTCGCCCTGCCCTTCGCCATGGCTTCCATGATGCTGGCCGCGCGCGATCAGCATGGGTGGCCCGGTTGGAGGGTCTTCCTGTTGGTCCTGGCCGCCATGGTCAGTGGGCGCACCTGTGCCATGGCCTTCAACCGAATCGTGGACCGACGCTTTGACGCACTGAATCCCCGCACTGCAGGGCGACACCTGCCGGCTGGCGCCATCTCGATGACCAGTGCTGTGAGCCTCTGCCTGCTCAGCGGCGCGGCCTTGGTGGCGGCCAGTTGGATGCTGAACCCGCTCTGCTTTGCCCTGTCGCCCGTGGCTCTCTTCTTCATTTGCTTCTACTCGCTGACCAAGCGCTTCACCGATTTCACTCATGTTTGGCTCGGCATCGCGCTCGCCATCGCCCCGGTCGGAGCCTGGTTGGCGGTGAAGGGCGGTGTGGAGTTTCTCCCGATGATCGACGGCAAAATCAAGCTGAGCCACAGCGCCTTCGTGCCGTTGGTCTTGGCACTGTCCGTCCTCCTGTGGCTCTTCGGCTTCGACATCATCTACGCTACCCAAGACTACGAATTTGACCGCACTCAGGGACTGCGCTCGTTGGTGGTGCGCTGGGGGCCCAAAAACGCCTTGGGCGTTGCCTTCATTGCACACCTCCTGCTGTGGATCTTGTTGGCTATCTTCGGAGCGCTGGCGGCCTTCAGATTAGCCTATTGGCTGGGCCTCATGGTCATCGGTGCGCTGCTGCTCGCCGAGCACTTGTTGGCACGCCGTCGGGATACCCGCTCTGTCAACATCGCCTTCTTCAAGCTCAACGGCACCATTAGCACGCTGTTCCTCAGCCTGGTTGCCGTAGAGGTGCTGTTCCCGTGGTTCCGTTTGCAGTGGGCCGACAGCCTCCTTCGCTGAAATCAATTACCACCGTTGGCTCTTATTGAGACTCGCATCATCGCGCGCTAACGCACGGACTCCCCGCTCAGGAGGTGCTCCCGCAGAAACAAAATCGTGCTGAGGAATTGGAAGTCAGCGTTCGGTTTCTTGGCAAATCCGTGCCCTTCATCTCGGGCCATTAAGTAGGCGCAGGTACGACCATTGGCTCGGAGCGCTTGGACCATTTGCTCGGCTTCGCTCAGTGGTACCCTAGGGTCGTTCTTGCCCTGGACAACCATCAAGGGCACGCGGATTCGATCGACCTGATTGAGCGGTGAGATCTTTTCTAGATGGGCACGCATCTGGGGATCCCGCTCGTCCCCGTACTCCACGCGGCGCAAATCCCGACGGTACTCCTGGGTGTTGGTGAGAAAGGTGACGAAATTGGAGATCCCAACGATGTCCACACCGCACCGCAGTCGATCGCTGAAATGCACCAAGGAGGCCAGCGTCATGTAGCCGCCGTAGCTCCCCCCCATGACCGACACGCGGGCCGGATCGAGCCCCGCATCGGTCCCGATCCAATCAAGGAACGCGCCGATGTCCTTGACTGAATCCTCACGCAGGAAACCGTCATCTAGGGTGAGGAACCGTTTTCCGTAGCCGGCCGATCCGCGCACATTGGGAACGACCAATGCGATGCCCAACTCATTGAGGAAGTAATTGTAGCGGGCCATGAATCCGGGCCGCGACTGGGATTCAGGGCCGCCATGAATGATCACCACCGCCGGCCGCTTGCCCGGGAACCGCGAGGGATCCGGACGATAGATCAACGCGCTGACCTTCAACTGGTCGAAACTCGGGATCGTAATTAACTCTGGCTCGCGGAACCCGTTCGCCGGTAACCCGCCGGTCTCGCTCTCGGTCCAACGAGTGATGCGGCCCGTTTTGACGTCCACCGAGTAGGCGTCGGAGGGAGACTGGGCGTGGGCCAAGCTGAAACCCAGATCTCGACCATTCTCATGCCACTCCAAACCGGTCATCACCCCGGCCGGAATACCGGACACGGCACGGACTTTCCCAGAGCTCAGTTTCAGGAGCGACAAACGACTGGATCCGTTTTCGTTGGAAACAAAAGCCAACTGATCACCGTCAGGAGACAACTCGAACGCCTCGACGTCCCAGACCGGCAACTTCGAAGTATTGCTCCCCAGAGGAGTGAGATCCCTAGTGGCCACATCCATACGGACCAGACGGAGAAACTCCGAATCCAGGTCCGTCGTCGCGAACACGCTCCGGCCGTCTCGGGAGAATCGCGCTGAGCCATACGAGACGACCCGCTGGCTGGCTGGAGTGAGCATCGAGAGCTTCCGCGTGGCGACATCCAGCAGGTGCAATTCACTGTCAGTAATGGAACGCCGGTTTTGCAGCAGCACCCGGGATCCGTCGTCCTGCACATCGAGCACCGCCCAACCGCCGCCAGAAACTTGCAAAATCATCTCGGCCGATTCAGGCCGGAGAGGATCCAACCGCCAGACGTCGGTGTCGCGGCCGTTGCGGCGGGTCGAATTGTGAAAGAGCCAGCGGCCGTCCTTGGAGAAGCGGGCGTTGCCATTGCGGCTGCGGCCGTCGGTGAGCAACGTCGTCTTACCCTCCGCCAAATCGAGCCGGTGCAACTGGTAGAATTCTCCACCTCCGACATCCTGACTGAAAACGATAAAGCGACCCTGACGCGGCTCGAACTGCCCTCCGGCCACTGGCTCCGTCGAAAAGGTCAACTGGCGGCGAGCCCCACCGGGCTGTGCGACGGCATGCAGTTGGAGGGTATCGGAAAACCGAGTTCCGATGAGCATCTCCCGGCGGGTGGGATGCCACGAGACAAAGGCCGCGGTCCGAAACTCCAGATATCGGGAGGCATCGCGCTTCAATGCGATGGGAATCGACGGGATTCCCTCGACCACAAGATTGTCAGGGATCTGGGAAAAAACGGTGGCACTCATGCAGGCAAGACCGATAGCGCGGAGGGCTCGGATCATGGCGCGACCCCATCACAGGGCACCTGGTTTGCAAATATGTTTTCCGTCCAGAGCCGCCGGAGCGTTATCCACGCCTACTTAGCGTATTCAACGCAGCGGGTCTCACGGACCACTGTGATGCGAATTTGCCCAGGATAGAGCAATTCCTCCTCGATGCGGCGAGCCAGATCACGCGCCATCCGCAAAGAGGAATGGTCGTCGACTTCTTCCGGCTTGACCACCACCCGCAGTTCACGACCGGCCTGGATGGCAAAGGCCCGCTCCACTCCAGGAAACTCGAAAGCAATGCGCTCGAGGTTCTCCAAGCGCTGGAGGTAAGTGGTCATGCCTTCGCTTCGCGAACCCGGGCGAGTGGCACTAATCGCATCGGCGGCGGCTACGAGGATGCCCAGTGCATTTTCATGCGGGACTTCTTCGTGATGCGAAGCCACCCCGTTCACAACCGCAGCGGACTCATTGAAACGCCTGATGAAATCGGCTCCCACCTTAGCGTGCGGCCCCTCGATCTCATGGGACATGGCCTTGCCGATGTCGTGAAGCAAACCGGATCGCTTGGCTGCCATGATGTCCTCTCCCAGTTCCGCAGCCATCAGACCGCAGAGATGGGCCACCTCCAGGGAATGCTCGAGGACGTTCTGAGAATAGCTGTGCCGGAAGTGCAACCGACCCAGCATTTTGGCCACCTCCGGATGGATCGCCGATTGGCCGGCCTTGTAGACCGCGTCCTCGCCCTTGCGGAGGATAAAGTCGTCCATCTCGACTGTGACTGCAGCGACCACCTCCTCGATGCGGGTCGGGTGGATGCGGCCGTCGAGGATCAGTCGTTCCATGGACTGCCGCGCCACTTCGCGCCGGACTGGATCAAAACCGGAGAGCACCACCGCATTGGGCGTGTCATCCACCAGCACCGTGATGCCCGTGGCGTTCTCGAAAGAACGGATGTTGCGCCCGTCGCGGCCAATGATTCGACCCTTCATTTCTTCGGTCGGCAAGGCCACGGTTGCCGTGCTGGTCTCGTAGGTGTGCTTGCCGGCGTAGCGCTGGATGGCCGTGGCGATAATGCGTCGAGCCTGCTGCTCGGCACCGTTCTTCGCATTTTCGAGGATGTGTCGACTGAGGTTGGCGGCGTCACGGGAAGAATCCTGTTCGACCTCCTTCAGCAACAGCGTTCGGGCCTCGAGGGCGCTGAGACCAGACAGCGACTCCAATTGACTCTTGCGCTCCTCAGACAACCGCCGGATCTCGAGACGATCTTGGTCCAATTGCGCTCGAGTCACATCGAGGGCCTCCGACCTCAGGCGTGCGTCGTCTTGCTGCGCAACCAATCGCTCCATCTGACGTCCTACCGACGCCTCCCGCTCGGCCAAGCGGGATTCTGCACCTCCCAGACGCGAACGCTCAGATTCTAGGTCCCGGTCCTGGTCGGCTCGCCAACGACTGAGATCTTGCTGAGCTGCCAGACGCACCTCGACGCGGAGGGACTCGGTCTCCTTGCGAGATTGATCGGCCCGTTCCCGCTCCCGGATTAACAATTCGGCACGCAAGGCCCGCTCGCGAAAGCGGTAGATGACATAGGCCAACCCCGTGCCGGTCAGCACGCCTCCGACCGCGAAAATCCAGGATTCAGTGACCATGTTTCAGCGCAACACCCGACGGTATAACCCGACAACCCGATGGAGTGATCACACCCGTCAGTTCAACGTCGTGACCCTCACGGGGAATTTGCGGAAGCATCTGAAAATCAAAGGCGACTCCATAGCTCCGGCCGCGGAAGAACTTCAGCAACCGATCATAGAAACCCTGCCCTCTTCCCAACCTTCCCCCATCCGTCGAGAATCCTAGCCCAGGAACAAACGCCAAGTCCAGTCGCACGGCATCCACCCGATCACACCGGGACCGCGGCTCCGGAATTCCAAACCGACCCGGAACCAGATCCTCGAAACTGGCTATCCGGCACCATTGATACGTGGCCAATACTTTATCGTAGGTGGGTAAAACCACGCATTTTCCTGCCGACCAAGCCCGCTCAACAAGGGGCCAAACATCGGGTTCGTCGGCTCTGGGATGATACAAGCCCACCACCTGAGAATCGGACCATTCAGGCAACTCCAAACATTTTTCCCGAATGCGGATCGACCACTCCTCACGCTGTCCGGCCTCAAGCCCTCGAAACAGCCTGCGGAGATCCTCTCGCAGTGCGCTCTTAAGGGCGGAGAGAGAGGCTGCGGGAGGGTTCATTCGGGCTACTCGTAGCGCAAGGCGTCGATCGGATCGAGATTGGCAGCCTTCAACGCGGGGAAGAATCCGAAGACGATGCCGATGATGGCGCTCACCGTGAAGGCGAGGATCACCGAAGACTGAGAGATGAGCGTCGGGAACTGAAACAACTGGGTCAGCAACGGGGCCAACCAGTAACCCACGGCGATCCCCACTCCACCGCCCAAGATACTCAAGAGAACAGCCTCGGCCAAGAATTGGAGCAGAACATCCCGACCACGGGCCCCGACCGCCAGGCGGATTCCGATCTCCCGGGTGCGCTCGGTGACACTGACCAGCATAATGTTCATGATGCCGATGCCTCCGACAACCAATGAGATGCCTGCAAAAAAGCCAATCAACACCGTCATGATCCGGTTGTTTGCGTTAAAGAAGTCGCTCGTCTCCTGCTGGTTACGGACCATGAAGTCATCATCCTTTCCGTCGCTGATCTTGTGCCGACGGCGCAGCAATTCGGTGAGTTGCTCCTGCACTACGGAAATCGCATCGGGCGACTCCGCCTGCACGAAGACGGACCGGAACTTGGTGTCCCCCGACAACCGCTTCATCACACTGGTATAAGGCACGAGCAGTACATCGTCCTGATCCTGGCCGAAGCTTCCAGAACCCTTAGCCTCCAATAACCCCACGATGGTGAAGGGAGCGTTCTTGATGCGCACGGCCTGCCCTACAGGATCGATGCCCTCGCCGAATAGGGTCTTCGCCGTGGTCGCCCCGATCAGGCAGATCTTGGAAGCGTTGCGCACATCGGCGGCCGTAAAGTTCTCCCCGCTTTTGAGGACCCAGGAACGGGCAACGATGTATTCGTCAGAGACGCCGGACACCTGCACAAAACTGTTCTGATTGCCAGAGGCCACCTGGGCGGAGGTCCGGGCCTCGGGGCTCACGGCCGTCACCTGCGAAATCTCCCGGCGGATCGCATCAAAATCCTCGGTCGACAAGTTGGGCGCCATGCCGAAACCACCCCGGACGCCACCTCGGGTCATATTGCCCGACATCACGGTGATGAGGTTCTGCCCCATTCCGGCGATGCGCTTGTCCACCTCCGCCTTGGCTCCGGTACCCATACTGACACCGACGATGACAGCGGCGATGCCCACGATGATGCCCAACATAGTGAGGAAAGACCGGAGCACGTTGCGCCGGATGGCCATCAGAGCAATGCGAAGAGTGGCAAACATGGGTCAGGGGTTGAGTTGGACGGCCTTTTGCTCGGCCTCCAGCTTCTGGAGTTCGTCGAGGGCGTTGAGGCGGGCGGTTACCGGTGTATCGCTGCGCACCAAACCATCGCGCATGACCACGATGCGTTTGCAATAATGGGCAATATCCAGTTCGTGGGTCACCATGACCACCGTCATGCCCTCGTCGTTGAGCTTCTGGAAGATGCCCATAATCTCGATGCTCGTGCGCGAATCGAGATTACCGGTGGGCTCATCGGCCAAGAGGAGAGTCGGACGATTGACCAGCGCCCGCGCGATGGCCACTCGCTGCTGCTGCCCTCCCGACAAGCGACTGGGAGTATGGTCCATGCGCTCGCCGAGCCCCACGAGTTCTAGCGCTGCGGCGGCCCGTCGGTTCTGTTCCGAAACGGCGATTCTGGGCCGAGCATACAGCATGGGCAGTTGCACATTCTCCAGCGCGGTCGTCCGTGCCAGGAGATTAAAGCCCTGGAACACAAACCCCAGCTTACGGTTGCGCAAGTCGGCCAATTCGTTGCGAGACAGCGAACCGATGTCGACACCGTCGATGAGGCACTTTCCCTGAGTCGGCCGATCGAGGCAGCCGACGGTGTTCATCAGGGTGCTCTTGCCGGAACCTGAGGAACCCATAATGGCGACAAACTCGCCGGGCTCGGCAATGAGGTTGACCCCACGGACCGCGCGCACCTCGATCTCGCCGGTGCGGTAAGTCTTGTGAAAATCCTCGAGCTGGATGACCGCGGGCATGAATTTCGGAGGTTGGGGTAAGGAAGACGGAGATCAGCGGCGCGGAGCTCCACCAAAGGGCCCACCGAAGGGATTGCCCGCCGGCGCCGTGGCCGAGGACATCGAAGACTTGAGCGCAGTGACGACCACCTGCCCGGGTTCGAGTCCCTCCAGGATCTCGGAATTGGAGCCGTCGGTCATGCCCACTTTGACCGTGATGGTTTGCAGCACCGGGGGGGCATCTGGCGTCGCCGGATCGGCTGGCTTGATGACATACACGGTTTTCAATGTGGGTCCGTCGACGGGCCGCGGACGCGGGGATCCTCCGCCCATTCCCCCACCGCCACCACCGGGGCCGCCACCACTACCGGGGCCGCCACCCATCCCACCACCGCCGCCGGAGGCCATCATGGCCCGCATGCGCTCCCGAACGGCCTGATAAGCCACTTTCTGGTCTGCCGTGAGGGACTCTTCGTATTTTTTACGTTCCTCATCGGTCGGCCGACGTCCTTCAGCCGACCAAGGAGGCGTCGGTAGACCTTCCATACCCGCAGGGCGGGAAGACCGAACGATGTCGTTGGTGGAGACCGTGTTGGTGGCCGGTAGAACAGTGACCCCCGCCGGCGGGGAGAACCGGGTGGCTGAGGCCGGAATGCGAACCACATTCGTTTTCTCCAAGGTGATGAGGGTGGCCGTGGCCGTCATGCCCGGCCGCAACCGCAGGTCCTTGTTATTGACCGCCACCACCGTGGTGTAAGTCACCACGTTCTGGTTGGTGGTCGGCGCGAAACGCACCTGACGGACTCGACCCTCAAACTTGCGATTCGGAAACGCGTCCACGGTGAACTCGACCCGCTGCTGTTCCAGCACATTGCCGATGTCTGCTTCGGAAACGGCCAACTCGATTTGCATTTGGGACAAATCCTGAGCGATCAGAAACAACGTGGGGGTACTGAAGCTCGCGGCCACGGTCTGACCGGCATCCACATTCCGGGTCACCACCACGCCACTGATCGGGGCAAAGATGGTTGTCCGATCGAGATCCACCTGAGCGCTCTCAACGGCGGCCTCGCGCGTCTTGACTCCAGCCTGGGCCTGCAGCAATGCCACATCGGCCTGCTGGCTTTCAGTCTCCGATATTAGCTTCGCGGTGAAGAGTTGCTTAGCCCGCTTGGAATTAAACTCAGCCATGGCTAGGCCTGCAGCGGCATTGGCCAGATCGGCTTTAACCCGGGCCAAACTCCGCTCGTAGGTAGCCGGATCGATGTGTGCCAGAACGTCGCCCTCCTTCACGACAGAGTTAAAATCAACCTTCATCTCGGTGATGGTGCCCGAGATCTGAGAACCCACTTGAACTTGTCGGATCGGAGCAATGCCCCCATTGGCGCTCACGCTTTGCACCATGTTGGTCCGCACCGCTGCCTCGGTCTTAAACTCGACGGACGCAGGCTTTTTGAAGCGATCGCAGCCGGTCACCAGCAACAGGATTGCCGGAAAAAGGACCGTTGGAAAAGGGATCGCGGACACAAAGCCAGCAAAGCCGGCGCGGGTCCATAGGACAGAAGGGCGCAAAAACGGATTCATGGGCAAAACAAGAGCGGGCGAACTGACGGAACTTCATCTCGACTCGTCGACGGCGAAGACCCTCACACCATGCCGCCGGTTACGCAAAATCTCTAGACAAACACCGGAGGACAGAGCGGAACTCTGACTCTCCGGTGTTGAGATTGGAAAAAAACAGAATAAACCAATCAGAGCGGCTTGATGCTCAGATTGCGAAAGGCCACCGGGTCATTGTGACCGGCGAAACCAAAGTGACCCTGAGCGCGGGTCTTGCCCGGGTGCGGGCTGTTGGCCATATAATTGGTAATCGTCGACAAGTCGGCGTCCAAGATGACGAACCCATTGAGTTCGGTCCGAATACGACTGCCCTGCACGTAGGTCTCCTGGAAATTCCACTCACCATTGGGGCGTTGATAACCTTGATGGGCCGGGGCCATCCCATAGGCACCACCGTAAGCCTGGCGCGGATCGAGCTTGGAACCGGTCTTGGCTTCGTAGTCTTCAGCCAACACCTGCAACTCAGTCATGGCCACGTACGCGGCATCACCCGAACCCGGATAGCGGATTGCAAACCCGTTGTTACCAGCGCTGGGCACCTGAACCTCGGCGCGAAAGGCAAAGTTAGCGTATTCAGCCTGAGTGAATAGGCACCCTCCCTTGCCCTTCTTGCAGCGGATGGACCCATCCACCACTTCGTAATCCGCCACGGCACCCTTCCAACCGGTGAGGTCCTTACCGTTCCAAATGGACTGGAAACCTTCCTGTCCATGGCTGGCGAGGATCTTGTTGGCCTCGGTGCTGCCGATCTCGCGAATGAACACATTCTTCCAGCGGATCTCACCGCCGTGGGTCTGCAACTGGATAGGGCCATGGGCCGGGATGGGCTTCTTGCGATCGTAGTAATTTTCCATCACCGCATGCTGGACGACCGGTTTGTCATTGAGCCAGATGCTCACCCGGGAACCGACCATGACGATGCGGAAGGAATTCCACTGACCAAACGGCTTGTCAGCCAACACCAACGGATCCTTGCCGGGAGCGCCCGGCGAGTTGTTCCAAAGACCGCCCGATCCCTTGTTCGCGCCGATGCTGAACTTAGCCTTTTCGGTATAGTCCCAGATTTGCACCTGAGGAACGCCGCGCAGGTAAATCCCCGAATCGGCCAACGGAACCGTCTTGTATTCCAACAGCAGTTCGAAATCGCCGTAATCCTTCTCGGTGGTGGCGTAGGCGCCATTGCCCCCATTCACCAATTCCCCATTTTCAACATGCCAGTTGGGCTTCCCCGTCTTGGCATCGATCTCCGTCAGCGTCTTGGTCCACTTGGCGATCTGAGCCGCACGGTCCGCCTCGGGCATGGCCAGCAACTTGCGGTGATCGAAGGTGTCGCCTCCGCGAAAACCGGTGAGGTCATGCCCATTGAAGAGCTGCGAAAAACCCTTCGGCGGCTGGTTCAGAGCATGGAGGCTGGAACAGCCCCAAAGGCCGACCATGGCTGCTGCGGTGGTTGCGGTGGCAACAAATTGGCGACGGTTGAACGGTAGGTTCATGAGGAGTCTCGGTCCGTGTTAATCCCGTTCGTCGTCGGGGTCAACCGTGGTACGTCTTCAGAGGCAAGATTGATTTAAGAAGAGCCCCGCGGTTTACTCGGCGTTCTTAACCGGATGTCACGCCACGGAACCAAGATCGGCCCCTACACGCTCCACGAGGAGATCAACGCAGGCGGAATGTCCGAGATCTGGCTGGGCACCGACACTGCCGGCAAGGCAGTGGCCCTCCGGCTCATGCTCAACAACACGACCTTCGCCTTCACGGAGCGCAAGCGCTTCCTGACCGGCTGTGAGACCTTGCAAGCCTGCCAAGACGACAAGCACATCATCGGCTACATCGAGCACGGCAAGATCGATGGCGAGTTGGTTCTGGTTCTTGAATACGTCGAAGGTGAGAACCTCAAGCTGCGCATGGCCACCGGTGATTCGGTCCTAGCCGAGAACATCGCACAAGTGCTCATCGACATGGCCGAGGCCCTAGAGCTCGTCCATGACCGCGGCTACATGCACCTGGATGTGAAGCCGGAGAATGTCCTACTGACCCGCAACGCACGGCTCAAGCTCATCGACTTCGACCTCGCCCAACCGATTCCCGATCCGCCCCGCAAGCTCGACAAAAACCCGGGCACCCCGCACTACATGTCTCCGGAGCAATTGGCCCGCGAACCGGTCGATCACCGGGCCGACATCTGGGCCTACGGCGTCAGCGCCTACGAATTATTGACCCACCGGAAACCCTTCCCCGGAGACTCCGCCGACGGGGTCTTCCACGCCCAGCGGAACCGTTCGGACTTCATCCCCCCGCGCCAAATTAATCCCGACATCCCGCTGGCGCTCGAAAAAATCGTCCTCCGGTGCCTCGAACAAGATCCAGCGATGCGCTACCCCTCCATGTCCGTACTCACCCACGAACTGCGCAAAGCACTCTACGTCTGAGTCAGAACCCCTTCTGTTGGATGAGTCGGACCGGCTTGCGTCCTCTTCCGCGAGAACGTCATTGCTCGAACATTACTGGCCTCATCATGGCCCGCGGTTCGTATTGCGAAAGAATCCGCCATGCCGTCCGTTTCTTAGGAATTGAATCATTCCGGCTGGGTGGAGTCCCCGCTTTGCTCCGACGGACCCACCCATCTTCCCCCGAACCGCCTCCAAGGCGCTCCCAAACTGAAACCGCCTCGAGTGTCTCAAAGCGCCCCAAAGCCGTCTGAACACCACCCCCACGCCGAAA
>CAINWP010000232.1 GCA_903854475.1 uncultured Verrucomicrobiota bacterium
AGGTGCCGGTCCACCACGCGGGACATGCAGTGGTAGAAACCGCTGGAGGCATCTGGATGGGCTTTGAGGCGTCGTGTTCTCATTTAAGCGTCTACCTGATGATTCGTTGCCTCTGGACGAGTTCTTTCGAAAAAAGAGCCTGTCCCTTAAATTGTTTTGACGGAAAAAAGAAAAAAGAGCCTGTCCCTTAAATTGTTTTGACGGGAGGGACAGGCTGTTTGTCTATGGGAGCACCGATGAGACTTACGCGCCGATCCGCCATGACTACTGCAGCCTCACTGGCTGCTACATCCCTCTCTCAGCGTCTAGGGGCCGCTGATGCGGTCAGTGGTCTGCGGGGACGCATTCATCACTCTGTGTGCAAATGGTGCTATCCCAAGGTCTCTCTCGAGGAGTTGGCCATTGCCGGCAAGGCCATGGGGCTCCATTCCATCGAGTTGCTCGGCCCGGGTGAATGGGAGACGGTCAAGAAGCACGGGCTGACTTGCGCAATCACCAGCAACCCGGTGAAGAACGGTCTTGGCGGTATCACCAAGGGTTTTAATCGGTTGGAGCATCACGACACCTTGGTGGCCGCCTATGAGGAATGGATCCCGCTGGCCGCCAAGGCAGGTCTGAAGAATGTGATTTGCTTCTCAGGCAATCGGGCTGGAATGGACGATGCATCCGGGCTCAAAAATTGTGCCACTGGGTTGAAGCGGTTGATGGGGGTCTGTGAGCAAAATCAGGTGACGCTGGTAATGGAACTTTTGAACTCGCGCGTCGATCATGCGGACTACATGTGCGACAAGTCCGCTTGGGGGGTGGCGCTTTGCAAGGAGATCGGCTCCGAGTCATTCAAGCTCCTCTACGATATCTACCACATGCAGATCATGGAGGGGGATGTGATTGCCACGATCCGCAAGCAAAACGCATATTTTGCCCACTATCACACGGGTGGTGTTCCAGGGCGTCATGAGATCGATGAGACGCAGGAACTGAATTATCCTGCTATCCTCAAAGCCATAGCCGACACGGGCTACAAGGGTTTTGTTGCCCAGGAATTCATACCCGCCCGTACTGATGTGCTGGGATCACTGAGGCAGGCGGTCCGCTTGTGTGATGTCTGAGTCAGGCCAAGGCCTGATTCAAGAAATCGATGTTCTTTAGGTTCGAAGCGGGGGTTGCCGGGGTTGGTTCAACACCACCGGCACAATCCGTGGTTAAGATAAGCTGTTCGGCAAGTTCGGGTTTTTAATCCTGTGAACGGTTAGTTTATCGTTAACGAATCTGAAAAACGACGGCAGACGATACCATTTTTCCGAATAGATGGGTCGGAAATTTCCCAGCTGACCGGAGTTAACCCGATCAGAGCAGGTGGCCCATGCGGTCTCGTTTGGTTTTGAGGTAGCGCTCGTTGTCCGGATTGGGCACCACCCGAATGGGGAGTTGCTCGATGATCTCCAAGCCATGCCCCTGCAAACCCACGACCTTCTTCGGATTGTTGGTCAAAAGGCGGATTTTCTTCACTCCCAGATCCGACAGCATTTGTGCCCCAAAGCCGTAATCTCTGAGGTCCATCGGGAAACCGAGCTGCAAATTGGCTTCGACGGTGTCCAAGCCTTGTTCTTGTAGCTTGTAGGCTTTGATTTTGGCGCCAAGCCCTATGCCTCGCCCCTCCTGCCTCATGTAGAGAATTACCCCGCGACCTTCTTTCTCAATTCGCTCCATAGCCGCGTGCAACTGGGGCCCGCAGTCGCATCGGCGTGAACCAAAAACGTCTCCAGTCAGGCATTCGCTGTGCACCCGGACCATGACCCCTTTTTTGCCGGATACTTCACCTTTCACCAGAGCCAAGTGCTCGGCTCCATCCACTTTGGACAAGTACAGGTGCAGCGTGAAATCACCGTAATCGGTGGGCATGCGGATCGATTCAACTCGCTCGATCAGTCTTTCGGAATTTCGGCGGAATTGGATGAGCGATTCGATGGTGCAGATCTTGAGTTTGTGTTTCTTGGCGAAACGCAGCAGCTGTGGCAGACGGGCCATCGATCCGTCATCGTTCATGATTTCACAGATCACCCCGGCGGGGCGCAGGCCCGCCAGAGTGGCCAGATCAACGGCCGCTTCAGTATGTCCGGCTCGGCGCAGGACCCCTCCAGCCTTGGATCGCAAGGGGAAGACATGCCCTGGTTGGACGAGATCAGCGGGTGTGGCCGTTGGGTCCACCATGACTTGGATGGTCCTAGATCGATCGGCTGCGCTGATGCCGGTGCTGATACCTTTGGCAGCATCGACGCTGACTTGGAAGTCGGTTTTATAAGCGTCGCGGTTCTGAACAACCATCTGTTCGATGCCCAGTTGCTTGAGTCGCTCTCCAACGGTCGGAACGCAGATCAGTCCTCGGCCATGTTTGGCCATGAAGTTGATCGCATCCGGGGTCACCTTTTCGGCGGCCAATACGAGATCACCCTCGTTTTCACGATCCTCGTCATCCACGACAACCACCATTTTGCCCAGGCGGATATCGTTGAGGACGGAGGGGATGTCGTGGAATGGGCCGGTCTTCTTCATGTCAGGCGATCAGTCACGGATGGGGGCGTGGCTTTGGGTGGTAGGGGTCTTGAGAAACCTGAGATCAGAGTTACTCGAGTCCTAGTAAGCGGCGTCCTTCGGCGGTGATCATGCTTTGATGCCAGGGTGGGTCCCAGACGATCTCAACTGATGCGTCTTCAACACCAGGCAAGCTGAGGATCTTTTGTTGGGCGTCACCGGCGATGGTGGCTCCCATACCACACCCAGGAGCTGTGAGGGTCATCTTCACGAAGATCTTTTTGGCGCCGCTGGGGAGAAGCTCGATCCCCATGTCATAGACCAGTCCCAGATCGACGATGTTGACCGGGATTTCCGGATCATAACAGCTACGGAGGGCTTCCCAGACTGATTTTTCGTCAGTGTCACCGGTGACGGGTGTGGTCGATGCCTCGGCGGAAGGAGTGATTCCCAAAGCGTCTGCATCTTTGGGCCCGATGCGGAACAGGCCGCCCATGGCGTGTACGGTGTAGGACCCACCGAGGGTCTGGGTGATGTCCACCTCGGTTCCTGCTGGAAGGGTGACGACATTGCCCGCAGGGATTTGGATCGCGTCGCAATCGCGGGAGAGAACGACGGTACTAACGGAATTCATGGCGGGTGCAAACTAGCGCGGAGTCCGGGAAAGAGAAGTCAAAGGTCGATAAGGGACAGGCTCGTATTCAGCGCCTTGCTGGGGTGATGAGGGGTGGTGGGCCCATGTTGCCTGGGTCCAAGGCGTGTTGTTCTGCGGTGGGCAGAGACCTGTGAGCTCGAGGAATCTGCGACTTGATTAGGGACAGGCTCTTGTTTTGCTCGGAGGTTTGTAAAAGGTTATCGCTGAGGCTTTCAAGACTTGGGTCCCCAACTCGGTTGCGGCTACGGTTCAGATTCGATGCATTCGATCCGGTGGATCCGATTCAAATGCAGGTTCAAGATAGAAAACTTTTGACAGATTGGGTCCCGCCGCGGATTAACTAGCACTGCTGCAGGTAACTGTAGCGCTCATCCAGAGTGGCAGAGGGTACGGCCCTGTGAAGCCACGGCAACCGGTGGAGCTGACGTGCTCGACGGCCAGGTGCCAAATCCGGTCGGAACTACAAAGTTTCGGCGAAGATGAGAAGCGTCGGCTCCCTAGGAGGCCCCTTCTCGCTTTGCGGAAGGGGTTTTTATTTGCCCCCCACCGCGTCGGCTTTTTGGATGTGCGCTGATCGGTTGCCGCGGCGGTTATTTTTCTTATGAGCCAGAGCAACGGATTCATGAAGGCACTGAAGTGCCGGGAGTGCGGACGAGAATACCCCCTGGGGGCCACACATGTTTGCGAGTTCGATTTTGGACCGCTGGAAGTGGCTTATGACTACGAGCGCATCCGCCAGAGTCTCACCCGGGAAACGATTTGCTCGCGTCCCCAGAACATGTGGCGCTATCGGGAACTCCTCCCGATTGCCGGCGAACCGACGGTCGGAGCCAAGGTAGGCTACACCCCATTAATTAAGGCAGATCGTCTAGCGGCTCGGCTGGGGATCCGCGAATTGTGGATTAAGAATGATGCGGTCAACTACCCGACGCTGTCTTTCAAGGACCGCGTGGTGAGCGTTGCTCTGAGTCGTTCAGTGGAACTCGGATTCAAGACCGTCGCGTGCGCATCCACGGGCAATCTGGCTAATTCGGTGGCGGCCAATGCCGCGGCCGCGGGCCTCCAGTGCTACGTTTTCATTCCCTCGGACCTAGAGCAGGGCAAGGTCGTCAATTCTCTGGTCTATGGGGCGAATGTCGTCGCGATCCGGGGTCATTATGACGAGGTGAACCGGTTGTGTGCGGAGATCGCTGGCAAGTACGGTTGGGCGTTTGTGAACGTTAATATGAGGCCCTATTACGCGGAGGGATCCAAGAGCATGGGCTTCGAGATCCAAGAGCAGTTAGGGTGGCAGATTCCGGAACACACGGTGGTTTGCATGGCTTCCGGTTCCTTGCTGACCAAGATCCATAAGAGCTATCAGGAGTTTTCCAAGCTGGGATTGGTCCAGAGCCATGGGTGGAAAATCCACGGAGCCCAGGCCACGGGTTGCTCTCCGATAACAACTGCACAGAAAGCGGGGTTGGATTTCTTTAAGCCGGTGAAGCCCAATACCATTGCGAAGTCGTTGGCGATTGGGACTCCCGCCGACGGCTTCTATGCACTGAAGGTCATGAAAGAGACCGGCGGCCACAGTGACGATGTCTCGGATGACGAAATTCGTGAGGGCATTCGGATGCTCGCAGAAACAGAGGGAATCTTCGCAGAGACTGCCGGCGGTGTTACCGTGGGTGTGGCCAAGAAGCTCATCGCTCAAGGCAAAATCCCGGCCGATTCCAGCGCAGTGTTGTGCATTACTGGCAACGGCCTCAAGACGTTGGAAGCCATGCTTGGGCATTGTGGTGAGTCCCGAGTTATCAAGCCGAGCCTTCGGGAATTTGAGGCACTGTTGGCCTCAGATCAGGCTGAGGCGGCGAGTTAACGCTAATCGGGCTTCAATTGAGTTTTTTTTGATGATCCAAGGCCATGGTTGAAGTTTTGATCCCGCCTCAACTCCGTCGACTGTGTGATGGTGAAGAGGCGGTCGAAGTCGGGCCCGGAACCCTTGGGGAGGTGCTCCTGCAATTGCAGGAGCGCTTCAATGGGATTTATGATCGGCTGTGCCAGCCCGACGGTAAGGTCCGTGGTTCAGTTCTGGTTCTCGTTAATGACGAGGATGTTCGGTTTCTTCGGGAACTTCAGACGCCTGTGTGCTCCGGAGATTCGGTGCGTCTGATACCCGCCTTTGCAGGCGGTTAAGGCTCGTGGGTCCTGTTCAGAGATCCGCCGTAGGTTCGCCCGAAATTCACCAAGACTCGCTGTCGGATCTTTCGCTGCCTGACCTACATGTCTTGAAGATACAGGTGGCGGTTTCGCCAAAGGTAAGTGGCGCCGCTGTAAAGGGTGAGGGTCACGGCAACCCATTGAGTGGCTTGTGCAAATACGATGATCCAGGGCCGACCCAGCACGGGCCAAGCGAAGAGTGCTTCGCCGACGGATCCCCATTGCGGGTAGCTCATGGCCAAGAGTGTGGCCAAGATGGTGGTGATTTGGGATACCGTCTTGTGTTTGCCTAGTCGCTCAGCGGCCAAAACGACATTCTTGGAGGCCGCCAGTAGGCGCAGTCCAGTGATAGCCAGTTCTCGGCCAACAATCACTGCTACCATCCAGGCTTCGATTTGTCTGAGTTCGATGAAGGCGATGAAGGCAGAACAGGTGAGAATCTTGTCCGCCAACGGGTCCATGAGCGTTCCGAAGGCAGTGATCAACTTGCGCTCACGGGCAATTTTTCCATCCAGGAAGTCGGTGAGACTCGCCAGGCCGAAGAGAACCAAAGCCCAAGAGCGATTTCCTGGAAACGGTGCAAATGCCGCCACCCAAAACAAGCCCGTCAGCGCGAAACGGGAGACAGTCAATTGGTTGGGGAGATTCATCGGCGGGGTTAGTGCGTCGTGAGGTTCTATAACCTCAGTGAGTAATCTTCAATACTGACAAGCTGCGGATGGTTTTCAGGAGAGTGTCTATTTCCGAATTGGACCCGATTGTGATCCGCAGAAACGATTCCAGATCGGGAGAGGCGAACCACCGTACCAGGATTTTTTTCCGGCGCAGGTCTTCCAGCCACTGGCGCGCCGGCGGACCCGGTGGTCGGGCCAAAATGAAGTTTGTTTGGGAGGGCAGAACTTCCCAACCCAAACCGGTCAATCCTTCTGCCAATCGACTCCGAGATTCGGTGACACACCGGAAGTTGCGCTGGTAATAAGAAAGGCTTTTCAGTGTGGCGGATGCCGCGATTTGGCCCAAACCGTTAACGTTGTAGCTATCTCGAATTCGGTGGAGCGCAGCGATTAATTCGGGATGGCCGACCCAGTAGCCGATCCGTTGGAAGCACAACGAATAAGCCTTTGAGAAGGTTCTAGAAATGATCACATGGGGATGCTTGAGGCACAGCTCCAAGGCGTTTTCGTTTGCGAAGTCCACGTAGGCTTCGTCCAAGACGACCACCCCTTTCATGGCGCTACACAGGGCATCCAGCTCGTGGGTAGAGTATCCGCGACCACTCGGTGCATTCGGGGTGGTGACGAAGGTTAGTGCAGCCTGAAAGTCCCAACGCTTGCCGCGACGCAGCTGGCGAACCGAGGGGATTCCGAAATCGCCCAATAGCGGGACGGGATGTGGGGTAGCTCCATGCGTTTCGGCCAGCACGGGGTATAGCGAATAGCTGGGCCAAAAATATTGGACCCGGCTTTTGGAAGACTCACTCGATGCGGAATCTCCGTTGGCAGCTGGCTCCACGAAGGCGCGGACACCGAGGGCCAGCAATTCGTCCGAGCCATTTCCGATGATGATCTGATCGGACGAGCACTGGTGCAGGGTAGCCAATTGTTCCCGAAGCAATTGAGCCGAAGGGTTGGGGTACAACCGCATTCGGCCGTCAATCGCCGCTCGCATGGCCGATAATACCTTGGGTGACGGCGGGTAGGGGTTCTCGTTGGTATTGAGTTTGATCAACCCCTTCACCTTGGGTTGCTCACCTGGCACATAGGCATGCAGCTCGCGAACCAAAGGGCGAACCAACTTGGCCGGCGATTCGTTGCGATAGGAATGTTTCGACACAGCGATTTGGACCGGAACAGCTGAGCGGCAGCGACCGGCTTAGGGACAGGCTCTTAGCATTCGATCCCGTTCTGCCAAAGGACAATCTCTGAGGATCCAGCACAATGGAGCAGTTTGTATGGGGTTCTACCGCTCAAGGGACAGGCTCATGAGACTGGCTATTGCGACCGGAAAAGAGTCGTGGAGCGTGATGTGGTGGTACTCATTGCAAAGGGGAGTCAGACGGACTCCAGAGTTAAGGGACAGGCTCGCGAGTTTTTCAGAAGGATGGAGGCAAGGTCTCGCTTGCCTGGACGGGGGGCAGACGTAGTTTAGCGCTCCCCGCTCCGGCGGGGTTCTCCTATCCATGAGCCTTGTGTCACTGTCTCAGCATCCTGATTCGTTCGCCCACCGCCATATCGGCCCTCGTCCAGAGGAGTGGGATGCCATGGCTCAAGCCTGTGGTCATGCTTCGTTGGATGCGTTGGTGGGAACCGCTGTCCCCGCACTGATTCGCCGCAATGACTCAATGAGTCTCCCTCAGCCTTTGGGGGAAACGGCTGCCCTGGGTCGGTTGCGGTCCATCGCCGCCAAAAACCAAGTCTACAAGTCCTACATTGGACAGGGCTACCACGACACGATCACGCCGGCGGTGATCCAGCGAAATATTTTTGAGAATCCGGGTTGGTACACGCAGTACACCCCCTATCAGGCGGAGATCTCACAGGGCCGTTTGGAGGGATTGCTGAATTTCCAGACCATGGTGTGTGATCTGACGGGTCTGGACATTTCCAACGCCTCACTTCTGGACGAAGCTACAGCATGCGCTGAGGCGATGACCCTGTGCCGTCGTGTCAAAGAGGCGGATGCCGATCGCAATACGTTCTGGATCGCTTCGGATTGCCACCCGCAAAATATCGATTTGGTGCGGACACGAGCCGAGGCGTTGGGCTTGCAGGTCGTGGTGGGTGATTGGCGAAAAGCCTCGCTCGGGCCCGAGGTGTTCGGTGTCTTGATCCAGTACCCAGGGAGTTCGGGCGAGGTGGGAGATTATTCTCAATTGGTCCGGGCTGCCCATGAGGCTGGGGCTCTGGTGGTATTTGCTGCAGACCTGCTAGCATTGACGCTGTTGAAAACTCCGGGTGAATGGGGGGCCGATGTTGCTGTCGGGAGCGCTCAGCGCTTTGGAGTCCCGCTGGGTTTTGGTGGTCCGCATGCGGCTTATTTTGCGACTCGGGATGCGTTCAAACGATCCATGCCGGGGCGCTTGGTGGGTGTCTCTAAAGATTCCCGCGGTCGTCCCGCCTTGCGGTTGTCGCTCGGGACCCGTGAGCAACATATCCGACGCGAGAAGGCGACCTCGAACATTTGCACAGCTCAGGCACTCCTGGCCAACATGGCCATGGCTTACGCGGCTTACCATGGGCCCGAGGGACTAATGGCCATTGCCCGCCGGGTTCATGGCCTGACAGGGCTTCTGGCGGCGGGTCTCCAGCGATTGGGGTTGCGACTGGCCGCAGACACCTTCTTTGACACGCTCACAGTTCTGGTGCCCGATGCGACGCTCGTGCACAAGGCCGCAGAGGCGCTCCACATCAACCTGCGACGTTTGGATTCGCAGCGAATTGGAGTTTCCTTGGATGAAACCACCGGTTTGGAGGAGGTGCTGCAAATTCTCAGGGCATTTCACCGGGGCGAGATGTTGCCCTTCGCTTTAGAGGACTTGTCAGCGTGCGCTCCGGTGCTCCCGCAACGGTCCAGCACCTTCCTGACCCATTCAGTCTTCCAGAAGCATCGCAGCGAGACCGAGATGCTCCGGTATCTTCGGCGTCTGGAATCCAAGGACCTATCGCTGTGTCACAGCATGATCCCTCTGGGGTCCTGCACCATGAAGCTCAACGCGTCTGCGGAGATGTTTCCGGTCAGTTGGCCGGAGTTTGGTGCCATTCATCCGTTTGCACCGTTGTCGCAAACCCGCGGTTACCAGCAGTTGTTTGAAGAGCTGGAAGCTTGGCTGGCTTCGTGCACTGGATTTGCGGGGGTTTCGCTGCAACCGAATTCTGGTTCTCAGGGCGAATATGCCGGACTGCTCATCATCCGTGCTTGGCACCGCAGTCGGGCAGAAGGGCACCGGAATGTGTGCATCATACCGACCAGCGCTCATGGAACTAACCCCGCCTCAGCGGTGATGGCGGGAATGACGGTGGTTCCGGTGGCGTGCGATCTCGAGGGCAATATCGATGTCGCTGATCTCCGGCAGAAGATCGATCAGCATCGGGGCGAACTGGCCGCTCTGATGATTACCTACCCCAGCACCCATGGTGTGTTCGAGGTGGCGGTGAAGGATATATGTCAGTGGGTCCATGAGGCCGGTGGCCAAGTCTACATGGATGGAGCGAACATGAATGCTCAGGTGGGTCTGACCTCTCCGGGAACGCTCGGGGCCGATGTGTGTCACCTGAACTTGCACAAGACATTTTGTATTCCGCACGGAGGAGGAGGCCCTGGCGTGGGACCGGTTTGTGTGGCCGCACATCTCGTGGATTTCTTGCCTGGCCATTCGGTGGTGAATTTGGGGGGCGAAGATCCGATTGGTGCGGTCAGTGCGGCCCCATGGGGCAGTGCATCGATTTGCGTCATTTCGTGGATGTACATCCAGATGATGGGCGAAAAGGGTCTCACCGCAGCCACCCAGGTAGCCATCCTGAACGCAAATTACATCGCGCAGCGACTGGAGCCCTATTTCCCGACGTTGTACCGGGCCAATGGGTGCGTTGCCCACGAATGCATCTTGGACTTGCGTCAGTTCAAGAAGGTGACCGCCGAGGACGTGGCTAAGCGATTGATGGACTACGGGTTCCATGCACCCACCCTGAGTTGGCCGGTGGCGGGAACGCTGATGGTCGAACCAACCGAGTCGGAACCGCGGGCCGAATTGGATCGGTTCTGCGAGGCGATGATCGCAGTCCACGCCGAAATCGTGGAGGTGGAATCGGGACAGGTGGATGCTAAGAACAATTTGCTCAAGAATGCGCCCCATACGGCGGATCAGATTGCTGCCGAGGCTTGGGATCGTCCCTACACCCGGGAACGGGCGGCGTTCCCGGTGGATGGCCTGAAGGATTTCAAGTTCTGGCCTGCATCGGGTCGGGTCGACAATGTGTTTGGCGACCGAAATCTCGTTTGCTCCTGCGTCGGGATGGATGCCTATGGCACACCCGCTTCGGAGCGGTGAGATTGTGGTGTCTGGTTTAACTCATCATCGGTTGATGGAAAAGACCGCCTTCGGGCGGTCTTTTTGCGATGATGCGAGGGCTTTTCGGGTAAATGGCAATCTCTGGACCCAATGCGTAGGTTCTAGAAACAAGCGGGAAGGGTTCGGATCGATCGGAGAATCGGTCGTTCAGTGAACCGACGGATTTTACAAAAATCACCAACTCCCGAAGGGAAGGGGTAGAAATTAGAACCGCTGAGACAAAAGAAACTCTGGGGGTCGAGAGTTGGTGCGCGATACAGGGTTCGAACCTGTGACCCCTACCGTGTCAAGGTAATGCTCTACCACTGAGCTAACCGCGCAACGTCCGAAGCGCGGTGAAGTTAGTTTTCGTGCAGTTTAGTGCAAGGTTTTTGTTTCCCCATTTGCTGGCACAGGGCGGGCGCTGGGTTGCTCTAACTGCGAAGGGATGGATTCGCGGAGACGTTTGCGGATCCCTATTGATCGTCAACTGGCGCCAGATTCCGTTTTCCCCAAGTGATGAGGGCCTTTAGCCTTCCGCTGCATGAGTGCCTATTCGACCCGGTATTACGAGGGACTGAAGGAGGATTCCGCAGTTTCGGCGCGGGAGGTTGTCCCGTTGCTGCTGGGACTGGTCCCGGCCAAGTCGGTGGTCGATGTGGGGTGCGGGTCCGGTACCTGGGCGCAGGCCTATGCCCAGGCGGGTTGCGAGGTGCTTGGTATCGACGGTGATATCGTGCACGTCGACCAACTCCTGATTCCGGGCGATCGATTCCTCAGGAAAGATCTCGCGCAGCCGCTGCGCTTAGATCGGCGCTTCGACCTCGTCAACTGTCTGGAAGTGGCTGAGCACCTCGACGGATCGCGTGCGGACAGTTTTGTGGCGGATCTTTGTTCGCTGGGGGACGCGGTGGCCTTCAGTGCTGCGATCCCAGGGCAAGGGGGGACTCACCATGTGAATGAGCAATTTCAAAGCTATTGGATCGAGCGGTTCCGTTCACAGGGTTTTGTTCCGTTGGACTGTCTCCGTCATCAGATTTGGGGCAATGACCGAGTGGCCTGGTGGTATGTGCAGAACTTGTTTTTGTTTGTCCGCGAAAGCCGTCTGGCCGATTACCCGAAGGCTCAGGAGGCGTCACGGCCCTGGCCGCAGGATCTCGTTCACCCGAGGGCCTATGTGACCGCGACCGTCCCTTCTCAGATGTCGCCGCGAATGCTCAAGGAGGTGTTTTTCGCGTTGCCCTATTTTCCAGGGAAGATTTTCAAACATCTGCGGAAGTAGGTGAATATGGATGCAACGCCGGTTCCGGAAGGGGGCAAAATCGAGGCTCCCGCGGCTCTGGCCCACCCTCTTGAACGGCCCGAGGCAGAGACTTTTTTTTGGATCAACCGGTCAGGGTTTCACAGAGAGCTTGCGGTCGATTTCATTTAGTGTGAATCGCACTGAGATGATGTAGGGCGATTTGCCTGCATCCCAGTGACCGTAGGTGGTGGCCAACACGGTTCCATCGCCCAGCACCTCAACACCCGGGTAGGCGCAATCCCAGGCATGTTGGTTGTCACCGAGGCGGATCCGGTACTGCCCCTCACGCCGACTGAGAAGGTCCGAGAATTGGCCCACCCAGGCGATCCAATCTCCGGCGGTGACGGATCCCTTCGCCGTATCCCGGAAAGAGATCACCAGTCGTCCATCGCGCGCATACTTAGCGGTGTGCCGGTCTCCGGTGAGGCTCAGCGGCAACTCTTTCGGATCGCTCCAAGTCGCACCCTCGTCCGTCGAAACGATGAAGTGAGAATTTAGTTTTCGACGATTTTCACGCAACAATAGCACCAAGGTGCGCCCGTCCGGAGAACGAACCGCACCGGGTTCGCAAAGGTGGATTGCAGAATCGGACCAGAGAACACGCGGTTGCGACCAGGTCAGGCCACCGTCTTCCGAGCGGACTTGATACAGTCGAAAAATGGACGGATTGGCAGGCTGGGCCCCCTTGGAGATGTATCGCCCATCGTCGTGGAACCATGCCAGATAGTGGCCCGGTTTGTTCCGGACTGCTTCCACCGAGCCCATCACCACGATGCCACCCCAATCGCCTGCGGCCTTCAGGGGTGACCAGGATGAGCCATCGTCTTCCGAGATGGAGAGTCGAGCCGGCCAGAGTCCGGACCAGACGATCAAGCGACGGTGCCCTTGCGCGTCGACCACCCGGTGGATGGTGGGCGTTTCGAGCGAAGTGGCCCAGTTCTCAGGCACAGGTTGCCTCGGGCTCCAGGTCAGGCCGCCGTCGGTGCTCCGTTTGAGTTGAATGGCCCCCTTGCCGTGACCCTTGGGATACACGCAAAGGACCGTGTGACCATCCTCCAAAAGCACCGTGGTGGGGTGTCCGAGATATTGTCCATCTTCCCGGTCCACGAGGATTTGGCGCTTCGCGTCGGATGCCAGATCCACCAGAGGGATCTCGCCGAGGACGCCGAGGCTTAGGGACAGGCTCCAAATCAGGGCGGACAGCACGGAGAAGCCGTGTCGAACGGGCCGAGGGATCACCGGGAAATCAAATACCACCAATCTTTCGTCGCCAAGAACCGTTCTCAGAGCGCGCAAGGCAGCCTGTCCCTAGGTGCGTTCGACGATGGATTCGTTGAGGCTCAGAGCTCGGATTGGTTCACGCGGAGGCGCAGAGGCGCGGAGGGAGCGGAGATGTTTTTGGAATTCAGGTCCAATGACTCAACTGGAAATAAATTCGGTGTTTCTCCCTCCGCGTTCTCCGCGCCTCCGCGTGAGTCTTGGTCCCTGTCCCCGGCAACTGGTTGAAATATAACTCTTCAGCCTTACGGGCTGATCAGGCGGAAGAAACGACTCTCTTCCGGTACCT
This sequence comes from uncultured Verrucomicrobiota bacterium, assembly GCA_903854475.1. Classification (GTDB taxonomy): domain Bacteria; phylum Verrucomicrobiota; class Verrucomicrobiia; order Limisphaerales; family UBA9464; genus SXXZ01. The sequence continues at coordinate 13,307 of CAINWP010000232.1, forward strand.
CCAACGTGAGGGTGCTGAAGCCGTTGACATTGCGGATGGGGTCGCCCGCGTTGGTCCACGTGGAGAGGTTCGTCGAGCTTTGCAGCCGGTAGGTTTGTGTTCCCAAGGTGAAGCGCACGATGCGCAGGGCGGGTGCCAGGATCACTGTGCCATCCACTGCCTCGGTGGGACGAAGCGGGTTATAACCGAATTGGAGTTCTTGGGCATCTGGCAGTCCGTCGCCATCGGTGTCGGCAGTTTCGGGTGAAGTGCCGATGAGCAATTCGTAGCGGTCGTCCAGGCCGTCGCTGTCGGTGTCGCGAGGTTGAAGGGCTGCCACGGTATGGAATCCGCCGGCCGAGAACAGCAGGGCGCCATTGGCTGAATCGGGAATGAGGAGGGATCCGGCAGAATCTCCACCCCACGAAACAAGTTCACCTGAGTCGCGGAGGGCCACTGTATGATTGTAGCCGGCCTGGATGGCGACCACCCGCTCGAGTCCTGAGGGAATTCGCAACTGACCATCTCCGTTGCCGCCCCAGGCGACGACCGAGCCGTCGGCGCACAGGACCACCGTGTGGGAGTCGCCCGCAGTGACCGCGACGACGTTTTTCAAACCCGCCGGAACCACGCATTGACCGGCCCGGTTGTTACCCCAGCAGACGACGGTGCCGCCATCGAGGAGGGCGATGGCATGACTCCAACCAGCGGCGATGGCGCGCACGTTTTGAAGTCCGGATGGGACATTGAGCTGCCCGTTGTAGTTGGTTCCCCAGGCCGTGACCGTGCCGTCGGCCAGCAAGGCGAGGCTGTAGTCGCCGCCGGCTGCGATGGCTGTGACCGGGGCACTGAATACCGGTGCGGTGGCTTGCCCAGACGTATTGCGTCCCCAACCGATGACATGTCCGTCGGCATCGAGGGCCAGCGAATGGTTGCCTCCGGCCGCGACGGCCACGACGGATTGCAAGGTGTTGGGAACGGACAACTTACCGTCGGTCGAATCACCCCAGGCCACCACGGTGCCGTTGGTTTGCAAGGCCAGCGTGTGCCAAGTTCCGGCGCTGATTTGGCGGAGTACGCCCAATGATTTCGGCACAGAAGTCTGACCGAGACTAGAGTCGCCCCAGGCCACGACGCTGCCCTTGATGCGGCCCTGGTCGGCGTTGCTGCGGTCAGGCCCCTGGAGACGGTAGAAGGCTTGAGTCGGGAGGGTATTGGTGAAGCGGCGGGACCATCCAGCGGTCTCGCGATGGAGTTCTTCTAAATCTCCCCAGACCACGCCGTCTTGGGATCCCTGAAGACGGTAGCCCTCTCCGCCGAGTGTGAAGCTTCTCAGGGCGATCGACGGTTCGAGGCCCAACCATCCATCGGGTCGCTCTGTGGCGATGGCCGGATCAAAACCGTTTTGCAGTTCAGTTCGGTCGCCCAGTCCGTCGCCATCGGTGTCTGCGAGGCTCGGGTTAGAGCCGAGTCGATTTTCAATACCATCCTCCAGGCCGTCGTTGTCTGAGTCCGGGTCGGCAGGGTCGGATCCATTGGCCCGCTCAACGGAATCGGCCAACCCGTCGGTGTCTGCGTCGGGCGACCGTTGAAGAGCCACCAAGTGATGGGCTCCGGAAGCGAGTTGAACGATGTTTTTCAGCCCTGCAGGCACTCGAGAAACCGGGGCGTTGGTGTTGCCCCAGACCACCACTGATCCATCCGCGGTCACGGCCGCTCCGACCAAGGTGGTGGCAGCGATGGCCAGCGCAGGCATGGCCTGGGGCGAAGGGGTTCCGGTGGAGCCTGGGGTGGCTGTCACCGCGCCGTTGCGGTGGAGCAGGAGGCCTTGGTCTTCTCGCGAGGCAAATCCGACGACGCCCGTGAGGTTGGTGAGTCCGGGGCGACCCACCGTCCGGAATTGGCCGGAGGTACTCATCCAGCCTGAGGCGGTGGCACCGGCTAGGATGCGCGTGCCCGTGCGTCCATTCAGATTGGTTTGACCTGCTGTGGCGTCACCCCAGGCCCAGATTTTGCCATTTCGGTCGAGAGCCAGAGTGTGCAAGTCGCCGGCGGCGATGGCCATGGCGTTGGTGAGTCCGGCTGGAACGGTAGCCTGTCCCCAAGTGTTGTCGCCCCAGCAAATCACCTGACCCGCGGCGGTCAGGGCCACTGAATGAGCCGCCCCGGCGGCGATGGCCACCACGGAGCCCAGGTCGGTGGGGATACGAGCCTGTCCCTGGGAATCTTGTCCCCAGGCCACGACGGTGCCGTTGGTGCGGAGCGCTAGGGAATGGCCAAAACCCGCAGCCACCGCGGTGACGGGGCCAATGTTACCGGGGAGCGTCGTTTGGCCGAAGGTGTCGTCGCCCCAGGCCACTACCGTGCCCACGATGCGTTCGGGCGAGGGCGATCGCTGGAATCGCAGGACTTCGACCCGCAGATTGCGGCTGGTTTGGATCCGGTTGGTTGTATCGAGAGAGGCTTCCAGTCGGTAGATACCGCCTTCTTCAGGAAGAATGTCGTGCAGAACCAGGTTGGCGTTGGTCTGGCCTGCCAGGGCCTTGCCGTCGCGGAACCACTGGAATGATGGAGCCTTGGCGGCTACGGCGGGGGGTGTGGGAGGAGAATTTGTGATGCTCCCGCCGGTACCCGTTCCCGGATCTGTGCCGGGGTCTGTGCCGGGGTCTGCATTCGGATCCACCGGCGGAGTCGGCGGTAGGACGACGGGTGGTGTCACCACGGTGGCGGTTGCAGTGGCTGGTTTCAGTGCGACTGCACGCAGGACTAGCCTGTCCCCGGCAAGGATTTGGCGATCGCGTTCCAGCAACTCAAAGACCGGATAACTCTCGGCTGAAAAAGGATTGGTTCCCGTCGCCAGTTCCGCTCCGTCCGGTGAACCATCGGAGTCGCTGTCCGGGTCCAACGGGTTAAGGCCAAGGCGCAGTTCTTCGGTGTCCGGAATGCCATCGCCATCGGAATCGCTGCTCTGAGTGAGTTGAGCCAAATCAGGAACGCCATCACCGTCGGAGTCGGGGGAGAGCGGATTGAGGAACAGGCGGAGTTCGATGCCGTCCTCCAATCCGTCTTGGTCGGTGTCCGGGACGACGGAATTTAGACCTAATGCAACCTCGGTGGAATCGTCGATGCCATCTTGGTCGCCATCGATCCGGGCTCGGATTCCCGCCGCGGCCTGGAATCCGGCGGTCAAGGTAAAGAGATTGGTCTGGGGAGTGGATTGGGCTGCCACGGCCGGGGTACCCCAGCCGACTGCATTGTTGGCAGCCGTTAGAGCCAAGGAATAGCCCGCACCGGCGCTGATCGCCACGGCTGGCGGCATCCGGGGCGGCGCCGGGACTTGCTTCAAGGCCGTGTCACCCCAGGCCAGAATGGCTCCCTCCCGGGACAGTGCGAGGGTGTGGTAGTCGCCTGCGGCAATCCGAGCGATGCGAGGAAGGTTGGCGGGAATTGCAGCTTGTCGCCGGTCGTTGGATCCCCAGCAGACCACAGATCCATCCGATTTTAGGGCCACGGTATGTGCTGCGCCGGCGGCGATGGCCACCACTCCGGAAAGTCCGGCCGGCACCACCGATTGCAGGCTGCTGTTGTCGCCCCAACAGACGACGGTGCCATCGGGGCGCAGGGCCACCGAGTGGAAATGACCCGCGGCCACGGCGATGGCTTCCGTCGATTCCGGCGGAACGGCCGATTGTCCATAACGAGTGTCGCCCCAGGCCCGGACCATTCCATTGGTCAATATCACCAGGGTGTGAAAGGCCCCTGCGGAGATATTCTGAACTGGAGGCAGGCTGTTGGGGGTGCTGAGCTGGCCGAGGGTGTTGGTTCCCCATCCCCAAAGTTTTCCATTAGAATCGAGGGCATAGCCATGGACGAAGCCCCGGGCGACGGCGACGGCGTTGGTCAATTTCGGGGGAGTGGAGCCGACTTCTCGTCCCCAAACCGCCAGCTCACCCGACGATCTGGGGAATTCCCTTAAAGGACGGACTCCTAAGACATCAATGCGGGTCCCCTTGGGTTCGCGCTGAAGGGTGCTCTCCAATTGGGCCTCCAGCGTGTAACGACCGGATTCTGGGCGTTCGACGCCGAAAAAAACCAGGTTCACATTGGTTTGGCCGGTCAGGGACTTGCCGTCCCGGTACCACTGGTAGGTGGTGTAATTGGTGAGGATGGTGATATTGGTGGTGTAGGTCGGGGCGCTTCCGTCCGGCGGGGGATCGTTGGTGACGATCGTGATGTTGGTCTTGAGCGAGAGGGGTTTGAGTGAGAGCGGGCGCAGTCGCAACAAATCACCGCTGAGCAACTGTCGATCCCGGTCGACGGTCTGAAAGAGGGGGATGCTGGTCTTGTCGCGGGGCAGCGTGTTGGCTGTGAATTCCGCGAGGTCGTTGGCTCCATCGCCATCCGTGTCGGCCACGAAGGGATCGCTGCCGAAGCGCAGTTCGAGGACATCGCTCAGTCCGTCCCCGTCAGAATCTGGTTCGGGGAACGCCTTCGCCCGGAACGAGTGCGTGGGGTTCGCACCTAAAAGAGCGAGGCCCACGCAGAACACCCCAAGGAGTGCCGAAAGCAGTTTTATCGAACGGTGAGGAAACAGTGGCAGCAAGCGCATGGGAATGGTTCGTAGTTTCGCTTCCTTCCCCTTTCAATGATGTACGAGAGGTCAGCGATGTCTTGGAGATGGGTGCTAGAAGCAGAATGAACGCCGAATGCCACCGCCCAAAGAAACTTTTGGTGACGATTTTCGGTCCGATGCCGAAGTAGTTGAATGGGTACCTGACTACTGTGTCACGTTCAGCACTTTGACGCCCTCAGTGGATGAGGGATCAATGGCGTTCATTGCGTTGATCGCAGTGGTGGCGGTGCTCATGTCCGCATCTTGCATCAGGGCTTTGAGGTCCGGAAGCGCCGCCTTGGCCGCGGGTCCGATTTGGCAGAGGGCGTAGGCGGCCAGGCGGCGGATCACCGTGTCGTCCGACTTGAGCAGAGGGATAATGTCTTTGACTGCTGAGGCGGACTTCGGGCCTCCGGCGGCGAGTTCGCTCAGTGCATTGGCCTGAGCATCGGTGCCACCCTTGAGTTGAGCCACCTGAGCGGGCACATCGACCGCCTTGGCGGCGTCCTCGGATTTTCCACAGCCAGCAGTGAGCAGAAGCAACGACACCGCAGCAATTGCGCCTTGGCAGGCCAAACGGGAGATCATGCCAAGAAGTGTATCGAGACCGATGAGGGGGTCAAATTCCGTCTTGGGCGTATGTTGACATCCGGCGTATCGCGATAGAGGAATTGAAGGGCTCACCATGTGAACGCTCCCGAAGCCGGTGTGCCTCGGCCGACCTCGATGCGGTGGGTACGATGCGATTCCAGTACACCGAAGTCCTCGGCAGTCCCATCCGGCCACCGGACCCAGAGGTGTCCTTTCCGCGCCGCGCCCAGACCAAAGTGGACCCGAGGGTCGCCACTGGAGCAGTAGCCCTGGTTGGGTTGGTGACTCCGCCATTGGACTCCGGTCTCGGACTCGAGGCGTAGAATCGCGTTGCGCGGGTTCAAGCCGCGTCGTCCGTGCAATTCAATCTGGATCCAAGCCCGGTCGGTCGCGCTGATGTTGCGCAGCAAGTGCACTGGGCCATCTCGGTTAATCACGACCAAGTCTTGCAAGCCGTCGTTGTCGAGATCGCCTGCGGCCAGTCCGCGGCTGGTGGCTTCCAGCAATGGGGTTGTCCCTCCTTCGGGCAAGACTGCAGCAAAACGCCCACCTCCCAGGCCTCGATTCAAAGAATTGGCCTCCGCAAACGGGTCGCTGGATGCCGAGAGGGTTCCAGTTCCCAGTCGGACCCGTCCATTGGCGACGTAGAGGTCTAATTGGCCGTCATTGTCGAAATCGGTGACACTCACACCGAAACCGGTGTGAGGAATGCTTCCTGCCATCGGTCCATCGTGAGTGACAGCGTCGACGAACAGACCGGCCTGATTGCGGAAGAATCCATTGCCCTCTCCGACCAGGTGGGTCACGAAGAGATCAAGCCAACCCCGCTGTTCGAGGTCCACCGCGACGACGCCCATTCCAGCTCGTGGAATACCCATGGAATTGAGCGCGCAGCCGCGCAGCGGGGCATCCTCTTCAAAGCGCCATTGGCCCCGGTTCAGCCAGAGTTGGTTGGGGGTAGCGTCATTGGCTACGAAGAGGTCTATCCGGCCGTCGTGATCGAAATCGCCCGTGGCCACGCCGAGTCCATTGCCGTAGGCGCGATCCAGACCGGCGGCAGTGGTGACGTCTTCAAATGTGCCGTCCCCCCGGTTGCGGAAGAGGACTGTTGGGGTCGCTGCGTTATAGTTGCGAGGTGAGCAGTAGTCCCGTCGGCCGCCGTCGGAGAAACACTCCATTTCGATATTCGGGGACCAGCGCACGTAGTTGACCACCATGAGGTCGAGGTCGCCGTCTTGATCGACGTCCACGAACGCCGCACTGGTGCTGAAGCGGTTGACGGCCACCCCGGCTCGAGCCGTGACGTCTTCGAAGGTTCCGTTGCCGCGATTCCGGTAAAGCCGGTTGGATCCGACTTGGGTGACATAGAGGTCCTCTCGGCCGTCGCCATCGTAATCGCCGACCGTGCAACCAATCCCGTAGCCGGAGGGACAGGCTAGGCCGGCGGCGGTAGTCACATCCTCAAAACGCCACTGGCCGAGGTTGCGGTAAAGCCGGTGAGCCGGGGCGGCGGGTCGATCCGGATCCAGCGATCCTCCATCGACGCAAAATACATCCAGAAGACCATCGCCGTCGTAGTCGAGGAGTCCGACACCCCCGCTTTCCATCTCTGGGAGCCAGAACCGGCCGGAGGCTCCAGAATGGTGGATGAACGAAAGACCGCTGCCGCTGACGATGTTGGTGAACCAAGGGTGGGCCGAGTTCCGGTGGGTGGACGCCAGTTCGCCAGTCGTTGTGACTGCTCGATTGGCTGGTTCACGAGAGCAACCGAACAACAGAACGATCACAACAGCGATAAGCCCCCAACGCATTTGACCCAGAAACGGCACGGCATTCATGGCGCACGTTCTCCGCTTCGGGCCGCCAGCCATCGCAGCACACTCGTCGTGCGCAGCGATCCTTCGGAGTCTCCGGTCGCACCTTGGATTTCAGCCAAGAGACGCAAGGCTGGAACGAGTGCAGGGTGGATCTCCAGAGCCTTGTTCAACAAGGCCATGGCGGGCGCCTCTTCATGCAAATTGCGCCACCGGATGGTGGCTGCTTCGAGCAGGATCTCGGCGTTGGCAGGATCGCAGCGTGAGGCTTCTTCGAGAGCCAGGAGCGCTTCGGAATCGTGTTCGGCGGCGAGGTGGGCGTTGGCCAGCGCGAGATAAGATTGGGAGAGTCGCGGAGCCAGGTGAACCGCTTCGCGTGCCTCTGAAAGTGCGGCTTCCTGGTTGCCCAGTTGTGCGTGGGCGTGGGAGCGGGTGATGCGCAGTGCCACTGCCTTGGGATCTGCAGTCGAGAGCGGGTCCAGCAATGCGAGAGCTTTCTGGGGTTGGCCGGATCGGTTGAGAGCCACGCCCAGTTGATTGAGCAGTCCCGGGTGATTGGGATGAAAGGGTCTGATGCGCTCCAGCAATGCCACCGCACCCTCCGGTCGTCCCAGCGCCGACAGGGCCTCGGCTTGCTGGAAGACTCCCGGCAGCAAACGGACTTGCTCAGGTGCGGTCTCCGCCCAGGGGTCGGACATGGGTTGTCGAGCTTCTCCGGTCCCTGCGGCGATGGCCAAACGCGCTTCGTTGGTCCGCCCGAGCGAGCGGAGGATTTGGCCGAGCAAGTAGAAGGCGGGTTTGGATCCCGGATCCAGACGAAGTGCTTGCTCCGCCAGCGGCAGGGCTAGGTTGGCCTCACCACGCCGAAAATGAATTTCCGCCAGACCGAGGGCCCCTCGGGATTCCTTGGGAGCCAGTCGAGTCAGGGTGGCAAACGCGTGTTCAGCCGGTTGAAATTCACCGGCTCGAAGGCTGGCTTCTCCGACCCGGTACCAGATGGGAGCAAAGCCCGGAAAGCGTTGGGCCAATTCTCGAAATTCCCGCAGAGATCCGGGGCCGTCCGAGAGCTCTTGTAGAGCGGCCGCAGCGTACATGGGGGCCAGAGGTTCATCCGGATCCAAAACGGCCGTTGCCTGGAAGGCCAATCTGGAGTCGTTCCATAGGCCGTTGGCGGCCAGGGCAATTCCGAGTTGGGCTCGAGCTGTGGCGTCGCGGGGTTGGGCCTTAGCGGCGGCAACCAAGGTCTGAACGTGGGCACGAACCGCCGGATCTAGGGCTGGGTCCGAAGCAGGATCACCGACGGCCGGTGGATCCGCTCGACGGCACGCACCCAGCAAAAACAAAACCGACACCACCAGGATCGTAAACCCTGGGCGAAACCCTGGGTTCAGACTTGGGCTGAGGGTGTCGGTGGGAGAACCCGGAATACGGTCTAAAGGTTGGCCGGAGATTGGATTCATTCACCGGTGCCGGAGGCGGTGTGCGCCGCCGGCCCGGGGTTGAGGTTGCACGAGGGATTGTTCCCGGTGCAATTAGCGGGTCGGATTGATCTCCTTCACGGAGCTGCGTTCCTGGAGCCAGGCCACATCCAAATTGTTGGGAGACGCGATGCCAAGCGAGAGGGCTTGGCCGAAGCGCAGGATCGGGCGGGTGCGTCCGTCAACCCACTTGCGGATCTCGGAGTGACCATCGATGAAAGAGAGGCCACCGGCGCCATTGTGGTAACTGGCCGGGAAATCGACAATGGTGAAGGCGGTCCGTTGTTCGGGATCGTAGCCGGCCATATTCACGGCAAACCATCCGTCGTTGATGCTGTCTTCGCGTTCATCGAGGAAGATCCAAGTGCCGGAAGCTTTCTGGATCTGGGAGAGCTTCTTGAACTGGGTGTAGCCGCTGGTGAAAGGTCCGCCTCGTTCGCCCAAATAGCCATTCATGGAGATCGAACGGACCCGTTCATCCCCCGTCTTGCCCTTGGAGCGGCTGCGGTCAGCGGGGCACTTGTAAACCCCCGCCGCTCCGGCGTATTTGCCGAGCTGGGAGTTCATGAGCATGACGCGGTTGGTGTTGTCCGCGGTGTAGGCCGTGTTGTTCAGCCAACCCACGCACCAGGTGACGTTGGTTTGTGCCAAGGTGGTCCCGCCATCGAGGTTGCCTGGGAGGACATCTCGGTTGTCTCCGCAGTAGAGTTGATAGGCCAAGGCCATTTGCTTGCCATTGCTCATGCATAGGATGCCTTGAGCCTTGGATTTTGCTTTGGCCAGTGAGGGTAGCAGCATGCCGGCGAGGATCGCGATGATCGCAATGACAACCAGTAGCTCGATGAGGGTAAATGCCGAAGAGCGCTTCTGGACAGCGCTTCTGGACGGATTGGTGTGACGCATCTGAAGATTCTTTCGGGGTTCCCAATGTTTTTCTCCGGTTTCCCCATCGGACGCAAGTCCGAGTTTCTTGGGTTTCCCATTCCTTGTCGGCAGGTTCTCTCGCGGGGTGCCGCAAAGGAGAGTCTGAGGCTTGTAACGGGTGCCGGATGCACGCGCTTCGTCAGATCGATGACGCCGTGAGAATTCTACAAAACCGCCTCGAAATATCTCAACTCAGTGAGTGCGATGGTCGGTTGTGAGCCGGCAATCGCACTCAGCGTGCGGACTGGGGTTGGACTGCTGCCGGGATCATCAATCCCGATCGGCGTGTTTGTCTCAGAGCAACCGGGGTTGTCGCAGGGAGGCTTCCAGATCGGAGGTGAGGGCACCGGCTCGGGAACGACGACGTTCGATGATGTGTTTGTCGGTGGCCGGGTCGTAGTCGACAGGGTAGTTACCGTCGTAGCAGGCCAAACAGAACGCGTTCTTGGGACGCCCCGTGGCTGCGACCATACCGTCAAGGCTCAGGTAGCCCAGGGAATCGGCATTCAGAAATCGGCGAATTTCGTCTTGCGTGTTGGTGGCCGCCATCAGCTTGCTGCGCTCCGGGAAGTCGATGCCGTACACGCAAGGATTGATGTGGGGCGGGCAGCTCACGAGCACGTGAACTTCCTTGGCTCCAGCCTCTTTCAGGGAGGTGACCCGGGCCTTGCTGGTGGTTCCTCGGACAATGGAATCATCCACGATCACCACGCTTTTCCCGCGCACCAAGTCGGCGATGAGGTTGAGTTTGACCCGTACGTTGAAGTCACGGATGAACTGCGAGGGTTGCAGGAAGCTTCGGCCGACGTAGTGATTCCGCACGAAGGCCATTTCGAAGGGGATACCACTTTCCAGCGAGTATCCCAGTGCAGCGCAGTTCCCTGAATCGGGCACCGGCACGATGACATCGGCCTGGATCTTGTGTTCGCGAGCCAGTTGGCGGCCCATCTCCACACGCACCTTGTAGACGTTGCGGTTGGCGATGTTGGAATCGGGTCGGGCGAAATAGACGTACTCGAAGACGCAGAAGGCTTCGCGTCGGGGAGTCGGAAAGGCCTGGATGCTGTGAACGCCCTCGGAGTTGATGATGACGATCTCACCCGGTTCGATGTCCCGGACGTACTTGGCTTGGATCAGGTCAAAAGCGCAGGTCTCTGAAGCCAACACGAAGGCTCCGTTGTCCATACGACCGAGGGCCAGCGGGCGGAAGCCGTGGGGGTCGCGGGCTCCGATCAGTTCGTTTTCAGTGAGGATGACCAGCGAATAAGCACCTTCGATGCGTCGCATGGTCTCGATCAAGGCACTCTCGTGCCCATCGCGGGCGGGTTGGGCGAGGAGATGCAAGATGATCTCGCTGTCCACCGTGGTTTGGAAAATGGATCCGCTGGCCTCGAGTTCCTCGCGCAGTTTAGCCGCGTTGGTAAGGTTGCCGTTGTGGCCGATGGCGATGCGTCCCTTGGCGCAGTCCACGGTCAGGGGTTGGGCATTGACGATGTTCGACGAACCGGTGGTCGAATAGCGCGTGTGCCCAATGCCGGTATGGCCTACCAGACGATGTAGAATATCGCTGGTGAAGACCTGTGGCACCAGGCCCATGCCTCGGTGGATATTGAAGGTCTTGCCGTCGGTGGTGACGATGCCCGCGCTCTCCTGCCCGCGGTGCTGAAGGGCGTAGAGGCCATAGTAGGTCAGTTCGGCGGCATTCGGATGCCCATGGATGCCAAAGACCCCGCAGTAATGCTTCGGATGGTGTTGCACGAGACGCTGGGAGAGTCCGGAAGCCGGCGTCGAAGGCAAAGGGCTTTTTTGCACCATCGTCATCCGAGGGGCGTGAGGCGACGGGTCTAAGGATCCGTGTCTTTCGCACTGAGGAGTTCGATGACCAGGCTGTAGCTCTCCCCGAGGGCGTTGGTGACGGCGAAGAGGGTGCGCGGATGACCGTTGGTGACCTGCAGCGGGCCGTTTGCGGCCAGCGCCTCGAGTTGTTTCAGCGCGGGCGCACTGTCGAAGCCGCTGCCTTTTCGTGGATCCCTTGTATCCAATGACAACCGCTATGGAAGGCGACGGAATCTCGACCCTGGTCCGTTTGCCAATTGACGTGGGCGCTTCTCACCTCGCTGCCGCCGACCCGCAGGCCGAGGGCGTGGCCCGGAGGAACGTTGGCGGTCCAATCAGCCGTGATGCTGCTTTCTCCAAGAGGACGCTGGCTTGCCAACCGAACGGCTGCCACGCCCGGCTCGCGACCCTCGGGCAACGTCCTGCGAAAGGTCAGGCCGCCGGCCAACCAAGATCCGTCGACGTTGGTCTGCCCGAAGAGGGTCATTGGATGACCCCCTGGGAGCCGGAGGGTGCGCCCCTCAAGCTGGAGCCCGAGTTCCTCGATCAACGCTGGCTTGGACCCCGTGAAATTCTTGGGAAGGCGGAAAGATATCCCGAGGATTTGGCTGCGTCTCTCGCGATGCAGGAAGGTCGAAGGTTGCTCCTGTTTCGATTCCCGTTGCCCATCGGAACGCTGCGCCCAGATCTCCACGGATTCCCCGGGCCGAAACGGCGTGTGGGATCGGCAATAAGGATCGAGAGAACCCGTGAGGTTGGTGAAACCTTCCAGCACGATTTCCTTGAAGATTGTCCGGGCCGCCCCTTCGCCTGGGGTTTGAGCCGGGAGAATTTGGAGTCTGGGCACTATCCCATTTGAAACCTGTCCCAGCGTGATGGTCCCCTGAATTGGGGGGCCCAGGACGGGACGCTGCACCTCCGGCGGCAAGGTGCCGGACACGACCGGGGCTTGGTGGAAGAGTTGGTAGAGCCAGCGAACCAGGTTTCCGGCACCGTCAGAGTTTGGCCATATCGTGACCATCAGGAACCAGACCACGAGGACGACCAGCACCCGGTATGGGGATGGTACGGACGCCAGTTTTTGAGGCAGCCGTTGGACTGGGGCTGGCGTGGCCGGGGCGGTGAGCGCCTCGACGCGGGTGCGGAACTCGGTGGCGGTCGGGAAGCGGAGCTCAGGCGCCACGGCCAGGGCCCGTAATACCACCTCGTCGAGTCGGACATCGATCTGGATTTTTCGCGACGGGGCCTCGAGGGAGGTTTTCGGGGTCTCCCCAGTGAGCAGTTCGTACAGCACCACCCCCAGCGAGTAGATATCAGCGCGGTGGTCGACCGGGCCGCGGGCCCGTTGTTCCGGGGCCATGTACTGCGGCGTGCCGGCAGCCGAGGCCCCGAGGGTGTCAGGGCCGACTGCGCCTGCGGGTGGTGCGTTTACGGGCACCGTGTCCGCAGCGGTCGTGCCGGGGCCTCCCGCCGTCGCAGACCCGAGCAGCTTGGCGATGCCGAAATCGGCCACCTTCACTCGGCCCTGCTGATCGAGCAGCAGGTTCTCGGGCTTGATGTCGCGGTGCACCACGCCGTGGTCGTGCGCGTACTGGAGCGCTTCGCAGACGGGCGGGACGATGGCCAGCGCCTGTTCCGGGGTGAACCGGCCGGCCGTCATCGCCTGGCGCAGGTTGACCCCGTCGACGTATTCCATCACCAGATGGTAGAATCCGCCCGACTCGCCGAAGTCGTGGATGGTGACGATGTTGGGGTGATTCAACGAGGCCAGCATCCGGGCCTCGGCGGTGAACCGCTCGGCGAAGCCCGGGTCGGTGCTGCGCTCCGGAGCCAGGATTTTTAGCGCTACGAACCGGTTGAGAGCCTTCTGCCGAGCCTTGTACACCACGCCCATGCCGCCGCGGCCGAGGCACTCAAGGATTTCCAACTGGGGAAAGTGCGGGGCCAGGGCCGCCGGGCTGAGGGGTTCGGAGGGCGTTGGGGTTGTCCCACCCGGTTGCGTGGGAGCCATCGCCGCCGAGAAGAGGCATCGAGGGCAGGGGTTTTGCGAGGCAGCCGGGTCAAGGGCCGAGCCGCATCGCGGACAGTGGCTGGCCGAAGGAGTCGAGAGGCTCATGCATCGGTTTCCTGACGGGCAACGGGCGAATGGTTACCGGAATTCATCGATTTTCTTTCCAGGGCCGCAAAGAGCGCCTGAAGCTCCGATTCAATCCCCTCGGGATGCTCCAGGGTGGCGGCGATCTCGGCACGCAGCTGGTGACGGAATCGCCGCCGGAGTCGGTGGATCGCCACCTTGAGGGCCGTCTCGTTCATCCCGGTGCTTCGAGCCAGTGCACTTTGGTCTCCATGCTCGGCGTCCCCGGTGAGCCACGGTTTGGCGTTTTCAAACAAAAGGCCTTTGCCGTCTTGGATGCATTCTTGTCGCAGGGCTTCCAGGCTTCGTCGGAGCACGGTGAGGGCCCATTGCCGGTCGTAGGCCTCGTCCGGCGAGAGTTGGTCCGGGTCTGAGATCAATCCGGAGGGGCCGTCGTCGGTCTCATCCAACGGCGTGTGCGGCGCGCCGCCTCCGCGCTTGAGACGGCAGGCAGCCTCACGCTCATGGGCCAAGAAGTGCTTGAGGGCCGCGAGCAGGTAAGATCGAAAGCGGCCTCGTTCCTCGGTCGCCTGAGCGATGGTCCCGCCGGCCAGTAGCCGGGCGAAGAATGCGTGCGAAAGATCCAGTGCCGCGTCCGGGTCCGATGCCGGCAGGGTGCGTCGCAAGAAGGCCGTGACTGGTTCGTAGTATGCGGCGCAGAGCTCCGACAGGGCTCGTTGGCCCTCGGGCGAATCTAGTTTTGCCCGCCTGACCTGTGTCCAACGTGTCTCGCAGAATGTGGGGTCAAAAATCATCTGCGAACACGGATTCAGGCCAGGTGCTCCGCCAACTGGCCGGTGGTCTCCCGCAGTCGCTGGCTCAGGAGTCGTGCAATCCTCAGTAAAAATTTTGCCGCCACCTTCGGTTGGTTGTCGAGCAGTCGATCGAACTCGCTGCGTTGCAGGATGAGCAGCCGGACGTCGGTATCGGCCACCACCGTTGCCGAGCGAGGTTCTCGGTTAAGGACCGACATCTCGCCGAACGATTTATCCTTGCCGAGTCGACCCACGACAGACTCTGACCCATCCGAGGAGGTCTTTAGGACGGTCATCCTACCCTCGATGAGAATCCCCATGAAGGACTCATTGTCGCCCTCCTTGCACAGGAGGGTTCCCGGGCTGCCAGTGCAGGCTTTCATGAATTCCGCTAGGATCATTAGATCGGCTCGGTTGAAACCGAGTGACCATGCGGACTGCTCCAACAAATCGGCTCGTTGCTGGTCGGTCCATAAGAGAATTTTAATGGTTTTTGTGGGTTGCATAAATTATTTATCAATTATTTTAAACATTAAAAAATTAAAAAGTAGTTTTATTTAGTGTTAAAATTACTTTTTATACAACTGTTGATGGGTTCGTTGAGGGATGATGCAGGATGACTGACGGTTATCGTCGTTACTGACAATCGCTGAAGTAAAGAATGACGTAACGTGGATAGAATCATGGCTTTCAGCCGAAATTTTTCTACCCGGTTGGTGACCTTGATGCTCACCGATCAGATCGGTTCTACCCAGTTCCAGCGTCGCAGCGAGGAGTGAAGGACACCTCAGACGTACCCTTTCTGTTCATTCCCAGCTCAGACTGCCAGGAACCTCAAGTAAGACGCGCTCAAGGTCGCATGGTAATTCGGTGCCCGACGGTCGGTGCGGGTTCTGTTTTTTCTGTTGGGCAGCCGACGGTCCTGCTGGCGAACGCGCGGTCCTTCGGGCAGTCTTGGCCTGAACCACTTGACTATGAAGTCTCACTATCGCCTTGCCGTGCTCCTGGCCCTGGCCGGACGGGCCCTCGCCGCCGAGACGGCCGTACCCACCGACCTGCTAAAGGTGGCCGATCCTAACCTCGAGGTCACCGTCTGGGCCTCGACTCCAATGCTCAAGAACCCGACGAACCTCGACTTCGACCCCCAGGGGCGAATTTGGGTGGCCGAAGGGGTCAATTATCGCGGTCACTACAACCGTCAGCCCGCCGGTGATCGCATCGTCATCCTGGAAGATTCAGACGGGGACGGTGTGGCCGACAAGCAGAGCGTCTTTGTTCAGGAACCGGCGCTTCGAGCCCCCATGGGTGTGGCCGTGATTGGCAACAAGGTGGTCGTCTCCATGGCCCCGGACGTCATCGTTTACACCGACGTGAACGGCGATCGGAAGTTCGATCCCGCGGTCGATAAGCGTGAGGTGATTCTCACCGGGTTCCACGGCAAGAGCCACGATCACACCATTCACAGCGTCACCGTGGGCCCCGATGGACAGTGGTACTGGAACGCCGGCAACTGCGGAGCGATGTTCACCGATCGTTCTGGGAAGACCTTCCGCATTGGCAGCGCCTACAGCCCAGGAAATGCGGAGTTGGGCTGGCACCCGACGCAAATTGCGGGACAAAGGAGCGACGACGGCCATGTGTGGATCGGGGGCTTCGCTGCCCGCATGAATCCCGATGGATCGGGCGTCCACATTATCGGGCACAATTTCCGTAACAGCTACGAGCAGACGGTCAGCTCCTACGGCGATGTCTTCCAGAATGACAACGATGATCCTCCGGCGTGCCGCACGGCTTTCTTGATGGAGTATGGCAATGCGGGTTTCTGCTCGCTGGATGGTCAGCGCTCCTGGGGTGCTGATCGGCGTCCGGGCCAGAGCACGCCGGTGGCCGAGTGGCGTCAGGAAGATCCGGGTTCGATGCCTTCGGGGGATGTCTACGGGGGCGGATCGCCCACGGGCATCGCCTTTTACGAGGAGGGTGCCTTGGGCCAGAAATACCGGGGCTTGCTGCTGAGCTGCGAACCCGGGCGCAATGTGGTCTTCGGCTACTTGCCCAAACCCGATGGAGCTAATTTCAAGCTCGAGCGCTTCAACTTCCTCACCAGCAATTCGGAGGAGGCTTTTTCTGGTACCGATTTCAAGGGCGGCAGCCGCGGTGAGCAGACCCTCAAGGTCATGTTCCGCCCGAGCGATGTGGCCGTCGGACCCGATGGAGCCATTTACGTGACCGACTGGTTTGATGCGCGTGTTGGCGGTCATGCGGACTGGGACGACACCACCTCTGGAACGATTTACCGCATCGCGCCGAAAGGGTTCCGTTCTAAGGTTCCGCCGGCCCAGTTCGACACGCTCGACGGGGCTTTGGCTGCCTTAAAGAGCCCGTCAGTCAACATCCGGGGCACGGCTCAAGAAGCCGTCCTCAAACACGGCGACAAGGCCATTAAACCGCTGGTGCGACTGCTGAAGGATGAGAACGCCTTCGTTCGTGCTCGTGCCGTCTGGTTGCTGGCTCGCCTCGGAAAGTCGGGTCAGAAACCCGTCGAGGCCTTGCTCAAGGATTCTGATCCTCAGATGCGCATCGTGGCGTTCCGCGCCTTGCACCGGACCCGTAAGGCCCTGCCGGCTCAGGCTGAAACCTTGGCGAAGGATGCCTCTCCGGCGGTGCGTCGCGAGGTAGCGCTGGCCCTTCGGGACCTGCCCCTCGAACAAACCCAAGGTCTCTTTCTGACACTGGCCAAGGGTATTGATGGGACCGACCGTACCCTGCTCGAGGCTTGGGGTGCTGGTGCTGATGGGCGCGAGTCGGCTCTGTACGATCAGGTCAAACCGGTGCTCAACAATCCCGATCCTCTGCGCTGGTCGCCCGCCTTCGCCGCCATCGCTTGGCGTCTGCATCCGCCGCAATCCATCGGAGATTTCCGCACCCGCGCCCTGTCCACGAACCTGGACTTGGCCGCCCGCAAATCAGCGCTGACGGCCATCGGCTTCAACACCGTTCCGGCCGCCTCGGCTGCCATGTTGGACGTCGCAGCCCAGTCCGAGGGTGTGGTCAAGGCCGAGGCCATTTGGTGGCTTATGAATCGGAAAGACTCTGTCTGGAAGGAGCACGGATTGGCCGCCCCGCTCAAGGCCCGGGGTATTTATGATCCGGAGGCCTTTGAACTCCTCTCGGCGACCATTCCCGCAGCCGATAAGCCGGCCTATTCGGTGGCGGAGGTAGCGGCACTGAGTGGTTCGGCCGCGCGCGGGCAGGAACGCTTCAATGCGGTCTGCGCCAGTTGCCATCGGGTCGGAACTGTGGGTGTGGAATACGCTCCCAATCTCACCGGTTGGGCCAAGCGGCAGACGGCGGAGGTGTTCTTTAACTCGGTCATCAATCCCAGCGCGGACATCGCCAGCGGCTTCAACGGCACCTTGCTCAAGACGAAGGACGGCACGGAGATTCATGGCGTCGTGATTAGCGAGGGAGACCCGGTGGTTATCCAAAGCGCGGCAGGTCTGGTGCAGTCGGTGCCCAAGAACCGGATCGCCGAACGCAAGGGGTTGGGCCGCTCCTTGATGATGAGTGCCGATCAGTTGGGGCTGAAGGCTCAGGATCTGGCCGACTTGCAGGCCTTCCTGAAGACCCAATAGTCGTTTTTGGTTTCAGACCGCCGTCGCCGGACTCCTCTGGCGACGGCGGTTCTCTTTTCCGGCAGACTCTCCTACATGCATCTCATCCTGAGTGCTCCTGAAAACCGACCCTTCCTTGAGCAGGAGTTGCTCCGTGCTCTACCGACGTCGGTCTTGGAGCCGTTGGGAGACTCGATGCTGGCACTGAAAGCGCCGGGGTCTTGGTCAGAGATCCGTGCCGCGGTGGGCCAGACAGTCTTCGCCCGCCAGTGGTTGCCCGAGGCTCGGTCGTTTCCCGTGCCATCCATCCGAGCGGCCGCCGAGACGCTGGTGACTGAACTCATCGGATGCCTGCCCGAGGGAGCCCCGTGGCGTCTGCAAGTTGAACCTCGCTTCGGAGTCGCCGATGCGGGCCGGCACCGCTGCGAGTTGATCCGTGATTCGGTCATCGAACAGTTGCGCAAACGCCGCCGCTCTCTGCTCAAAGGGCTAGATGCCGTGCCCAAGGCCGCCTTGGGAGATCCCAACCTCAACCGAGCCTGTCCCTTATTTCAGCCGGAGGAGTCGCTGGTCCAGTTGCTCTTGACCTCCCTGGAGGTGGGTTTTCTGTCCATTTTGCCGGCTCCGGGTCCGTTTACCTCGATGGGCTGTGTGAGCCCGTTTCCGTTGGGAGAGGTTCCGGTGGCCGTGGACAAGGCCGCACCCAGTCGGGCTTTTGCCAAGCTGGCGGAGTCGGAACAGCGGATGGGCCGGGCCATTGTCGCCGGTGAGACGTGCGTGGACCTGGGAGCAGCCCCTGGCAGCTGGACCTACCAGCCGGTGCAGCGCGGCGCTCGGGTGATTGCTGTGGACCGATCGCCGCTGCGGGACGACCTCATGCGCAGTCCGCGGGTCACCTTCCATCAAGGCGATGCGTTCCGGTTTGTGCCCGAGGCTCCGGTGGATTGGCTGCTGTGTGACGTTATCGCTGCGCCGGAGCGCAGCATCGGCCTAGTGCTGGAGTGGGTGCGTGAGCGCCGCTGCCGGTACTTCGTGGTGACCATCAAGTTCAAAGGGCAGGAGGACTACGCTCAACTCGACGTTCTGAAGCGTGAGATGCCCCGTTGGGTCGAGTCCTTCCAAGTGTTGCACCTCTGTGCCAATAAAAACGAAGCCTGCGTCTTCGGGACCGTGGGGGACGGTCCACTGAAGAACGCAGGCTGAGGCGCGAGCAGGCTGGCTGGTTTTTTTGAGTTTCTGGACAAACTTAGGCCCGCAATCGGACGAGCAAATCTTTGCTTTCGACCGTTTCTCCAACCACGCAGAGCAGTTCGGCGACGACCCCATCGACGGGCGCCGTGACCGTGGTTTGCATCTTCATGGCCTCCATCATCATGAGGCGGTCTCCCCTGGACACTTTCTGGCCCACGGTGACGGCAATGCTGGTTACCAGGCCGGGAATAGGGGCGCCAATTTGCAGGGTATCGGCGAGGTCTGCTTTCGGCCGGGTCTTGGTCTGTGGAGTGATCTTCTTGTCGACGATAGAGGCCTCGCGGGTCATGCCGTTGAGTTCAAAGATGATGGTCCGGCGACCGTCCTTGTCGGGCTCGCTCACGTTGATCAGGCGGATCACCAGGGATTTACCCGACTCGATTTCCACGCTGATTTCTTCGCCGCGGCGCAATCCGTAGAAGAAGGCCGGCGTGGGCAGAACACTCACGTCGCTGTACTGCGTAAGATGCTTGGCGAACTCGGCAAAGACGGCCGGGTACATCAGGTGTGAGTACAAGTCGTTGTCGGTCGCTTCCCGGCGCAACTTGTCGGTGAGTTCTTTGCGCAGCTTGTCCAGATGGACCGGTTCGGCGCGGTTCCCGGCGCGTCCAGCTTTGAACGCGGCCTGAGCTTCCTTGAAGCGCTTCTCGCCCAAGACGACTTTTTGTACACCTTCCGGAAAACCATTCTGAGGCCAGCCGAGCCCGCCACCGAGCATGTCGATGACACTCTCAGGGAAGGAGGTGGAATCAGGCTCGAGATTCACGATGTCCGCTGGGCGAATGCCTTTGCTGAAGCAGAACAAGGCCATGTCACCGACCACCTTGCTCGAGGGCGTCACCTTCACGATGTCGCCGAAGAGTTTATTCACCTCGGCGTAAGTCCGGGCGATTTCCGGCCATCGATGCGAAACCCCCATGCTCGCGGCCTGCTCCTTCAGGTTGGTGTACTGGCCGCCGGGCATCTCATGAATATACACCTCGGCTGAGCCAGTCTTCGGTGCGGTGTCGAAGGGCGCATAGTATTCGCGGACCTTCTCCCAGTAGTCGGAGAACCCGTTGAGGGCCTCGAGATCCAGACGGGTGTCGCGCGGCGTGTTCTGCAGCGCGGCCACCACCGAGTTGAGGTTGGGCTGCGAGGTGCTGCCACTCATGGAAGCCAATGCCAAGTCCACCACATCGACTCCGGCGTCGCTCGCTCGCAAGATGCTGGCGGCATTAATGCCGCTGGTGTCGTGGGTGTGGAAATGGATGGGGATACTGACTTCACCCTTCAGCGCCTTGACCAGTTTCTGGGCAGCGTAAGGACGGCAGAGACCGGCCATGTCCTTGATGGCCAAGATGTGTGCGCCCATGCGCTCCAATTCTTTAGCCAGCTTGATGTAGTACTTGAGCGAGAAGGTGTCGCGCCGGCTGTCAAGGATGTCGCCGGTGTAGCACAGGGCTCCCTCGCACAGGGCATGAGTATCCTGCACGGCGTCCATGGCCACGCGCAGGTTGGGCAGGTAGTTGAGTGAGTCGAAGATGCGGAAGATATCCATGCCCGAGGCCGCTGCGTGCTTCACGAAGCCGGCGACCACATGGTCGGGGTAGTTGGAGTAACCCACGGCGTTCGAACCCCGGAAGAGCATCTGGAAGCAGATGTTCGGGATCTTCTCGCGCAACTGCCGCAGGCGTTCCCAGGGGTCTTCGTTGAGGAAGCGCATGGCGGTGTCGAAGGTGGCACCTCCCCACATTTCCAAAGAAAACAGGCCGCTCTTGGCATCACCCATACTGCGCGCCAAGGCGTCGGAGCAGGCGAGCATATCGAAGCTCCGCACGCGTGTGGCCATGAGCGACTGGTGAGCGTCGCGGAAGGTCGTGTCGGTGATGAGCAGTCGCTTTTGCTTGAGAGTCCATTCGGCGAACTTCTTCGGCCCGAGTTCGATGAGAAGGTCTCGGGTACCCTTGGGAAAGGGTGCGGCCAGATCGGTCTTGGGCAGCGGGGCTGGGTCGAAGGCCTTGGTCGGCCGGTACCCCTTGGAATGCGGGTTGCCGTTGACGATGACGTTGCCCAGAAAATTAAGCAGTTTGGTGGCCCGGTCTTTGCGGCTGCGGAAAGCGAAGAGTTCGGGCGTGGTGTCTATCAGCGTCGTTGTCGCCTGTCCGCTGCGGAACTGCGGATGGAGAATGACGTTTTCGAGGAAGGGAATATTGGTTTTGACCCCGCGAATTCGGAATTCCGAGAGAGCCCGATCCATGCGGTCCATGGTGATCTCGTAGGACTGCCCGGACGCGATCACCTTGACCAACATCGAATCGTAGAACGGCGTGATGACCGAACCCGAATAGCCCATGCCACCATCGAGACGGATGCCGAAACCACCGGGCGAGCGGTAGGCGAGGATCTTGCCGTAATCGGGAGTGAACTTGTTCTCCGGATCCTCAGTGGTGACCCGGCACTGGATGGCGTAGCCATTGCGAGGAACCTGATTTTGCACCGGCATTCCAACCTCCTTGGAATGCAGCGCATGACCTTGGGCAATGAGGATCTGGGCCCGCACGAGGTCCAGGCCGGTGATGACCTCGGTCACCGTGTGCTCGACCTGAATGCGGGGGTTCATCTCGATGAAGAACCACTCGTGGCGGTCGAGGTCGTAGAGGAACTCCACCGTGCCTGCGTTGTTGTAGCGGATTTCTCGAGCCAGTCGGGCCGCCGCATCGCAAAGTTCCTGGACGACATTCTCGGGTAGTCCGAAAGACGGGGCCACTTCGATCACCTTCTGGTGGCGGCGCTGCACGGAGCAGTCTCGTTCGAAGAGGTGGATGACGTTGCCGTGGCTGTCTCCGAGGATCTGAACCTCGATGTGTTTGGCTCTGGGGATGTATTTTTCGAGGAATACGGCCGCGTTGCCGAAAGCGCGCTCGGCCTCGCCTTGGGCTTCATCGAGCAGACCGGACAGTTCCGACTCCTTCTTGACCACCCGCATGCCTCGACCGCCGCCGCCGAAGGCCGCCTTGATGATGAGAGGGAAGCCGATCTTGCGTGCGGCCTTCATGGCCTCATCCCGATCGGAAATGGGCTCATCGGTGCCGGGCAGGGTGGGCACGCCAATGCGCTGAGCCACGGCCCGTGCAGCGGTCTTGTCGCCCATCATGTCCAGAAGCTCTGGGCTCGGTCCCACGAAGGTGATGCCCGCCTTGGCGCAGGCGCGGGCGAAGGCCGGATTTTCGCTCAAAAATCCGTAGCCCGGATGGATGGCATCGACCCCCTTCGCCTTGGCGGTGGCCACGATGCTCTCGATGTCCAGGTAGGCGGCGACCGGGCCCTTACCTTGACCGATCAGGTAGGACTCATCGGCCTTGAAGCGGTGAATGCAGAAGCGGTCCTCCTGCGCATAGACGGCCACAGTGCGCAAATTGAGTTCAGTCGCCGCCCGGAAGATGCGGACCGCGATTTCGGAACGGTTGGCCGCCAGGAGCTTCCGGAATGGACGAGCGGTCGGCGGGACGATATCGGGGTGATTTCGGGACGGCATGGTTGGCTTCCCCAATGGTTACGTAAAACTAGGGCGACCTGACAAAGAAAACTCATGGCAGCTTTTGAGACTCAGGAACCCTCCAAGGTGGGTTCCCGCAGCCTAGAGGTGGGTTTGAGGACCACGTGGTTTTCATTATTCAGTTTTGAAGACCGGTGCCGCAGGATCAAAGAGGACCATGCGCCACCCACCTTTGGTTGAAACGCACACACCGGGACCGGGTACCCAGGAGAGAATCTTGCGGGCGGCGGGTTGCCCGTCCCTGGTGCCGTATCAGATCGCCCACGTGGGCCTGGCCGAGGCGATCGAGCCTTACACCATGGTGCGGACCGACCTGCCGGGCAGCTACTTCCTGGCATGCTTTGGGGGTGAAGGGCGTATCTGGCTCGACGGTCGCTGGCAGCGCTGCCGCGCCGGTCAGGCGTGTCTCTCGCCGGCCCACGTGCTTTGCGCGTTTCACGCAGTTCCCGGACATCGGTGGGATTTTGTCTGGGTCCGATACGAGTCCTCGGCCGGTCGGGGGCCCCTTGGAGCCGCCAGTGCGCCGGTATTGGCCGAATTTCCTTCGGAGGTCTTCCGGCATGCGGTCGAGGGTCTCATGGCTGAACAGTCTGGCGATGGACGTCTGGCCGCGCTCCATCATTGGGTGGAACTCGTCCAAGGCTATATTTCGCGCTTTGCTCAGCCCTGGCACATCGACGACCGATTGAGTCAATTGTGGGAAGCGGTGGCGGCGAAGCCCGCCCATGCGTGGACTCTCACGGAGTTGGCGCGTCGTGCTCATTGCAGCGGTGAGCATTTGCGACGGTTGTGTCGCCGTCAGTTGGGGCGTTCTCCCATGCAGCAGGTAACCTACTTACGTATCCGACATGGGGCCGGCCTATTGGCCGAAACGGACCTGAAGCTCGAGGTCATTGCCGAGCGGGTGGGTTATGCCAATCCCTTTGTGTTCTCCAATACCTTCAAGCGTTGGACGGGGTGGCGGCCCAGCCTCTATCGGAACCGTCAGCAGGAAGCGAGATCCTCTCCGGAAGCCAGACCCTTTCCGGAGGTGAGACTTTATCCAGAAGTGGAACCCTATCCGGGGCCGGTCGGCATGGGATAACGTCGGCCGGCCCCTTCGATCCGTCCACAAGAACGGACCTGAAATAGGTTCGGGTGGGTTATCGGAAGAATCGCCCGGGCCTTGAGTATTGCGATGAGTTACGGGCGCCGGGACCGGTTGCCGGCGTGAGACTCGCTCAGCGGGGGGGCGCGTTTCGATGGGGCGGCTGGCGCAGTAATCGGAAGCTGTTTGTGATGTACTGTGCGGTCTCCTGCGGACTACGGAAATCGACCCCCACGAGAATGTCGGCTTGCTGGTAAGAGGGTTTCCGTTGCTCCAGTAATTCGGCGATGCGGGCCTGAGGATCCGGCGTATGCAGGAGGGGGCGATGCCCCTGATAACGGACGCGCTCGTAAATGACGGCCGGTGAAGCCCAAAGGCAGACGATCAGGGCGTGGGTCTGCAGTGAGGCGAGGTTTTCGCGCCGCACCACCAGTCCGCCACCGGTGGACAAGATGAGGCCCTGCCGCACCTCGTATTCCCGGATGAGGCTCGTTTCCAAGTCACGAAAGCGGGTTTCCCCTTCTTGGGCGAAGATCTCTGAGATTCGCCGGCCTTCGCGAGTCTCGATCACTCGGTCGGTGTCGATGAATTCGAAGTCGAGCATCCCTGCCAAGATTTGTCCGACCGTGGACTTCCCAACGCCCATGAAACCGACGAGGGCGATGTTGTGATACGGGCGCGGCGGCTGCACGAGGTGGAGTGAAGCGGTTTGCTGTCTGCGTTGAAATCCCGGAATGGGGCCCCTAGAAGTCGAGGGCAAGGTCTTAAGTCCACCGACCTTACAGACTTGTTGCCGGGGCCGAGAGCCCGCAGGCTGAGTTTCACATCGCCTATGTTGCCCAGAATTTTTCAGCGATTGCGTCACCGTCTTTTCGGCGGGGATACCAGCTACGACGCGGGGCTTGAAAATGAAGCCCTGTTTTGGCGAAAGGCCTTGGCAGATGAAGGTAAGCGGTGGAGTCCCGAAGCGTTCCGTCAACGGATGGATCCGGAGTTTGCCTTCCCCCCCCATTTACAGGAACTAGTAGCCGCCTCACCGGCCGCCAATCGGGATCCGATCCAGGTGCTGGATGTGGGGGCCGGTCCGCTGACCGCCGTGGGTTTCCACTGGCCGGGGCGGCAAGTAGACCTGAGCGCCGTGGACCCCTTGGCCGATGTCTTCGACTCCATCCTCGACGATCTTCAGTTGGCTCCGCCCACACGCACCCGCAAGGCGGCCGGTGAAGATCTCCTCTCGGTATTCCCTGCCGACAGTTTCGATATCGTCGTCTGCTCCAATGCGCTGGACCATAGCCGCGATCCCCTCCAATGCGTGCGTCAGATGTTTGCTGTGACGCGACCTGGCGGATGGGTCTTCCTTTGGCATTATCGCAACGAGGCCGAGGAGGAAGGCTACGCCGGGTTGCATCAGTGGAATCTCGATGAATCGGCTGGCGACATGATCCTCTGGAATCGCAAGGCTCGGCATTCCTGCAGGATGGAACTCGGGAGCCAGGCCTTGGTAGATACCCGGCCTGATTCGCAGGTGTCGCGGGCGATCGTGACCCGGATCCAAAAACGGGTAGCCTAGGTAGTTTTCAATTCCCCCTCTTTCCGTGAATCGCATTGCTGTCCTCAACGTGGTTGGTCTCAGTGACCGACACATCGGTCCCCACACGCCGCGGTTGTCCGCGCTGCGCCAGCGGTGGAACCACGCCTCCATCGATCCAGCCATACCTGCGGTGACCTGTACCGCCCAGTCCGACTACCTCACTGGCCGACGCCCCTCGGAGCATGGGATCGTGGCCAATGGCTGGTACGACCGTTCGCTCTCGGAGGTTCATTTTTGGAAGCAGTCCAATCACCTGGTTCAAGCTCCCAAGATCTGGGACGAGTTGAAGGCCCGGGACCCGCGTTTCACCTGCGCGAAGATGTTCTGGTGGTACAACATGTATTCCGGCGCGGACTGGTCGGTGACGCCCCGGCCGATGTACCCGGCCGATGGACGCAAGTTCTTCGATGTCTACACTTGGCCATACGATTTGCGCCCGGCCTTGAAGCAGGCCTTGGGTGACTTTCCGTTCGCAACCTTCTGGGGGCCCGCTGCCGGCGTGAAGTCTCCGCAGGGCTCGCCCGATGCGGCCACTCGGTGGATTGCCGGGTCGGCCAAGTGGATTGAGGAGAAGCACTCTCCGACGCTCAACCTCGTCTACCTGCCGCACCTCGACTACAACCTTCAACGGTTGGGCCCGCAGCATCCCGCAGTGGCCGATGACCTGCGTCGTATCGATGCGATCGTGGGTGATCTCTTGGACTTCTTTGCAGCGCGAGGGGTCTGCCCCATTCTTCTCAGCGAGTACGGCATTACCCCAGTGTCTCGCCCGGTACACCTCAACCGAATTTTCCGCGAGCGCGGGTGGATCACCATCAAGGAAGAGTTGGGACTCGAACTCCCCGACATCGGAAACTCCAAGGCGTTCGCTGTGGCCGACCATCAGGTGGCCCACATCGTGGTCAACGATCCTTCGATCGAAGATAAAGTCCGCAAGGTGGTTTTGGAAACCCCTGGTGTGGCGGAGGTGTATGGTCCGGCGGACAAGCATATTCTAGGTCTGGATCACAGCCGCTCCGGAGACCTGATCGCCGTTGCCCAGGAGGATTCCTGGTTCACCTACTACTATTGGCTCGACGAGGCCAAGGCACCGGATTTTGCACGCTGCGTGGATATCCACCGCAAGCCCGGATACGACCCGGTGGAACTCTTCCTGGACCCGGCGATTCCCGCTGTGAAGCTGAAGATTTTGGGGCGACTGCTGCAGAAGAAGCTCGGATTCCGCATGCTCATGGATGTCATCCCCTTGGATGCCAGCTTGGTGAAGGGGTCTCACGGCGCGCGTCCGTCGTCGCCGCTGGATTGGCCAATAATTCTCTCCGAGCAGCGCCTGCCGGCAGACACGCTCCGATCGACCGATATTTACGGTGTTCTGAAATCGGCCGTCCTGGGCTGAAACCTCGGTTCAACGCAGTCTCTGCAAAGACCAAATTTCGATGAGTATCGCGAATTGGGGGAGCGTCTACTTGTGCATCCATGAAGCCCTTAGGGAATCCTCGCCTCAAAGCGATACCGCTGATTTTGCTAAGCTGCCTGGGGGGCATGCTGCATGCGGGCGCCTCCGATGCAGCGGCGGCGGTCGTTGGTGCCGGGCAACCTCCGGGCGCTGCGTTCTTGGGGCCGTTCCACATGGTGGTGCTTCATCTCCCTATCGGTCTCTTTAGCTTCGCAGTCCTCCTGGAATTGGTGGCGTGGTTCCGGCCCTTTGAAGGGTTGCGTCGAGTCTTGGGGGCCAGTTTGGGATTGGGCGTGCTCATGGCCATCGTCACCACAGTGCTAGGCCTGTATCGCTCCTCGGGAGGCGATTATTTGCAGGAACTCTTGATGCTGCATCGCAATACCGGGATTGCCATGACGGTCGTGGCCGGAGTGACCCTGGTGCTTCATTCGGCGGTGCTTCAGGCAGGAAACCGATGGCTTTGGTGGTATCGGGGTTCTTTGGGGACCACGCTCGCTCTCCTGATGGCGGCCAGTCACTACGGGGGCAGCCTGACCCATGGACAGGGGTTCCTGACCCAGAATGCTCCGCAGGTCATCCGCAATTGGATAACCCGCTGGGATCCTCCGCACACCAACGGTATTGTTTCTCGAGCGGACGGCGACACCAACGCCGTCGTCGTCGCCCGGTTGTTCGAAGCCAAATGCCTTTCCTGTCACGGTCCTGAAAAACAGAAGGGCCAGTTCCGCATCGACCAACGCGCGTTATTGCTCAAGGGCGGCGAGAGCGGGGTGGCTGCCGTGGTGCCGGGAGATCCGGCGAAGTCAGGGCTTTTTCGGATGATTCTCCTGCCGACTACGCATGATCAGGTCATGCCTCCAGCGGGCAAACCGCGCCTCGCTGATGCGGATATCCTGGCGGTGTTTCGGTGGATTCAGGCGGGCGCGCCCTGAGCCTGAACGATAGCTGTTGGATGGGTTGAGTTGGCCGCGCTGTCTTCCGTAAGAGCGTCGTTGTTCGCCCAGCAGGGGTCTCAATCCGGCCCGTTCCTTAGGAGAGCATCGTCACCCTTCAGGGTTTTGACGGGGTTGTGCCGGTCGGAGGAAATACCCCTTCCCAGCGAGCAACAACAGCGGTGGCGAGGCAGTTACCCACGAGGTTTACTGTGGTGCGGGCCATGTCCATGAGTTCGTCCACGCCGATGATGAGCAGTACTCCCTCCAGCGGCAGGTCGAAGCTCACCAAAGTGCCTGCCAGAATGACTTGCGAGGCCCGCGGGATGCCGGCCATGCCCTTGCTGGTCAACATTAGGGTCAGCAAGATAACCACTTGCTGGGAGATCGTGAGGTGGACCCCAGCAGCCTGCGCCACGAAGACGGAGGCGACCGCGAGATAGAGCGTGGACCCGTCGAGATTGAACGAATAACCCAGCGGCATCACGAAGCTCACGATGCGCTTGGGCACCCCGAGGGTGGTGAGTCGTTTCATCGCATCCGGCATGGCGGCGTCGGAGGAGGTGGTGGTGAAGGCCAGAAGGATGGGTTCGCGGAGTTCAGTGAGGAATCGTCGCACCGGCACCCGGGCCCAGAGCGCCATCGGCAGCAGGACCGTGACGGCGAAGACGGCCAGCGCCAGGTAGAGCGTTCCGATGAGTTTGGCCAAATTGGCCAACACCCCGAGGCCGCTGTGACCGACCGTGTAGGCCATGGCCGCGCCGATGCCGATGGGAGCGAACTTCATAACCACCCCGGTGAACTTGAACATCACTTCGGTGAGCGACTCGCAGAAGTGGAGCATGGGCTTGCGCTGGGCTTCGGGTGTCTGAGCCAGTGCGATTCCAAAGAAAACTGCGAAGAAGACCACCTGAAGCACGTCGTTGGCGGCAGCGGCCTCAAAGAAGCTTTTAGGCACGATGTGTTCGAGGATGCCGCTGAAGGTGATCTTGGTGGCCGCGACACCGGTGTTTGCTGAGTTGGCGGTCGGCAGCACTACTCCCACTCCCGGTTCGAAGACATTGACGGCCACAAGACCGATGACCAAAGCCAGGGTAGTGACGACTTCAAAGTAGAGAATGGATTTCCACGCAAGTCGGCCGACGGATTTCAGGTCTTCGCTATGGCCAGCGATACCAACGACCAGAGTTCCGAAGACCAAGGGCACGAGGATGCACTTGATCATCTTCAGGAACATGTTGGAGACGACCTTCAAGTTCTGGGACTCGGCCGGGAAAGCCCACCCCAGCGCGAGTCCGCCGAGCATGGCGATGAAGATCCAATGGGTGAGGGAGATGCTCCGCAGAAATCGGGTCATGCTGATCGGAGCATCAGCCGACCCGGGCTTGGGAAACAAGGGCGGAGCGGAGGGAGGGACAGGCTGTGTTTGGTTTCTTTTCAGACCATGGCCCGGCAAATGGCGACGGCGGCGATCGCTCCGGCCGCATCGGCTGCCAAGCCAGCGAGGATCGCATGTCGGGTGCGGCGGATGCCGATGGAGCCGAAGTAGACCGCGATGACGTAGAAGGTGGTTTCGGTGCTGCCGAAGAGGGTTCCACCCATACGGGCTAGGAGGCTGTCCGCACCGTGGGTCTTCACCAGATCGGTGAACGCCGCCAGCGTGCCGCTGCCAGTCAGCGGGCGGAGGAGCGTCATGGGCACTAGTTCGGGTGGATAGCCCACCGAATTGAGCAGCGGTTCGAGCCATCGAGTGAATCCCTCGATGCCCCCGGCTCCCCGGAGGCATCCGATGGCAACGAGCATGGCGACGAGGTAGGGAATGATTCGGATGGCTGTTTCGAAGCCCTCCTTGGCTCCACTCACGAACTGCTCATGAACCGCCAAGCCTCGAAGTGCCGCGTAGATCGGGATCGCCACTAAGAGGAATGGCAGGGCCACCAGTGATAAGGCATTGAGTGCTCGCAAGGCAACGGGGGCTGTCTCGAGGGTGGCTTCGGATCCGGCTGGAGGATGCAAGGTGGCTTCGACGGCAAATCCCGCGAAGCAAATGAGCAGCAGCAGCAATGCACAACGACCAGCCCACCCCAAAGGACGTGGTGCGCTGGGAGGAAAAGCCTCATCCGATTCTTTGGGTTCTTCTGCGGGGCGGGGTGGGGTGGGTGACGCAGTCCGGCTCTCCGATATGCGGAACCAACGCAACCTTTGTGCGATTTTAACCACCACCAGTCCGGTCAGCGAAGAGCATAGGGTAGCCAACAGCGTGGTGCCGACGATCCAGGTGGGGTTCTTGGAACCATTGGCTGCCAAAACTGCGATGGCCGTCACCGGGATCAACTGAACCGAACCGGTATTAATCGCCAGGAAGGTGCACATGGCATTGGAAGCCGTATCGGGTTGGAGGTTCAGCCGTTGCAAATCCCGCATAGCCCGAAGGCCCATCGGTGTCGCCGCGTTGGTGAGGCCTAGAGCGTTGGCGGTAACATTGAGGACTATTGAACCGAGAGCCGGGTGTCCGGGCGGGACTTCGGGAAAGAGACGGACTAAGACTGGTTGAAGAATTCGAGCTAAAGTCGTCACCAAACCGGCCTGCTCGGCCAAGCGAAGGATGCCCAACCACAGCGCCATGATCCCGATTAAACCCAGAGATACCGTCACGGCTGTATTGGCTCCCTGAATGGCCCCATCGGTCATTCCACCCAGGCGGCCAGTTATCCCGGCCAACAGTGCCGCGACTGTCAATAGTCCGAGCCATATCCCGTTCAGCATTGAGGTTTAACATGGAGACTCCACATCTCTATTTCGATGCCGGAGTTGGGTTTCTTTCAGTAAATCGAGCCTGTCCCTTGGATGGAGCCTGTCCCTTGGATGGAGCCAGTCCCTTGGAAGGAGCCTGTCCCTTGGAAGGAGCCTGTCCCTTGGATGGAGCCTGTCCCTTGGAAGGAGCCTGTCCCTTGGATGGAGCCTGTCCCTTGGAAGGAGCCTGTCCCTTGGATGGAGCCTGTCCCTTGGATGGAGCCTGTCCCTTGGAT